>CAXUFG010000320.1:0-4370 GCA_964250265.1 uncultured Pseudonocardiaceae bacterium | reverse complement strand
CGCTAACGCCGCCACGCACCCCCGCAAGTATCCCAACCGATCGCCAACGTTAGACCCGATCGACAGCACCGCCGCACTCACCGCCGAACCCCCGACATGGAGACATATCGGGGTCCACGACCCCCCGATTGGCCCGTTATGGCTCCATGTGGGGCTCCGATCATTGCTTGTCCCGGGAACGGTGGGTGGTGACGGCGACGTCGGTGAAGGGGTGGGACAGGGGGGCGGCTGGTTTGTGGACGGTGACCTCGACGGCGTGGACGCGCTGGTCGCGGAGTACGTCGGCGGCGATTCGCGCGGCCACCGTCTCGATCAGGTTGCAAGGGTCCCCGCCGACGATCTGGGCAGCCCGTTGGGCCAGCGCGTCGTAGTCGAGCGTCGCGGGCAGCGCATCGGTGTCCGCAGCAGGCGCAAGGTCCAGCCAGACGGTTACGTCAACGATGAACTCCTGCCCGTTCACCCGCTCGTACTCGTGCACGCCGTGCCGGCCATGCACCCGCAACCCGGTGAGAGTGATCCGGTCTCCGCCGATGGTCACGGCGCTCCTCTGGCGGGACGAACCGTGGTGGGGGAGCTGGCCCGCCAGGCGTCGGCGACGGCGACGGCATCGCGTGAGGCCGCCGCATCATGCACCCGGACTCCCCACGCGCCCGCCGCCGCCGCCAGCGCGGACACCACGGCGGTGGCGGTGTCCCGGCCATCACAGCGGCGGGGCACGCCGTCCCGGTCAGCCAGCAGGGCGCCCAGGAATCGCTTGCGGGATGCCCCGACGAGCACCGGGAAACCCAGCTCGGTCAGCACCTCCAGGCGCCGGAGCAGCGCCCAGTTGTGCGCCGCGTTCTTGGCGAAGCCGAGCCCGGGATCCAGCAACAATGCGGCCGGGTCCACCCCAGCGAGCACCGCGGCGTCCACCCGGGCCACCAGCTCGGCGCGCACCTCGGCGACCACGTCCTGATAGCTGGCCAGCTCGTCCATCTTCGCGCTGTGCCCGCGCCAGTGCATGAGAATCCACGGGACCCGGCACCGCGCCACCGTCGAGGCCATCGCGGGATCGGCCAGCCCTCCCGAGACGTCGTTGACGATCACCGCGCCGGCCTCCAGAGCCGCCTCGGCGACAGCCGCGCGAGTGGTGTCCACGCTGCATGGCACGCCGCTGGCGGCCAGCTCACGCAGGACCGGCACCACCCGGGCGATCTCCGTGGCCGCATCCACCCGACGCGCCCCCGGGCGGGTGGACTCGCCTCCGACGTCGACCAGGTCGGCCCCCTGGGCCCGCAACGCGAGGCCGTGCGCCACCGCGTCATCGCGGTCCAGGTACCGTCCGCCGTCGCTGAAGGAGTCCGGTGTGACGTTGATGATGCCGATCACCACGCACCGGCCGGGGGCGGGCAGCGCCGGGTGCACGATCATCTCCGCATCATCAGGTCCAGCACCTCGCCGCGGGAGGAGGCGCTGGTCTTGAACAGCCCCCGGACGGCCGAGGTGGTGGTGGTCGATCCGGGCTTGCGGACCCCACGCATCGCCATGCACAAGTGCTCGGCCTCGATCACCACGATCACTCCTCTCGGCTCCAGCCTGCGCATCAGCGCGTCGGCGATCTGAGAGGTGAGCCGTTCCTGCACCTGCGGGCGCTTGGCATAGAGATCGACCAGCCGCGCCAGCTTCGAGAGCCCAGTTACCCGACCCGCCGCATTCGGGATGTAACCGACGTGCGCCGTGCCGTGGAACGGCACCAAGTGGTGTTCACACTGGCTGTACATCGCGATGTCCTTGACCAGCACGAGCTCATCGTGCCCTTCGTCGAAGGTCCGCTCCAGCACCGCGTCGGGGTCGAGGAACAACCCGGCGAACATCTCCCGGTAGGCCCGCGCGACCCGGGCCGGGGTCTCGCGCAACCCCTCCCGGTCCGGGTCCTCACCGCAGGCGATCAGGAGCTCACGCACGGCCGCCTCGGCTCGGGCGTGATCGAAGAACCGGTGCGAACCCACGCCGGTGCCGGGTAACGGGTTAGTCGTCCGCCGGACCGTCCTGCGGTGGGCGAGCGGCAGGAGGCGCGGGCCGCCACGATGGGTTGGGAGGTTCGGTAGCGGGCCGCCATCCTGGCGGTGCGCCGTAATTGGGTGGGCCGTTACCGCTGCTGCCCGGTCCCTGCGAACCATCCGATCCACGCGGCGGCAGCGGGTAGGGCTGGGAATACGAGGGCAAGCCGGACTGTCCGGGGCTCGGCTGCGGTTGCCCAGGTGCGCCGTTGACCACACCCGCTGAGTAGCCCGGGTGAGGCCCCGCACCGTTGGGCCCGGGATGTCCCGGCGAGGGGCGTGGAGGGCCGCCGGGCAGATCGTCCCCGCCCGGCACCACACCCACTGGTGTGGGCTCCCTGGTCGGCTGTACCGGAGGCCATGGCTCACCACGTTCTTTGGCCAGCTCACCAGCCGTCTTGATCGGCGGCTTGTCGGACGGGGTACGCCCGCCGAAGTCGTTGAACGCCGTGATCCGCGGTCGCTTCTCCACCCGGTTGAACACTCGCTGGAGGTCCTTGCGGTGCAGTGTCTCCCGCTCCAGCAGCTCGGCGACCAGCTCGTCCAGGACGTCCCGATAGGTGTTGAGGATCTCCCACGCCTCGGTATGAGCGGCCTCGATGAGCGCCCGCACCTCCTCATCGATCTCGTGCGCAACCTCGAGGGAGTAGTCGGACTGCCGGCCCGCGGAGCGGCCGAGGAACGGGTCGCCCTGCTCCTGGCCATACTTCACCGCACCCAGGCGCGCGCTCATGCCGTACTCGGTGACCATCGCGCGGGCAATCTTGGTGGCCTGCTCGATGTCCGAGGATGCCCCGGTGGTCGGCTCGTGGAAGACCAGCTCCTCCGCCGAGCGCCCACCCAGCGCGAACACCAGCCGGGCGATCATCTCCGACCGGGTCATCATCTGCTTGTCGTCCTCGGGCACCACCAGCGCGTGCCCGCCGGTGCGCCCGCGGGGCAGGATCGTGAGCTTGTACACCGGATCGATGTCCGGCATCGCCCAGGCCGCCAGCGCGTGGCCGCCTTCGTGGTAAGCAGTGATCTTCTTCTCGCGCTCGGAGATGATCCGGTTCTTCCGCCGCGGGCCGCCGATCACCCGGTCGACCGCTTCCTCCAGCGCGGCGCCGTTGATGAGCTTGCCACCCTCCCTGGCGGTGAGCAGCGCGGACTCATTGATGACGTTGGCGAGATCAGCTCCGGAGAAGCCGACGGTCCGCTTGGCCAACCCCTGGAGGTCGACGTCGGTATCGAATGGCTTGCCCTGGGAGTGCACCTCCAGGATGGCCCGACGGCCCTGGATATCCGGCGCGGAGACCGGGATCTGCCGGTCGAAGCGGCCGGGCCGCAGCAACGCGGGGTCCAGGATGTCCGGGCGGTTGGTCGCGGCGATGAGAATGATGCCGCCACGGGCGTCGAAGCCGTCCATCTCGACCAGCAGCTGGTTGAGGGTCTGCTCGCGCTCATCGTGGCCACCGCCCAAGCCGGCGCCACGCTGCCGGCCCACCGCATCGATCTCGTCGACGAAGATGATGCAGGGCGAGTTCTGCTTGGCCTGCTCGAACAGATCCCGGACGCGGCTGGCGCCCACGCCGACGAACATCTCCACGAAATCGGAACCGGAGATGGAGTAGAACGGCACACCTGCTTCACCGGCGACCGCGCGAGCCAGCAGCGTCTTGCCGGTGCCGGGCGGCCCGTAGAGCAGCACGCCCTTGGGAATCTTGGCGCCGAGCGCCTGGTAGCGACCCGGGTTGGCGAGGAAATCTTTGATCTCCTCGAGTTCCTCGACGGCCTCATCGGCGCCCGCGACGTCGCCGAACGTCGTCTTGGGCATGTCCTTGCTCAGCTGTTTGGCCTTGGACTTACCGAAGTTGAGCACCCGGTTGCCGCCGCCCTGGACGTTGTTCATCATCCACAGCAGCAGCAACAGCAACAGACCCAGCGGGATGAGGTAGATCAGCACCTGGAACAGCAGGGACTGCTGGGTGACCTTGGTATCCCAGCCGCCCGAGACCTGCGCGTCGCGCAGCGCCTGGGTGACCTGATCGGTGCTCTGCGCCGGGTACTGGGTGAGCACCTTGGTGCCCTGGACACCCGGGACCGGGTGGTCCAGGGTCAGGCGCAGCCGCTGCTCTTTGTCCTCCAGGGTCGCCTGCTTGACGTTGTGGTCGGACAGCTGCGTCAGCGCCTGCGAGGTGGTGACCTGGCTGTACCCCCGGGTGTCGTCCAGCAGGAAGCCGAAGGCGTAGTACAGGAGCAACCCGCCTACCACCCACAACAGCGGGTTGCGAAGTATTTTCTTGCGGTCCATTCGGCTACGGCCCTCGGTGGCCTCGACCCTCCTGAGCT
>CAXUFG010000319.1:0-4376 GCA_964250265.1 uncultured Pseudonocardiaceae bacterium | reverse complement strand
CTGGTGGTTCCGCGGGATGTAGACCGGATTGACCCGGTCCATCGCGTCCGCGATCGTCCGTGGGTCCGACTCCTGGGACGACAGCTGTGCCCGCCAACGGTCGGCCCACGCGTCGAAGGCGGAGGGTTCGGCGAAGAGCAATCGCGCAGGTGCCGCATCTCCGCGCACTGCCGAGGACAGCGCCCGGAAGCACGAGGAGAAGTCGACCCTCTGTGCATGCAGCAGCCCCAGCAGGTCTTCGATCAGCGCGCTGTCGGATCGTGGGGCAGCTGCCACACCCAACTTGGCGCGCATCCCGTGGCTCCAGTACCGGTCGTAACGGTCGGGGAACGACTGCAGCACGTCGGTGGCCGCCGCAAGTGCCGTATCCGTCTCGACGTGGAACAGGGGCAGCAATGTCTCGGCCAACCGCGCCAGGTTCCACTGCGCGATGCGCGGCTGGTTGCCGTATGCGTAGCGACCGCCGTGATCGATCGAGCTGAACACGGTGGCAGGGTCGAAGGCATCCATGAACGCGCACGGACCGTAGTCGATGGTCTCGCCGGAGATCGTCATGTTGTCGGTGTTCATGACACCGTGGATGAACCCGACGAGCATCCAGCGAGCGACCAGCGATGCCTGGGCGTCGATGACGCTCTCGAAAAACGCTAGGTACGGGTTCTCCGCCTCGACCGCATGGGGGTGGTGACGCGCGATTGCGTAATCGGCGAGGCGCCGCACGAGCGTCGGCCCATCGTGCGCTGCTGCGTACTGGAACGTGCCCACCCGGATATGGCTCGCCGCGACGCGGGTGAGCACTGCGCCGGGCAGCATCGTGTCCCGCGCGACGTGATCACCGGTCGCCACCACAGCGAGCGCCCGGCTAGTGGGGATGCCTAGCGCGTGCATCGCCTCACCGATCGCATACTCGCGCAGCATCGGGCCGACGGGTGCCTTTCCATCACCACCTCGGGCGAACGGCGTACGTCCCGAGCCCTTCAAGTGCAGGTCGCGACGGCGCCCGTGAACGTCGAGCACCTCGCCGAGCAGGAGCGCTCGGCCATCGCCGAGGCGGGGCACGAACCCACCGAACTGATGGCCGGCGTAGGCTTGCGCTACCGGCGAGGCCCCCTCGGGCGTGGCGTTGCCGGCCAGGACGGCGACACCGTCAGCTGCTCTCAGCGCATCGGCATCGACACCCAGCTCTGTGGCCAGCTCCTCATTGAGCGCCAACAGCCGGGGTGCAGGCGCCGGTGTCGCTCGCCACGGCTCGTACAGGCCCTCCAGTTCACGCACATAGGAGTTGTCGAAGGCGAACAGCAGCCGGGCAGCGACGCTCATAACCCCGAGGCTAACGGGGTCGCCGCGCCAAAGTGGAGTGACGCCTACAGCCAAAGTCACAATCGAGTGGGCGCAGTAGGTTTGGAACGCCTTCCGTGCCCGGCAGCTGCCTCCAAGAAGCCCGCCCCACCGAGTGCCCGCCGTGGTGCGACCCGACGCGCAAGACCACCGACACCGACGTGCAGCACATCAGCATGATCAACCGATCTAGCACCATGGTTGATTCCATGAGAAACGACGGGATGGAGTGGCAAGTGCGCGCCCGTACACAATAGACTCTGACCTAGGCTATTTTCCCAGGTCAGAATCGTGGAGCCACTTCGGGGAAATCGAATCCCGGACCTGGTCATTACGAGGAGACCGTACCTCGCCTAATAGCACACCATTCGAATCCTCGTTCGCTGAGGACTTCGGCCGCTTCGCCTCACCCGCGGACGTGTTTCGGCAGATCGGCCCCGATGAGCGGGTGCACAAGCTCGAGAGTGAGGCCCTGATGAAGAAACCCCGGTTCCGCTGACGATCCCCGCACCCCTTCGCGTGAGCCAGCCCAGCCGGGGGTGCATCAGGCGGCCACGACCACGGGTTTGGCTGGGTTCAAGCCGATGGCCGCTGGTGACCATCGCCGTGACCAGCCGATCCGTACACAACAGTTGCAGATATGCGTTCGTTGTCCTGGCCGACACCCTTGTCGATGACTACGACGTCATCGACCTGCTGCACCACCTGGTGGAGAGCTGCACGCAGCTGCTCGCCGTGGACACCGCGGGAATACTGTTGTCTGACGGGCGCGGAGCGCTGCAGGTGATGGCCTACTCCACCGAAGCAGTCCGGCTGCTGGAGCTGCTCCAGCTGCAGACCAACGAGGGGCCCGGTCTCGACTGCTTCCACACGGGCCGGGCGATCAGCGCATCGGATCTCACCGAGACCGCCGATCGATGGCCGCAGTTCGCGCCCCGGGCTGTGCAGGAAGGTTTCCGCGCGGTCCACGCCCTGCCGATGCGACTGCGTTCAGCGACAATCGGCGGGCTGAACCTGTTCAGCACCCAACCCGGCCCGCTGCAGCCCGGCGACCTCCGGGTCGGCCAGGCCCTGGCCGACGTCGCCACCATCGGGATCCTGCACGAGCGCGCGCTGCGACGCAGCGAGATCGTCACCGAGCAACTACAGACCGCCCTCAACAACCGGATCATCGTCGAACAGGCCGTAGGACTGCTTGCCGAGCGCGCCGGTCTGGACTTTCCCGACGTCTTCGCCCGGCTCCGGGACCACGCCCGCAGAAACAGCGACGTCGCCCGAGGCGTCATCGACGGCTCCATCACCCTCGCCACCCTGCCCCAGCACGCCAGAAAAATTGACGAGTCTTGACCTGTTACGCAGTAATGTAGTGGTCGACAACCTGACCCGGCGCCGGTGGCGCAGCCCGCCTAGGCCAGCGCTGGGGCGGCGAAGGCGGGGCGGCTGAGGAACTCCGCCCGGTGCGCCTGCCACCGCCACCGCAGCGGACTGCCAGGTCGCGCCACCGCACCACCTCCCCACCCCACCGGCATCAGCCTTCTTCGCTGCGCTGTTCAAGGAACCCGGCGTCGACGTGGCCGTGCTCACGCATGGCATTGATACGACCACCTCCGCTGGCCGCTTCCTGTTCCTCGTCAGCGGGAGTGCCCTCCGGTTCGTCGGCGGTAGTGGGGGTCAGCGCCCGAACCGCGTGTACCTCGATGCGCTTGGGCTTGGCTTCCTCCACCTTGGGCACCACCACCTGCAGCACGCCGTCTTCGGTCGATGCCTCGATGGCATCGGCCTGCACATGCAGGGGCAGTGTGATCGAGCGACGGAAAAGTCCGTAGCGGCGCTCCAGCACATGGAACTGCTCATCGGTTGAGTCCTGAGTCAGCGTCCGCTCGCCCTGGATTGTGAGCAAACCGTCCTGGAACGCGATCTCGAGGTTCTCGACCTTGACACCAGGCAGTTCGACGGTAAGAACGTAGGCGTCCTTGCGCTCGGAGATATCGACCGGAGGCGCCCAGGCTGGGGAGCTGGTCGCACCGGTGCCGGACTGTGAAGCCTCCTGACCGGCCGCCTGGACAAGCAACTTGTACATCTGATTCATCTGGTCCTGCGCTCCGCGCAGGTCATGGAAGGCATCCCAGCGCGTCATGATGGCCATCTCAAAACTTCCCTTATTCAGCTGTTCGGCGGCTCGGGATGAACCTAGGTCCCACGCAATGCGAAGGATGTTCACTTGTCAAGCTGCTATGTTCACGTTATCGTGAACGCAGTTCACCGTCAATGCTCGTCGAGGGGAAACGTCGGTGCGGGAGCAACAGACGGGCACGCCCAGACGGCGTCGCGCCGAAGAGTCGCGCTCGCTGTGGTTCAACGCCCCGGAAACCGAGGAAGAGGTCCGGCGCACGCTCACCCGGGAGCGCGTGGTGGACCAGGCACTCACGTTGATCGCCCAGGAAGGCGTCGAGGCGCTGACCATGCGCACCCTGGGCGCCCGTCTCGGGGTGGTCCCCGGCGCGCTGTACCGCCACGTACGGAGTAAAGAGCAACTCCAGGACCTGATCGTGGACGGCGTACTCGCCGAGGTCGACTGCGACATCAACCACGCGCTGCCCTGGACCGAGCAGATCACGGTACTCGCTCATCGGCTGCAGAAGGTACTGGAAGATCATCCTGGGGTCGCTGGCCTGCTGAAAACACGCGACCCCCTCGGGCCGCACTCCCTTGCCTTGGCCGAAGCGTTCCTGCTGCCACTGCACAACGCCGGGTTCCCGCACCGCGAAGCCGGCCTCGCGTTCTTCCTCATCGTCGACTACACCATCGGGTTTGAGGTCAGCAGCCCCCGCGTCTCCGTCAACGAACAGCGTGTCCAGGACGCGGCGACCAGAAAGCGGCTGCATGAGTTCTTCCGGTCGCTTCCTGGTGACCGCTTCCCCACCCTGATCGCCCTCGGCGAGCACGTCTGGCTCGACAACCGCGACGAACGGTTCGTCGCGGGCATCAATGCGCTCGTCGACGGGCTGAAGCGAGCCCAGCACCCACCACCCCCCGAC
>CAXUFG010000318.1:0-4383 GCA_964250265.1 uncultured Pseudonocardiaceae bacterium | reverse complement strand
TCCTTCTCCAGGATGCAGTCCTCGTCCGGGGCGGCGCCGCGGGGGCGGGTGCCGGCGATCGGGTGCATCGCGACCTTCCCGTCCCGCACGGTCACCAGAGCTTCCGGGCTGCAGCCGACGATGCTGAAGTCCTCCAGGGTGAGCAGGTACATGTACTGGCTGGGGTTGGTGGCGCGCAAGATCCGGTAGACGTCCAACGGATCGGCGTCGGTGGTCATCTCGAAGCGCTGGGAGACCACCACCTGGAACGCCTCGCCGGCGCGGATCGCCTCCTTGGCCGCCTCAACGGCGGCGTGATACTGCTCGGGACTGCGCCGGCGCAGGAACTCCGGTGCCGGCCGGCTGAACACCGCCGTGCTGGCGGGTGCCGGCCGGCACAACCTCGCGACCATCGCGTCCAGCCGGGCCACCGCATCGTCGTAGGCCTCATCGACGCGTTGCGGGGAATCGTCCCAGTTGATCGCGTTAGCGATCAACGTGATGGTGCCCTCATGGTGGTCCATCGCGGCGAGGTCGGTGGCCAACAGCATCACCAGTTCGGGCACCTTGAGGTCATCGACCGCCAACTCGGGCAGTCGCTCCAGGCGCCGGACCGCGTCGTAGCTGAGGTAGCCGACCATCCCGCCGGTCAGCGGGGGCAGGCCCGGCAGCGGCTCGGTGTGCAATGCCGCCACGGTCTGCTGCAAGGCCTCCAGCGGCGTGCCCGTCCATGCCCCCGCCACGCCGGGGAGCCCGACCGGCGGCGTCCCGCGCCAGACCGCGCGGCCAGAGGACTCGGTGAGCGTGGCGGCGCTGTTCACCCCAACGAACGACCAGCGCGACCAGGAGGAGCCGTTCTCCGCCGACTCGAACAGGAACGTGCCCGCCCGGCCGTGGGCGAGCTTGCGGTACACGCCCAGTGGGGTCTCGCCGTCGGCGAGCAGTGTGCGGGTGACCGGGATGACCCGGCGATCGGTGGCCAGGGCGCGAAACCGCTCCCGATCTAGATGGACTCGTCCGATCCCGGTGGCGCCGATACTGACCATGGGAGACATTGTGCCCGCCGTTGACTCCAGAGTGTGCTCGGCGTACCTTTTCATCAATTGTTGAAAATGGAGATCACCAGTGATGGATAAGGTCGGCGGGCAAGCCCGTCCCCGCGGGCGCCGTTCGGGTGGGGAGGACACCCGGGCGGCGCTGCTTGAAGCAGCCAGGGTGGAATTCACCGAGCGCGGGTTTGACGGCGCCACGGTTCGCACCATCGCGCAGCGGGCTGGGATGGATCCAGCGATGGTCAACCACTGGTTCGGCGGCAAGGATGGTTTGTTCGTCGCCGCCCTGCAGCTGCCGGTCAACCCTGAGGACATCATCCGCCGGGTCCTCGACGGGGATCCCGGACAGACCGCCGAGCGGATCCTGCGCACCTTCCTGACCGTCTGGGACACCAACGGCGGTGGAGCGCTGACTGCCCTGGTGCGCAGCGTTGCCAGTCATGAAGCAGCAGCACGGATGATGCGCGAGTTCGTCAGCCGGGTGGTTTTCGGTCGGATCGTCTCCGCGGTCGCGCCGGACCAGCTCGAGCTGCGCACGGCGCTGTGCGGAACCCAGATAACGGGCCTCGCGATGATCCGCTACGTGATCCGCCTCGAGCCGCTGGCCTCCGCTCACCACGACACCGTGGTCGCGGCGATCGCCCCCAACCTGCAGCGCTACCTCACGGGCGTGCTCGTGAGCGCATAACAGTGTTCTAGCACCCAACGCCACTCACGAGCACTGACCTGCTGAAACAGGTCAGTGCCCCGGTATGGCAGGCGGGGCCAACCTGGTCGACGAGGAGCAGCACGGCGTCGCCGTCGCAGTCCAGCCGGACCTCGTGCACGTGCTGAGTGTGTCCGGAGGTCTCACCCTTGACCCAGTAGGCCTGCCTGCTACGCGACCAGTAGGTGGCCCGCCCGGTACTCAGCGTGCGGTGCAACGCTTCGTCGTCCATCCAGGCCACCATCAGCACCTCGCCGGTGCGGCGCTGCTGCGCTACGGCGCACACCAGTCCGTCGGCATTGCGCTTGAGGTTCTCAGCGATCTGCGGGTCCAGTCCGCTCACCGGACGGTCACCCCCGCTTCGCGTAAGCCGTCCTTGACCTCGCCGATCCGTAGTTGCCCGAAGTGAAAGACGCTAGCTGCGAGCACCGCGTCGGCACCGGCCGCGACTGCGGGTGGGAAGTGCTCCACCTCGCCCGCTCCGCCGCTAGCGATCACCGGCACCGTGACGACCGCGCGTACTGCCGAGATCATCTCGATGTCGAAGCCGGCTTTGGTGCCGTCGGCGTCCATGGAGTTGAGCAGGATCTCCCCGACGCCCAGTCGTTGGCCCTGGGCAGCCCAGGCCACCGCATCGATCCCGGTACCGCGCCGGCCGCCGTGGGTGGTCACCTCGAACCCGGAGGGGGTTGGTTGCTCCCCGGAGGGGACCCGCCGGGCATCCACCGAGAGCACGATGCACTGGGCCCCGAAGCGGTGACTGGCTTCACGCAGCAGCTCGGGGCGCGCCACCGCGGCAGTGTTGATGCTCACCTTGTCCGCGCCGGCTCGCAGCAGGCGGTCCACATCGGTCACTTCCCGGATCCCTCCTCCGACAGTGAGCGGGATGAACACGCACTCCGCGGTCCGGCGCACTACGTCATAGGTGGTTTCCCGATCCGCCGCGGAGGCCGTGACATCCAGGAAGGTCAGCTCGTCAGCACCCTGAGCGTCATAGGCAGTGGCCAGTTCCACCGGATCGCCGGCATCCCGCAGCGCGGTGAAGTTCACCCCTTTGACCACTCGGCCGGCATCGACATCCAAGCAAGGGATCACGCGTACGGCGACAGCCATCTATCTAGCCTATGCGGCGGGCACTGCAGGCCGACACTGTGCAGGAGAGCGCGACACGCCGGGCAGGTGCGGGCTAGCGGGCGGCGGCCAGGGCGTCGGGGAGGGTAAGCGCGCCGGTGTAGAGCGCTTTGCCGATGATCGCGCCCTCCACGCCCTCCGGGGCCAGCGCGGCCAGGGCGGCCACATCGGCGGCGCCTGAGACTCCGCCGGAGGCAATCACCGGGGCATCCGTTCGGGCGCATACCGCGCTGAGCAGCTCCAGGTTGGGTCCACGCAACGTGCCGTCCTTGGTGACATCGGTCACCACGTAGCGCGGGCAGCCGTCGCCGTCCAAGCGCTCGAGCACCTCCCAGAGGTCACCGCCAGATGCGGTCCAACCGCGCGCGGCCAGGATGTGCTGCCCGTTGATGATCCGCACGTCGAGCCCCACGGCGACCCGCTCGCCGTGCTCGGCGATCGCCTTACGGCACCAGGCCGGGTCCTCAATCGCAGCAGTGCCCAGGTTGACCCGGGCGCATCCGGTGGCCAGCGCGCGCCGCAGCGACGCGTCATCCCGGATGCCTCCGGAAAGCTCCACCGCGATGTCCAGCTTGCCGACGACCTCGGCCAGCAGTCCGGCATTGGAGCCGCGACCGAATGCCGCATCCAAGTCGACCAGGTGGATCCACTCGGCGCCGCCGGTCTGCCAGGCCAGGGCGGAAACCACCGGATCGCCGTAAACGGTCTCAGTACCGGCCTGGCCCTGCGTCAGGCGGACGGTCCGACCGCCGGCGACGTCCACGGCGGGCAGCAACACGAAACTCACCCGGCCCACCCTAGGCGGTTGGGCGGTGGCTACAGCTTCGCGATCCAGTTGCGCAGCAGTTGCGCGCCCGCGTCGCCGGATTTCTCAGGATGGAACTGGGTCGCCCATAGCGGCCCGTTCTCGACCGCGGCAACGAACGGCTCGCCGTGCTCGGCCCAGGTCACCAGCGGGGCCGGCAGTGGTCCGGAGCTCTCCAGCTCCCAGCGGCGCGCGGCGTAGGAATGCACGAAATAGAATCGGGCGTCCGCGGCGAGGCCGGCGAAGAGCTGCGAGCCAGCCGGCGGCGTCACCGTGTTCCATCCCATGTGCGGCAGCACGTCAGCCTTCAACCGCTCCACGGTCCCAGGCCATTCACCGCATCCATCGGTCTCCACTCCGTGCTCGACGCCCCGGCTGAACAACACCTGCATCCCCACACAGATCGCCAATACCGGCCGACCTCCGGCCAGCCGGCGCCCGATGATCCGGTCACCGCGCACCGAGCGCAACCCAGCCATGCAGGCGGCAAAAGCCCCCACCCCGGGGACCACCAACCCGGCAGCGTTGAGCGCGGTCTGGGCGTCAGCGGTCACTACCACCTCCGCCCCGGCCCGCCGCAACGCCCGTTCCGCAGACCGCAAATTCCCCGATCCGTAGTCCAGCACCACGATCCGCGTCACCCCCCTACCCTCCCCCATTCCCAATAAGCGGGCGGAGCGGGGGTTTTGAGGTGCCGATAGGCACGCTGC
>CAXUFG010000317.1:342-4385 GCA_964250265.1 uncultured Pseudonocardiaceae bacterium | reverse complement strand
GACTGGGTCTGGCTCGCCGATGACGATGGGCGCCCCGCGGACGTCCGGGTGCTGCAGACCTTGCTCGAGGAAGCCAAACGGCGTGACCTCGCGGTGATCTCCCCGGTGGTGGTGAACATCGATGACCCGGAGCGGCTGGCGTTCCCGATGCGCCGGGGGCTGACCTGGAAGCGGATGCGCAGCGAGCTGGGGACCGACTTCCTGCCCGGCATCGCCAGCTTCTTCAACGGCGCGCTGTTCAGTGCCGATGCGCTCGACGTCGTCGGCGTGCCGGACTACCGGCTGTTCGTCCGGGGCGACGAGGTGGAGGTGCACCGCAGGGTGGTCCGCTCCGGGCTGCGGTTCGGCACGACCCTGCGAGCCTCCTACGCACACCCTGACGGCTCGGCGGAGTTCAAGCCGATGCTGCGCGGGCACTTCCACGCGCAGGACCCCGCTGACGACATCAAGCGGTACTACACCTACCGCAACCGTGGCTACCTGCTGTCCCAGCCGGGAATGCGCCGGATCGGCATGCTCGAGGTGTTCCGATTCGGGCTGTACTTCCTGGTGACCAAACGAGACGCGCGAGCGTTCCGGCGGTGGTTCACGCTGCTTCGCCAAGGCCGGGCCGAACGCTTCTACCGGCACTGAGCGCACCCCAGTCGCGGCGCAGCCAAAGTAAAGGTCCGGTCAGCGCCTGCCAAAGTCCGGGGACGGGTCGGACAGCGCTAGTCCCATTGGACTAGCCTCCTGCGAGTGCTGACATCCGGGCACATCGAGATCTCACGCCGATCCTCGCGCTCCGACAACGGCGCTGACGAGGCCGCCGAGCACCATCCCGTCGGCGACGGGACCAAACGCGCCTCCCGGCTGCTCAGGCTGGCCGCCGCGGTGTTCGGCCTACTCGGCGCGCTGCTCGCCGTCGCGGTACCGCTGCTGCCCGTGATCCAGGACACCACCGTGATCACCTGGCCGCGCGCGGGACACCTCGCCCCGGTCAATGCGCCGCTGGTCACCTTCCAGCCACAGAACCTGACCGCCACGGTCCCGTGCGCGGCGGCCACTTCGGTGAACGCACGCTCGAGCCAGCCGGCCTCTCTGCTGTCCACGACCCCGCCGGGATCGACGGACGGGGCGGCGGTGGGAATGGTGCTGCAGGTTACGGACGGGAAGTTGATCCTGATCAGCCGCGGTCAGGCGCTGGGCAAGATCGAGCTGAACACCATCCCACCCACCGCCGAGCAGTGCCTGATCAAGGTCACCTCCAGCGCCAAGGGCACCACGGCCACCGCCGGCGCGACCCGGTTCGTCAAGGTCGATCAGGACGTCCGGCCCCAGGTGACCGGCATCTACACGGGGCTCGATGAGAAGCGGGACCCGGTGACGGGACTGTCGGTGCAGATCACCGCCGACACCCGGTTCCAGTCCGTGCCGCACCCGGTGAAACTCGTCGCGATCGCGGGCGCTGTGTTGGCCGTGCTGCTCAGCCTGATCCTGCTGCACCGGTTGGACCGGCGGATCGGTCGCCGGGCGCCGCGGCTGCTGCCCTCGGGCTGGTGGCGCCCCACCGGGCGGGACGCCACGGTGCTCACCGTGCTGGCGGTGTGGGTGGTCATCGGTGGGATCACCTCCGACGACGGCTACATCCTGACGATGATCCGCACCCGCGCGGAGATGGGCTACACCGGCAACTACTACCGGTGGTTCAACGTCCCGGAGGCGCCCTTCGGCTGGCCCTATGAGCTGTACGCGTACTGGTCACAGATCAGCACGGTGCCACCGTGGCTGCGGCTACCCTCCTTCGCGATGGGCGGCATCAGCTGGATGCTGATCAGCCGCGAGGTGCTGCCGCGGCTGGGCCGGGAAGTGCGCCGTAGTGCTGCTGCTGGGTGGGCCGCTGCCGCGGTGTTCCTGGCGTTCTGGCTGCCCTACAACAACGGCCTGCGGCTGGAGCCGGTGGTGGCCATCGGCTCGCTGCTGGTGCTGTGCGCGGTGGAACGCGCGGTGGCCACCCGCCGGGTACTGCCGCTGGCGCTGGGCCTGCTCGTGGCCGCCTTCACCGTCGCCGCGACGCCGACCGGGTTCATCTCGGTCGCACCGTTTCTGGTGGCGGTTCGACCGCTGGTGCGGCTGCTGCGCCAGCACACCGCGGTCTCCGGCAAGGTGGCGGTGATGGGTCCGGTGTTCGGTGCCGGGCTGCTGGTCCTCGTGGTGATCTTTGCCGATCAGACGCTGGCCGGGGTGCTGGAGGCCACCCGGGTCCGGACCGAGATCGGGCCCAGCCTGTCCTGGTTCCAGGAACCGTATCGCTACCAGTGGTTGTTCAGCGACGTGCCGGACGGGGCGCTGGCCCGCCGCTTCCCGGTCCTGCTGCTGCTGCTGTGCCTGGGCACCACCCTGGTGGTGCAGCTGCGTCGCGGCGGCATCCCGGGCGCCGCCCTGGGTCCCAGCAGGCGGCTGATGGGCACCGCGGGGGCGTCGCTGGCGCTGCTGGCGCTGACTCCGACCAAATGGACTCATCACTTCGGCGCGTTGGCCTCGATCGGCGCCGCGCTGGCCGCGCTCACCGCGCTGACGACCAGCTCGAGTGTGCTGCGCTCGGCGCGCAACCGCTGGTGGTTCCTGTGCGGTCTGCTGGTGATCCTGGCGATGTCCTCGACCGGGCCGAACGCGCCCTGGTACGTCTCGCAGTACGGGGTGCCGTGGTTCGACAAGCCGCCGTCGGTGAACGGGGTGCAAGCGAGCACGCTGCTGATCGTGGGCGCCGTGCTGGCCGCATTGATTGCGGTGATCGAGGGGTTGCGGCACGAGCCGGGCGAGCCCCCGCCACCCACGCCGGACCGCCACGGCGGGCGCCGGCGGGCCCTGCGGATCGCGTCGGCCCCGATTGCGGTGTTCTGCGGGCTGCTGGTGCTCGCCGAGGTCGGCGCCATGGTCAAGGCCATGCACAAACAGCGGGACGGTTACAGCATGGCCGCCGCCAATATCGCCCACATCACCGGACACAGTTGCAACCTCACCGATGCGGTGTCCGTGGAGCCGGACCGGCGCGCCGGTGCGCTACGCCCGCTGCATGGAACGCTGCTGGCAGACATCCCGCTGCAGCGAGGCTTCGACGTCAACCGCTTCCCGCTGAGCCAGATCGCCCCCAGCAATGGCTCAGCGACCGATACGGGGCGGGCCCAGGCGGGGTCGGACAGTGCCGGCGGGCAGGTTGCCGGTACCAGGGGTGACCGCCTGCCGAAGCTGGGCAACGACGACAACAACCCCATCGATACGCCACCGTCGGGACTCGGTGGCACCGCGATTCCGATCTGGTCCAGCTTCTCCCCGGTCAGTCCGGGCACCGGAAACCTGCGCACCGAGTGGTACGCGCTGCCGGCGGCTGCTCGCCAGGGGCAGGCACCTGTGGTCATCGCCGTCGCCGGAAAACTGTCCGCCACCACCCCGCTGGTCGCCGAGTTCGCGCGGCGCACTGATCGCGGGTTCAGAGTGATCGACCAGACCCCGATCGGCGGGCGGGCCACCGCCAACGCCCCCGGTTGGCGCGACTACCGTCTCGGGTTGACCGGCCGGGCCGCCGGCGCGGATGCCGTGCGACTGATCGCCACCGACGCCGACGTCACCGACGAGGGCTGGCTGGCGTTCTCTGCCCCGCGGGTTCCCGTGCTGAGCTCACTCACCGACCTGGTGGCTCCGACTCCCCCGGTGTTCATGGACTGGCCGGTGGGATTCGTGCACCCGTGCGTGCGCCCGTTCGCGATCCGCAACGGCATCGCCGAGGTGCCCGAGTACCGGCTGCTGCCCGACGAGCTGCTGACCGAGTACAGCAGGACCTGGTCATCGCGGGAGGCCGGCGGCCCGATCGGCTGGCTACAGATCCTGGCGATTCAGCAGGAGCAGCCGACCTACCTCAAGGAGAACTGGGACACCGACTGGGGCAAACTCATGGTCATCCAGCCCCGGGTGCCCGACGCCGAGCCACCCATCCTGCAGACCGGCACCGTGGTGGGCCGCCGCGGGTGGGGCCCCCGACCGCGGGGCGCGGGTGGGGAGCCTCC
>CAXUFG010000317.1:0-307 GCA_964250265.1 uncultured Pseudonocardiaceae bacterium | reverse complement strand
GTGGGGCGGCGGATCCGGCTGGGGGTCCCGAACCCGCACGACTCATTGTGCCACTTTTGGAATGCTCCATGCGAGTGATAGCCCAGCGTGGCGCGCACGTTGTGCCGCGGCGCGTCGCGGTCGCCACCCGTCCGGGTGGACGGTGAAGGTCAATGCCGGAAGATCACCGTGCGTTGCACGATAAAGTTGATGGACGTCGCCACGCCCTGCGCGATGACGAACGCAATGGTGATCTCACCGCGAAACGGCGGAAGCAGCGCAAGCATCACAGCATTCATCCCGACCTGGGCGATAAAGGTGATCCCGT
>CAXUFG010000316.1:0-4401 GCA_964250265.1 uncultured Pseudonocardiaceae bacterium | reverse complement strand
GCCAAGGGTCATCTCAACCGAGTGCTGCACGGTCATGCGCTCCAGAGGTTCATCGGTGGCCACGCCGGAAACGTACTGCGGTCATATCACGCGCATCCGATCGCATCTGGCCGCCAGCGGTGAGACATACTGCGCTGGTGATCGTCGGCTCAGCCGGCAGCGATTCCTGGCCGGCCTTGCCGGCAGTGCACCACGACTGCCCAACACCAGATATCCGGAGGTAGTTTCACTATGCCCATCGCGACGCCCGAGGTCTACAGCGAGATGCTGGACTGCGCGAAGGCGGACGAGTTCGCCTACCCGGCGATCAACGTAACCTCATCGGAGACGCTGAACGCGGCTCTGCGCGGGTTCGCCGAGGCCAGCAGCGATGGCATCGTGCAGCTCTCCACCGGTGGTTCGGAGTTCGCCTCGGGCGGCAAAGTGAAGGACATGGTCACCGGCTCGGTCGCGATGGCCGAGTTCGCCCGGGTAGTGGCCGCGAAGTACCCGGTCAACATCGTGTTGCACACCGACCACTGCCCCGAGAACAAGCTCGACACCTTCGTCCGGCCGCTGATCGCGATCTCCCACGAGCGTGTGGGCCGTGGGGAGAACCCGCTGTTCCAGTCCCACATGTGGGACGGCTCCGCCACCGAGTTGCACCGCAACCTGTCGATCGCCACCGAGCTGCTGACAGCCTGCGCCAAGGCGAAAATCGTCTTGGAAGTGGAGATCGGCGTTGTCGGTGGTGAAGAGGACGGGGTCTCGCATGAGATCAACGAGAAGCTCTACACCACGGCGGAGGACTACGAGCACACCGTCACCGCACTTGGCGGTGGCGAACAGGGTCGGTACCTGCTGGCCGCGACCTTCGGCAATGTGCATGGCGTGTACAAACCGGGCAACGTGAAGCTTCGTCCGGAGATCCTGCAGATGGGCCAGGAGGTTGCCGCCCGGGCGCTGGGCCAGCCCTCTGGATCCAGGCCACTGGACCTCGTCTTCCACGGTGGGTCCGGTTCGGAGCTGGCCGAGATCCACCAGGCGTTGTCCTACGGAGTGATCAAGATGAACGTTGACACCGACACGCAATACGCGTTCACTCGTCCGATCGCCGCGCACATGTTCAACAACTACGACGGGGTCCTCAAAGTCGATGGCGAGGTGGGCAACAAGAAGGTCTACGACCCGCGGTCGTACCTCAAGCTCGCCGAGCAGTCGATGGCCGCTCGGGTGACGCAGGCTTGCCAGGACCTCCGCTCCGCCGGCCGCACCCTGGCGGGATAGGGCACCCAACCGGTGAGATGCGCGTTCGGCACCGCTCGGTGGGGGTGCTCACGCACCCGCAGACTGTGGCATCACGGCAGGATGGAGCGATGAACGTGCACGGCAACTTGTTGGGACCTAATCCGACGCTGCTACCCGAACAGCCTGACGCCGAAGCGACCTTGTCGGCGGCGAACGATCCGGCGACGGTGGCTGCCGCATATCCCGAATTCTCCGCCGCCTGGGCTGCCCTGGCCGAACGGGCGCTCGACGAGGGGGATGCCGTCGCCGGTTACGCCTTCGCCCGCACCGGGTATCACCGCGGTCTGGACCATCTCCGTCGCGCCGGGTGGAAGGGCCACGGCCCGGTGCCGTGGTCACACGCCCCCAACCGGGGTTTCCTGCGCGCTCTCGCCGCGCTGGCCCGGGCGGCCGCCGAGATCGGCGAGGACCCCGAGGCCCGGCGGTGCCGGGACTTCCTGGACGAGTGCGATCCCGCCGCGGCCGGAGCACTGGGCTTGGACTGAGGGCTACTACCCCGACGAGGGACGGTTCACGCTCAGATCAGGAGGTCGAGCTGGAGCTGGACGGGGAACGGCACAAGACGTCGTGAACCAGGCGAGACGATCTCCACGACGATGAGCACGTCGCCCGCCCCGAGAAGTCCGCCGTCCCGGTCCACCCGGTCGATGGCCTTGCTCTCGACCACGACCAGATCGGGTCGCGCGGGACTCCTGCGCGCCGTTGGTCAGGTTTAGGGACGGACCAGCTGCCAGTCTTCGGTGTGGCGGTACCAGGTCCAGCGGTCGGTGGTACGGGAGGCGACGCCGTCGCGCCACACGCCGGTCGGCTGGCAGCCCAGCTGCACGGCCCGCCCGGCGGCCTGGCGCACCCGGCGCCCGGGCAGTCCACGACGCACAACGCGGACCACGAGCCCGAGCGCGCGGTCCGGCGTGACCTCCAGCCGGGCGGCTTGCCCGCGCAGCACCACCTCGTCGTCGCAGTAGGCCACCCCGTCCAGTGGTGCAACGACGCCGCGCCCGACCAGCACGCCACCCGCGTCATCACGTACCAGGGGCACGGGATCCGGATCGCCGCACAGGGCCAGCGAAGCCGCCGCCGCGGGCACCACCGGCAGACCCCAGAGCCGGGCGACCACCGAGGAGGCCTCGACCGGCACGTAACCCACCGGCACGGCACCCAGGACCTCGGTGCGCAGCAGGCGGAGCAGCACCGCGGCCAGGTCGGCGTCGGTGCCGCAGATCACCAAGCGCCGGCCGTCGAGGCCGGCCAGCACCGAGTCGAGCTCCCCGCGGCCAGGTCGTGCCGACACCGCCGTCGTCGGGGGACACTGCGCTCCGGGCCATCGAGCAGACCCGCAGGTCAGCACCTCAGCCTCAGCCTCGACCACATCCGCCTCTTGAAGGTTTACGCTCGCCTCGGCGCGCCCGAACCGACCCCAGTTGGAGTACCACATGCCGGCGATCGTGCTAATCGGCGCCCAGTGGGGCGACGAGGGCAAAGGTAAGGCCACAGACCTGCTCGGTGAGCGGGTCCAGTGGGTGGTGCGCTACCAGGGAGGTAACAACGCCGGCCACACGGTGGTACTGCCCGACGGTCAGGACTTCGCGCTGCACCTCATCCCCTCTGGCATCCTCACTCCGGGCGTGACCAACGTCATCGGCAACGGCGTGGTCGTGGACCCGGGCGTCCTGCTCGACGAGCTGGCCGGCCTGGAGGCCAGAAACGTCGACACCGAGCGGTTGCTGATCTCTGCCGATGCCCATCTGATCATGCCGTACCACGTCGAGATCGACCGCGTCACCGAGCGCTACCTCGGCAAGGCCAAGATCGGCACTACCGGGCGCGGCATCGGGCCCGCCTACCAGGACAAGGTGGCCCGGGTGGGGGTTAGAGCCCAGGACCTGCTGGACGAGAAGATCCTGCGCCAGAAGGTCGAGGCTGCGCTGGAGTTCAAGAACCAGGTCCTGGTCAAGGTCTACAACAGGCGCACCCTGGACACCGACCAGGTGGTGGATACCGTGCTCGAGCAGAGCGCGCGCTTCGCGCACCGGATCGCCGATACCCGGCTGCTCCTTGACGAGGCGCTCCGGCGCGATGAGACGGTGCTGCTGGAGGGCAGCCAGGGCACCCTGCTCGACGTCGATCATGGAACCTACCCCTTCGTCACCTCGTCCAACCCCACCGCGGGCGGCGCCTGTGCCGGTTCAGGGATCGGTCCCACGAAGATCACCGCCGTGGTGGGAATCCTCAAGGCGTACACCACGCGGGTCGGCTCGGGTCCCTTCCCCACCGAGCTGCACGACGCCATGGGCGAACGGTTGCGCAAGGCCGGCGGAGAGATCGGCGTGACGACGGGGCGAGCCCGGCGGGTCGGCTGGTTCGACGCGGTAATCGGGCGATATGCCGCCCGGGTGAACGGGATCACCGACTTCTTCCTGACCAAGCTTGACGTGCTCTCCGGTCTGGACACCGTGCCGATCTGCGTTGCCTACGAGGTCAACGGCCGGCGCACCGAGGACATGCCGATGACGCAAACCGACGTGCACCACGCCGTCCCGGTGTACGAGGAGCTGCCCGGCTGGTGGGAGGACCTGTCCCAGTGCCGCACCCTCGACGCACTGCCGCCCAACGCACGTGCCTACGTGGCGCGACTCGAAGAACTCTGCCGAGCCCAGATCTCCGTCATCGGAGTCGGTCCGGGCCGCAATCAGACGATCACTCTTCGCCTGCCGTGACAGCATTTAACGCCATTCGGGACACTCCAGCACCCTGATCGCGAGCTTGCGGGTCCCCCCGAAAAATAGCCGTCCCTTGTGGGATTGACCGCGGTCCCTTGGCCCACTGCGGGACTCGTTCCGTTCACCTCCGGCCAGGAGTCTCCCCAAGTCCGGGGTGACTCGTGCCCCCGGAGAAACGGAGATCTCACTCATGACAAGAAAGGCTAGCCTGACTCGAGGAATTCTGGCGGTACTGGCGGTGATCGGATCGCTGGTATTCGCGATCGTGCTGCCTGCCGCAGCCAGTGCGGCACCCGATACGGCTGGGGTGGCGGCGAGGGATGTCATCCCCTGCCCGCTGGCGGCCACCCCGGCCCCCACTGGTCCCGCGCCGTCGACAAACCCGCTGCCGCCC
>CAXUFG010000315.1:0-4407 GCA_964250265.1 uncultured Pseudonocardiaceae bacterium | reverse complement strand
CGCGCTCGCCCGGCTCGGCGAGACCGTTGGCCAGGTTCTGGAGGAGACCGGCTTGTCCGAGGGGGAGCTGGCGCAGATGCTCGATATGCGTCGGCGGCACGCGGAGTGAT
Source organism: uncultured Pseudonocardiaceae bacterium (assembly GCA_964250265.1). Taxonomy (GTDB): domain Bacteria; phylum Actinomycetota; class Actinomycetes; order Mycobacteriales; family Pseudonocardiaceae. The sequence goes on along the minus strand of CAXUFG010000315.1, from coordinate 4,297 downwards.
TGTTGTCGCGGAGTCGGCCGAGCCCCAAGCCTGGTGATGGGCCCTACCAGCTTGCTCAGGCGCGGTTCGAGGCTGGAGGCATGGTGCGCACGGTGCCGCGTCCTCGAGCGCTTGGCCCGCGCTCGTTGGGCGCTGAGTTGATCGTGCAGCTGGCTCCGGAGTCAGTGGCCCGATCGCCCAAAGCGGCTGCGAGGTCCGGCGTGGAATCAAACGTGGTGCGAACTCCGCTCGAACGAAGCCGCCCATGGAACCGCAGTCGTGATCACATCCGGAGGGGAAGCGGAACCCCGTGAAGCTGGACCTCGATGCTGACGTCCGACGCGAGCACGCGTTCGGCGGAACGCTCCACCGGCCACTACGAACTCGGCCTTGATAGCGACCCCAGGCCTCGACTCCCGGGATGTCTTCACCGACCTCGCCCGCACCGTCTGAATCCGAGCACTGCAGCGCGAAACCTACCCACCATGCAAGCCCTACCTACCACGCACGAACGCAACGGTGCCCTGGGATGAGCTCCCGACGAGGTAGCGAAACGTGTTGTCCAGCTGGTAACCACCTCTTGATGTCCGGTAACCGGCCAGCCCCTCGAGCACGGCCCGGCGCAGGGCGGCGGGGTCCGCGACGCGCAGCGCTCGTCGCCCGAGGCTGGAGCCAAAGAGGTCGCGCATCAATGTTTCCTCGTCGGGGTACCGGAACGGGCAGACGATCTCACCGACGTCCGTCACGGTGAGCCCAGCTAAACTGGCCAGCCGCTCGAGCCGGCCATCAGCTGACAGCGCCGGCGTCTGCATGCTTTGACCGCGGCCGGCGGGGCGGGGCAACAGCGCGGAGAGGGCCTGCCCGAAGGCGCGGATGTCGCAGTTCTCTTCCTTGCCCCAGACTGTGATCACCACCGGTGCGCCGGGGCGCGCGACCCGGGCGGCTTCGCGGAGGGCCGTCAACGGGTTCGTGACGTGCATGATCGATTGCACGCAGATCACGACGTCGAACCTGGCGGCCGGGTAGGGCAGCGCCAGGATGTCACCGACCTCAAAGGCACCCTCGGGCACCAGCGCGGCAGCGCGCTTGATCTGCCCGGCGTCCTGGTCGATTCCGGTGACCCGCGCGCCACGGTCCGCGGCCATCCGGCACAGCAGCCCGGCTCCGCAACCCAGGTCGAGCAGCAAGGTTCCCCGACCGACTCCTGACCGGTGCAGGACCCGCTCGAACAGTGGCGTTCCCCAATTCTGTGGTCCCTCATCCACAGTTCATCAACTTAATCCTGCACGGTGCCGGACCGGGGGCTCCGTTAACGCGGCACCCTGATCCCGTACTCGCGGATCTTGCGGTAGATCGTGGCGCGGGACATGCCGAGCTGCTGGGCAGCGCGGACCTTGTTGCCGTCGACGTTGAGCAGCGCCTGCACGATCGCATCGCACTCGATCGACTCGAGCGGGGTGAGCACCCGACGCGTGCTCGCCAGGCACTCCGGCGGCAGATCAGCCACCGTGATCACGCCCGTCCGGCGGTTCACGACGATCTTGCGCACGGCCTGGTAGAGCTGCGCGATGTTCCCCGCCCACCGATTGCGCATCAGCACCCGCATCGCCTCGGCCGAGCAGGACAGCGAGCCACCCCTGGTCAACCGGGAGATCATGAACGGCACGAGGTCGCGCAGGTCTTCGATGTGGTGGCGCAATGGCGGGATCTGCAGTGAGCGGGGGAAGCAGCGAAGCAGGCGGGCGAGGTCACCGTCGTGGTCCGGCAGTTGCTGGCCGCGGGTCGCCACCACCCACGGCCGGTCGATGTCGGTCGACTCCCGATGCGGCTCGAGCACGTCATGCAACGCCCGCATGGTCTCGTCGGGCAGCTGGTCGATATGAGCCAGGATGATCGTCGCAGCGCCGCCGCCGACTTCCTCCGCGACCTCGTCCACCCACCGCGTGGAGTCGCCTCCCTCGGCCACCTCGATCCCATCGAATACCCGCAGGTGTCCGGCCGGCGAGCGAAGCTGGTGCGTGCCGCGGGCGATCGCCAGCTTGCCCACGCCCGGTTCGCCCTCCAGCACTAGCCACTCCGCGGATTGGAAGTATCGGCCGGCATCCCGGCAGCACTTGGTCCACAGCGCTCCGGAACCCACTGCCGCTGGCAGGGTCACCGCTGCCTGCCTGACGTCGTGACCGCCGCTGGTGGCGATCGGCGGGGTGAGCTGGACCTGCACTATCCCGCCGGTGACCGAGCGGTCGTCCCAGCTGGGCTTGCACAACACCCGGGCAATGGCACCGCTGGGCAGATCGAGGACCAGCAGCTGCCGGCCGCCGGAACCCAGCGCCTCGGTGGCCTGCGTGAGAAGGACTTCCTGGTCTCCAGGGTCGAGGATCTCCCGGGCCCGATCGTTCATCATCAGCATGTCTTTGCTGATCGCCAGTACGGCGCCGTGACCGCGCCGGCACGTCGTGAGGTAGTCGTGCAGTAAGGCCAGCTCGTGGCGGCCAGAGTGCTCGAACAGAGCCTCTTCGATCCGCTTCGCGGCCGTCGTCGCGGCGGCCACCATCATGGGGTTGGCGTCCGCTCGCCAGCAGGTCAGGTCGATGATGCCGACCAGTTTGCCGGTCACTGGATGGTGGATCGGCGCGCCGGCGCAGGCCAGGTCCTCCAGGTGCTCGACGTAGTGCTCGTGTCCGAAGACCTGGGCCGGGCCGCGTCCCTCCAGCGCGGTGCCGATGCCGTTCGTTCCGACGTGCTGCTCGGAGTAGCTGAACCCGATGTCGAGCTTGACCCGGTCTAGATGTGCGCGCAGGGCGGCGTCGCCGGTGCGCCTGTCTAACACGACACCGTGGGCGTCAGTCAGGACGATGCACACCGGCTCACCGGCGAGTTGGTCCGCGAGATCACTGATGACGTTGCCGGCGCTGTAGGTGAGCCGGCTGTCCCGGTTGGGGTTGGGATCGTAAGGCAAGTCGAAATGATCGGCGGGCACTCTCCAGTCCCGGGATCGGATCCAGGACGCCAGAATGCTGTCGCGGACGACGCCGGGCTTCACCGGCTCAGCGGTCAGGAAATGTTCCCGTGCACTGGCCAGCAGCGGGCTAGCGCCCGGCGGGTCGCGGGTAGCGGCGCCCCGTCGGTCGCCTAGCGAGTTGGCTTCGAGCACAAGTCGCCCCTTTGGAGCCCCAATGATCCGCGGTGGCGGCCCTATGCCGTCGTCGGCAACTCGCCCGATGGTACCGCCCGCACGCCTGTACGTATTGCGCCAACCGGACAATGTCTCATGTTGAGACAGCCTGTGCTCGCACGGGGGTGTGTGATCCAAGACACCGGGAGTACCCGGCAGGTGTTCACCGTGCCTACTGCGCTGGCGGTGTCCGATATGCCGGCTGCGCGCGGAAGCGTCAGGTGGTACGGAGATGAGGGAGCCTCGATGAGTGAGTCTGAACCCTCCGCAGCCGAAACGTTCAACCCGTGGAGCATCGTCAACCTGGTGTTCCACCATCTGGCCGCGAAGGGTTTGCACCCCGTCCTCGGCGAGGCGGGGGATCCGGCGCGGCCGGCAGCCGAGCTGCTGCGAGCGCTCGGTATCGAGCCCGGCCCGGAGCGGTCCGAGCACACGAGGCGTGACATCAGCCAGCAACTGGCCGATTTGCGAACGGCCGTGCTCGGTGAGCGCCCGTGATCGCTGTTAACCGCCTGAACAGCACGGACGTCGGAGGGAGTGGCAGGTGAACGAGCTATTTGTCTCATGTTGAGACCACCGGCCAGTCCGGCGTGAGGTGTGATTGAAGGCACAACGCGCGACCGTGAGCTGGACAGACCTACCCGACGAACGAGCAACAAACCGAGCAAGCGATTCGACGCTGACGGCCAACGCCGCAGCGGACCCGAGTACCCGGGTGAGGAGTGTGACCATGAGTCGCCAGAGCGTGGCAAAGGCTCACCAGAAGATCCAGGAACTGTCCTGGGAACCGATGTATCACACGCCGTACAAGAAGTACGGGACCGACTACACCTTCCAAAAGGCGCAGAAGAGGGACCCGCTCAAGCAGGTTCTGCGGTCATATTTCCCCATGCAGGAGGAGAAGGATCACCGCGTCTACGGGGCCTCTGACGGCGCGATCCGCGGCAATATGTTCCGCCAGGTGCAGGAGCGCTGGCTGGAGTGGCAGAAGCTGTTTTTGTCCATTATTCCGCTACCCGAGATCTCGGCGGCCCGGTCCATGCCGATGCTGTTCCACACGGTGCCCAACCCGGAGCTGCACAACGGCCAGGCCATCCAGATGATCGACGAGGTCAGGCACTCGACGATCCAGCAGAACCTCAA
>CAXUFG010000314.1:4121-4426 GCA_964250265.1 uncultured Pseudonocardiaceae bacterium | reverse complement strand
CGCGCTGCGAGTCTCGCTCGGCGGCCACCCGGGCCAGGTAGAGCTGCACCTCGCGGTCCCGCGTCGCTACAGTCCAGTTCAGTACCTCACCCATGAGGTCAGCGATGTCAACGGCACAGCCCTCGCCCCGGTGCGGGTATTCGATCGAGATCCGGGTGCGCCGGGTCAGCACGTCCTCCAGATGCAGCGCACCCTCGTGACTGGCGGCGTGCACCACCTCGACCCGCAGGTAGTCGGGCGCCTCGCGCCGCCGCCGGCGCGCCAGCCCACCCGGCCCCCCCCCCCGCCGCCCGGGGGGGGGCGCC
>CAXUFG010000314.1:0-4111 GCA_964250265.1 uncultured Pseudonocardiaceae bacterium | reverse complement strand
ACCCGCAGGTAGTCGGGCGCCTAGCGCAGCGGCGCGAGCAAATCCGAACGCTGCGCAGCCAAGGCCAGCAGCTGGTGCACCGACGAGCCGTAGCGATCCAGCAGGTGCCGTAGCCGGTAGGGGTGCAGTCCGTACCGCGTAGCCAGCGTCTCGGCCTGGTTGACCAGAGCGTGGTAGCCATCCGCACCGAGCAGCGGCACCTTGTCCGTGATCGAGGGCGCGACCCGACCGGGCAGATCGGGCACCGCCGCATCCACCGCATCGGCGGCCATCACCCGGTATGTCGTGTATTTGCCGCCCGCGATAGCGACCAAGCCGGGCGCTACCCGGGCGACCGCGTGCTCGCGGGTCAGCCGCGAGGTCTGCTCGCTCTCTCCGGCCAGCAGCGGCCGCAAGCCCGCGTAGACGCCCTCGATGTCGGCATCGTTCAGTGGTGTGGCCAGCACCGAGTTGACGGTATCCAGCAGGTAGTCGATGTCTGCGCGGGTGGCCGCCGGGTGGGCGAGGTCGAGGTTCCAACCGGTGTCAGTGGTGCCGATGATCCAGTGGTTGCGCCACGGGATGACGAACAGCACCGACGTCGCGGTGCGCAGGATCAGCCCGCTCTCCGAGACGATGCGGTCCCTGGGGACCACGATGTGCACTCCCTTGGAGGGGCGTATCCGGAACCGACCTCGCCCGCCGGACAGGCGCTGGATCTCATCGGTCCAGACGCCGGTGCAGTTGAGCACCGCATGGGCCTCGACGTCGGTTTCGTCGCCGGTCTCACAGTCCCGCACCCGGACTCCGCAGATCCGATCCGCCTCCCGCAGGAAGCCGATGACCTGGGTGGAGCTGCGCACCGCCGCGCCGTACTGGGCGGCCGTTCGGGCCACCGTCATGGTGTGCCGAGCGTCATCGGTGATCGCGTCGTAGTAGTGCACCCCGCCGACGAGGGTGTCGCGTTTGAGCGCCGGTGCCAACCGGAGCGCTCCGGCCCGGGTGAGATGCCGCTGACCCGGTACCGATCGTGTGCCACCGAGCGTCTGATAGAGCGCTAACCCGGCGGCGACGTAGGGCCGTTCCCAGAGCCGGTGCGCCAGCGGGTACAGGAAGCTCACCGGCTTGACCAGATGCGGCGCCAGCCGGGTGAGCATCAGCTCCCGCTCGTGCAGAGCCTCTCTGACCAGCCCGAACTCCAGTTGCTCCAGGTAACGCAGCCCGCCATGGAACAGCTTCGACGACCGGCTGGACGTGCCCGAGGCCAGGTCGCGAGCTTCCACCAGGGCCACTTTCAGGCCCCTGGTGGCGGCATCCAGCGCCGCGCCGGAACCGACCACTCCGCCGCCGATGACCACGACGTCGAACTGCTCCTCGCCCAGCCGCCGCCAATCCGCCGCGCGCTGCGCCGGACCTAGCTGCCCGGGGGCCGACGCAACGGTGGGCTGCTCGCGCACGGCCTGTCGCACCGGTCTCACCCCCTGCGTCGTAGGCGATCGCCTGCTGCACGCTACCGCGTGAGGGGCGCTGTCGTGATCTAATTGGCGCCTGTCGCGTAGCCGATCAAGCCCGCCTTTGACCGCACCGCCGCAGATGGAACATTTGGTGGTATGGAACATCCACTGTCACGATGACAACGTGACATCTGAGGAGCTCCGCGTGGTCGATGCGCTGCGTTCGGCCGGCGCGCGGTTCGCTCTGCTGCACGGTAGCCGGGTACGCGGCAGCGCCCGTCCAGGCAGCGATCTGGATGTCGGTGCTTGGTGGGGCGTCCAACCTCCGGCGTCCTGGGAGGTGAACCTCCCCGCTGGCGTGGACCTGGTTGTGCTCGACACCGCACCGCTGTGGCTGTCCGGGCGGATCGCGCAACAGGGCCGCCTGCTGTTCGATGACGACCCGCCGGCCCGGGTGCGCTGGCTTGCGGATACCCGGTTGCGCTACCTAGACGAGATCCCGGAGATACGCGAACGCTACCGCCAGCGGCGGATCGAGTTGGCGCGTGGAGCATCGAGTGGTTGATCAGGAGCGGCTGGACCGGCTGCTCGACCGTGTCGCGACCGACCTGAAAACGCTGCACGGCTACCGCGTTGCCGAGGGGGAACTGCTCGACGATCCCACCCGGCTCGCAGCTGTCAAATACCACTTCATCACGGCCATTGAGGGTTGCGCCCGGATAGCGCATCACCTCGTCGCTTCGGAGGGCTGGCGGGTGCCGGAATCCAATGCCGATGCGGTGCGCACGCTCGGCGCGCAGCGTGTCATTCCTGTCCCGACGGCGGAAGCAGTGGCCAGAGCCGTCGGCTTTCGCAACGTACTCGTCCACGGATATGTCGACGTCGACGACGAGGGAGTTCGCGACAACCTTGACCGCCTCACGGATCTGGAGGCGTTCGTATCGCACGTGGCCGCCTGGTCCGGGGAATAGCCCCTTTCGTGGATCTCCGGCTTCGTGCACAGCTCTCCCGTTCCCGAACTCAACAGCAGAGTTATTTGATCATGAACCAGCAGCTCTGCTGTTGAGTTCGGGAGACTCAGAGCGAATCCGCCTGGTGCACTGAGAGATCAGGCATGCCATGGGGCATCAATACCACCCGTTGTCGCCGGATTTGATCCAGAGCACGGTGCAGAATCCATGCTTGTAACGGATTCCACCAGCAGCGACTCTCGGTGAGCGACTGTTGTAGATCACTTGGCCGATCGACTGAGCCGCGTCAGCCACAACGTCCCCCCATTGCGTATTGGTGGCAGTCGGCGGTGACGGAAGCCGCGATCCGGCATATTAGCGAATAGTAGCGGGTACTGGTGTAGGCTCGGTGCCGTGACGGAAGCCAGACCTACAAGCGCGGCATCTCCTCCCGGACCGCTGACGATTTCGCTGACTCGTTTTCCCGTAAACGGATGGCCGCTGGACTGTTGTTATTCAACGTTGAGGGCCAGGTGTTATTGGTCAAACCAACCTATAAGCCGCACTGGGAGCTGCCCGGCGGGATGGTCGAGGCTGACGAGTCACCTCGGGATGCAGCGCAACGCGAGATTGCCGAAGAATTGGGACTCGATTGCGCCGCTGGCCGGCTGCTTGTTCTTGACTGGGTATCGCCCACCGACGACCGACCGGAGGGTGTGGTTACCGTGTTCGAGGGGAAGGTGCTGTCAGACACGGAGGTAGCCCGCATCGTGGTACCTCCGGAAGAACTTCACGGTTTTGCGTTCTTCGACCTTTCAGAGGTAGGTGAAGTGCTTCCTCCGGTGCTGGCACGACGAATCGCTGCGGCAGTGGCAGCATGTCGGGACAACACCACGGTATATCTCGAAAAACGGCTACCTGATCAGATGATGCGATGAACCAGTACGTCGTAGCGATCGACCAGGGGACTACGTCCACCCGCTGCCTGGTGTTCGACCACAGCGGCCGGGTGGTCTGCGCCGACCAGCGGGAACACCAGCAGTACTTTCCCCGTGCGGGCTGGGTGGAGCACGACCCGCTGGAGATCTGGGCGAACACCCGCGAGGTCGTCGCCGGAGCGCTGGCCAGGGCTGAGCTGACGGCGCGCGACGTCATCGCGGTGGGCATCGCCAGCCAGCGGGAGACCACGGTGGTGTGGGACCGGCGCAGTGGGAAACCGGTGCACAACGCCATCGTCTGGCAGGACACCCGCACCGACCGGTTGTGCACCGAGTTCGGCGGTGACGCGGGGCCCGCGCGCTACCAGGCTCGCACCGGGCTGCCACTGTCCACCTACTTCTCCGGCCCCAAGATCCGTTGGATCCTGGATCAGGTGGCTGGTGCCCGGCAGCGGGCGCAGGACGGCGAACTGTGCTTCGGGACCATCGATACCTGGTTGATGTGGAACATGACCGGCGGCCTGCACATCACCGACGCCACCAACGCCTCCCGGACCCTGCTGATGGATCTGGGCACGCTGCGCTGGGACGAGGCCATCGCCGAGGAGATCGGCGTCCCGGTGTCGATGCTGCCGCAGATCCGCTCTTCGTCGCAGGTGTACGGCACGGTCCGGGAGCCCGCCGCGCTGGCCGGGGTGCCGATCGCTGGCATTCTCGGTGACCAGCAGGCCGCCACCTTCGGGCAGGCCTGCCTGTCCGTCGGGGAGGCCAAGAACACCTACGGCACCGG
>CAXUFG010000313.1:0-4429 GCA_964250265.1 uncultured Pseudonocardiaceae bacterium | reverse complement strand
GTTGAGTTCGGGAACTGGAGGGCTGATCACGAAGCTGAAGATCTACGGGACGGTGCTTAGCGCGTGATCATCTGTTGTGAGGTCATCTCCGGGTATGGGCTCGGTAGCACGTCGATCTCCGCCATCCGGCGGACGTAGTTCTGGTAGTGCCTGCGTGCTTCACCGAGGCGACCTGCGTGGAACAGGACTCCGATGAGAGTGCGGTAGGCCTCCTCGTCGTAGCTGTCCTGCTCGAGCAGGCGCAACGTGTACCGCACGGCGTCATCGGTGGCGCCGGCGTCGCGTAGCCGGGTGGTCAAGGCCCGAAGCAGAGCAATGTGGGCGGCCCGCACCTCCTCAGCGATCGCGCTGGCCCACTCCTGGTAAGGGTCGTTTTCGAGGAAATCACCGGTATGGGCGGCGATGGCTGCGACGAGTTGCGTGGTCGCATCCGGCTCTGCCGTCCGGTAAGCGTCGAACGCAGCATTGGCCCGAGCGAGGAAGTCCTCGACATCGATGCTGACCTGGGCACGGTTCAACGACACAGCGCCGTCAGTGGCTGCCAAGGGAGCCTCCCCCGCCGGTTGGGGTTGCAGTACATCGCGGACCGTGGACAGCAGTACGGACAGCCGGTTGCCGGCCACCGTCGGGCCCACCCCCGGCCACAACAACTCCATCAGCTGATCACGAGGGGCCGGCCGGCGGCGTGCGACCAGGATCTTCAAGAGGTCTCGAGCCTTCTTCGACTGCCATGCGGTATTCGGAATCGGGATCCCATCGCGAATCACCCGAAATTCCCCCAGCGTCTGGATGGACACTGCGGGTGCGCAACGGACCAGCACGCTCAGCGGTCCGGCGACGCGCCGTGAGTCGAGGTCGATGCCGTGGTCCCGAAGTATCTGATCGGCACGGAAGGCATCGAGGTGGGGAATGTGCGCGCCGATGCGGGCGGCCACCATCCTCGTCGCCGCCTCCTCCGGGCCACAGCCCGTTTCCTGCCAGATATCGATCGCCTCGCGAAGTGCGTTGCCCGCCATCGCTGGGTCACGGGAGGCCAGTACCCCCAAGGTGATGGCCTCAGCCAGCCCTGGCTTGTCCCGCCGTTGCCGCGCGGCCACCGCAGCCTGATCGGCATCCGCCGCGGCACCCACGCGATCCCCCGCCATCAAGATGATCCAACCGCGGGCCAGTAACGCAGGAACCCTCCGCAGTCCTGCGCCCAGCTCCACGGCCCGGTCCGCGCGCTCCCTGGCCCGCTGTGGATCATCGGCTGCGTCGATGCGGGCAAGACCGGCCAGCGCGCAGGTGAGACCGAACACGTCGTGGTATGGCTCGGCGAGAGTGAGCGCCTCCTCGTAAATTGCCCGGGCTTGAGCCACCTGACCCCTGTTCCGATGCAAGTCGCCGAGGCCGCATAGTGCCCAGGCCAGGAATCGGGAGCCGAGGCGCTGGAAGAGGTCTATCGCGGTGGCGAAATCACCCGCTGCGGTGTCCAAGGCGCCCAGCCGTGCCCGAGCCCGGCCACGGGTGGTGAGGGAATGGGCGACAAGGAACGGGTTCTCGCACCGCTCGCTGAGACTCAACGCGATCTGCGCATCTTCCAGCGCGCGCTGTGGTGCACCCGCTTCGAAATGGTGCATGGCGCGGCACGCTCTGATCCAGGTCAGCCCGAGCAAATCCTCGCTCGCCTCGGCATTACGCAGGGCCTCGGCGCCCTGGGCGTCGGCTTGCCGCCAGTCACCTTCGGCGGCGGCCAACTGCGCCAAGGCATGGTGGGCGCTGGACCGCGCGCGGGGGTCGCCGCATTGGCGGGCTGCGGCACGTGCCTGGAGCGCGGCCTTGCGCAGACTCCCTACGTCGCCGGACATCCAGTGGGCGGTTGCCGCAAGCGCCAGCACCCGCGTCTCATCAACGGTGTCCCTGCGGTCCAGCCGGGTCCGCTGGGTCACTGTGTGAACCTCGGTGAACTCGCCAATGGCGAGCGCCATCCAGCCGATCCGCCAGGCCAGCGCGGGTGCTAGCTGCTGCCCGTCGTGGCCGGCTCGCTGGAAATGCACCAGTGCCTGGGTCCACTGGCCCCGCACCTGCTGCGCCAAGCCGAAAACTCGTTGGATCCGCGGGTCGTCAAGGTACTCGGCCGGTAACCGGGTGGCTTCCAGCACGGCGTCGAGCTGGCCGCGCTCCACCATCGCATCACCATGATCAACCAGAATCGCGGCGCACGCGGAGTGATCGGCGGCCGCCAGCAGATGTCGCAGGGCATCAGCCTGTGCACCCTGCTCGATACACTTATTAGCCGCCGTCACGTGCAGTGCCGCCCGCTCGTCGGCGCACGGCGCCACCTCGTGTTCGAAGTAGTCACGCAGCGGGCGTAGCAGCGACCATGTGCCGTGTGGGCCGCTGCGCTGCACGAGGCCCTGACGGCTCAGGTCAGCGAGCCCGGTCGTGTTATCGGTTGCCCGGACCTCGCCGACGGTCGCCAACCTGCCCAGTAGCTGCGCAACCCTGCCGGACGCGGCGCCGATCACCTCCTCAGCCAGATAGGCATGGAATCGCTCTCCCGGGTGGGACAGCCGGTCCACCGCCTCCAAGCGCTGATCCCACCGAGCCAGCCGTAGCATCTCGACTGCGCAGTGCACGGCCGCCGGCCAGCCGCCGGTTCGTTCCCACACTCGTCCGGCCAAACCGGCTGGATGCTTTCCCACGGTCCTGCGCAACAGCGCCTCGACATCGATGACGTCGAAGGCCAGGTCCGGCGCGTAGATCTCCTTGACGAGACCACGACCGCGTAGCCGTTGCAGGGAGAACGGCAGTTCACCCCGGGAAATCAGAACAAGGTGCACGCGCTCCGGCGCGCGCTGGCAGAGAATCTTGACGACGTGGGCCGCACCGCCCTCGGGCTGCAATTCGTGCAGATCATCGAGAACCAGCACGAGGTCTTTGTGGAGGAAACTCCCCAGCCAGAGGCTGATCGCTGCGGCTGCGGACTCCGCCTGGTCGGTGTTGAGGACTGCCATATCCTCGATCCGTGCCGGCAGGTGGGCCTGCAGCGCCGCAGACAGGCCGCTCAATAGGCGATCCGCGGCGCCTTGGTGATCCTCATATCGCAGCCACGCGGTCGGACGTCCGCGTGACCAACTCTCCACCGCGGTGGTCTTGCCCCAGCCGGCCGCAGCGATCACCACGCTGATCCGGCTGCTCGCGGTGCGGTCCAGTAGGGCATCAATCGAGGGACGCGCAACATGCTCACCACCCCCGCGCGGTCTCCCCACCGCCCGCTGCCCCAGCGGCGCGAACAGATCAGCGGGATCTCTCGGCGGAGGGATGTAGGCGGCCACCACCTCACGAACGTACCCCGATCTCATGCTTCTTCACCGGGGAAGATCTGAGGGCTCTGTCGCGAGACGGTTAGATCCAATCACGGCGGCGGAACAACACATACAACCCCACCGAGAGCACCACAATCACGACGGTGGAGGCGTAAAAACCGGACACATGCCCAAAACCCGGATAAGGGACGTTCTGCCCGTAGAAGCCGGTGATGGCGGTCGGCACCGCGATGATGGCGGCCCAACTGGTGACCTGCTTGGTGATCACATTGAGGCGATTGCCCTGAATAGTCAGGTTTGTCTCCAAGATGGTCGTCACGAGATCCCGCAGGCTCTCGGTCCACTCGGTGGCGCGCAGCACATGGTCGTACACGTCCTGGTAGTAGGGCGCCATCGCCTCGTCAACGGTGTGCAGGTCACGGCGCATCAGGGAGTTCACGACCTCCCGCATCGGCAGCACCACCCGGCGCAGCTGCACCAGGCTCTTGCGCAGCTCGAAGGACCGCCGTTGCACGGAGAGCTCGGGGCGCCTGTCGTCGAAGAGCAGGTCTTCGAGTGTCTCGATCTCATCGTCCAGGGTTTGCACCGCGCTGAAGTGGCCGTCGACCACGAAGTCGAGCAGGCCGTGTAACAGGAAGGAGACCCCGTATTTGGCCAGGTCTGGTGAGGCGTCCCAGCGGGCCACCACACCGTTGATGTCGAACTGTTCCGATTTGCGCACGGTGACCAACGCATGGGGGGTGACGAACACCGCCACCTCGAAGGTCTCCAGTTCCCCGGTGGTCATCTCCAGCGCGACCCCGTAAGCGGTGACGAACAGGTGGCTGTCGTACCGGTCAAGCTTGGGACGCTGGCGTTCCTGGAGGGCATCCTCGACAGCGAGGTGGTGCAGGTCCAGCTCCTCACTGATGGTGGTGAGGTCGTGCTCGTCCGGCGCGCACATGTCCAGCCACACGGTGACGCCCGGCTGCGTGATGTGCTCGGAGATGTCCTGCACGGGAAAGTTCTCGGCTTCGAGAACACCGCTGCGGTACAGCCGCGTACGTGTCATACCCGGCAGGTTAGAAGGGGTTGTTAACTGTTCGGGGGAACGTGTAACAACGTGTCATTTCGTGTGGTCT
>CAXUFG010000312.1:0-4446 GCA_964250265.1 uncultured Pseudonocardiaceae bacterium | reverse complement strand
CAACGTATGGGGGTGCGCGGAAATCCGCGTTAGCGGGCGGTTGGTAGCGGCCAGCCACGCCGGCCAGCCCGCAGCGCGCCTCAGCGGCGGCGTGGCGCCGCTCGGGCCCGGACATGCCCTCAGGCAGCTCGAAATGTGACGGGTGGCGGTACCAGATAGAACGGATCTCGCTCAGCCGAACCTCGCGATGCGGTGTGGCCAGCACTCCGTCCCAGCCATGCGAACCCAGCCGGGCGTCCAACGTCAACGTCTGGGGAAAGGCTGCCAAGTCAGCGCGGAACACCGGCACGCCGCGCTCGCCCAATGCCTCGACCAGCCGGTCCGTCGACGGGTCCACATCACGGGCCAAAACCAGAACGGTCATGTCACGGCAGTTGTCCATGACCCCGCGCGGCGGACCGAGCGGGAACCGGTCTCCGGGGCTGAACAGCGGGTCCCGCCACAGCGGGGCGGGGTAGTCAGGCATCGAGGTTTCCTCTCATCGCTCGTTCCGTTCGCTGGAATGCGGTCAGCATCGCGGCGAGGACGTCTATCTCCCTGCACAGCTTGAGGGAGTTGTCGTGCGGGGGGTGTACCCAGCGCAGTGGCCCATAGGGGGTGGGCGTGGGCGGTAGGACCAGAGCTGTGGTGATCCGGGTTACGCTGGATGACCAAGGCAGTGGCACGGGGAAACGCTCTCCGGCCAGCAGTACCCAGTGCTCGGGCGCACCGGGGTCGATCAGCACTGGCGGCGGGTAGCGGCGATCGGCGAGGATCTCCGTCACTCGGGCAGCCACCAGCGCGGGGATGATCAGTGCTACCGCGTCAGGTTCCAGGTTCAGCTGCACCTGGTCGCGGCGCACGGTCACCGACCATCCCCACTTCTGGTAACCATCCGCCGATGTGCCGGGGTGGGCGGTCTGTGCGGGTTCCTGCGGTAGTGGGGGAGGGCTGCTTGCCACCTGGCTGATCAGGCAATGACCACAGGGCATGCCTTGGCCGACAGCGACGATCTCAGCCTCAGATGGGCGCAGCAATGCCCCACATAACGCGGCGGCCTCTTCATCGGTGCCAAAGGGTAGCGGCATCAGGTGCACCACCCGGCTCGCCTCGCCAGTGATGCCGGGGCGGTAGCGGACCAGCGCTACCGGCCGGTCCCCTGCCACGGTCGGGCGGTCGCGGACGCCGTTCGTCGTGGTCATCGCGCCTGGGCACTGAGTCGCGTCGCCTCCGGCGCCGCAACGCTGGATGGCGGCAAGGCGACATCCGGGAACTGGGGCGACTCTGACCGCGCCGGTCGTGGGTGGCGCAGCAGCGCGGTCAGCCGGGCCCACGTCCCGCGCTGGTCGGTTCGGCGATGACGTTGCCCACTCACCCCGACGGCGTTGCGCACCGCGATACAGGCGGGACACCGAGGACCCGGAGGGCAAGCCAGCGCCGCCGCCTGCACTGCCCGTCCGCACAGCGCGACGTAGCCGCCCGCGCTCGCGGGCGTCATCGCCTCCTCGGCCACCAGGTGCTCGAAGCCGTCCCGGGTACTGGTCACCGAAAACGAGAAAGCCCGCCGCACACGGCGCTCATCCGCGGCGCCCGTCACGTCAGCCATGCCGACCTCCTGGCAGCGCACAGGACCTGCCCACGAACAGCGGGGCTCGGCTTGTCAGGTGGAACACGGCAGGGTCGGGGGCGTCGGGGCGCACCCCGACCCCGCCGTGGTCAGGGGGTGGCTGTCCCGCCTGGGCGAAGCCGCTGTCGTTCGGCGGGTAGAGAAGGCGCTGGAACGTCTCTCCGGGTTCGGCGGACAGTGCCTCGGTTCTCGTCTTTGGCTCCATCGTTGTCTCCTCCCCACGGATCGAGTTCGCGGAGAGGGACATTACCTAACTTGGCAATACAAGTCTACTTGGAATCGCAAGTGACTCGGTGTGTCACCTCAGTGGTGCGGGGCAGCAGGATGCCTACGTCAGTCCATCCGGTGTCCAACGCGCCAGCGTTGTCTTGTGGCCGAGTTGCGCTCCGCTGGCCGGATCGATCGTGAAGGCGCCGAACAGGGTGGTGGTCCGCAACTCGGCTGCCGCAGCCCACAGGCTCTCCCGTCCGGTACTGCCACCGGCTCGGGCGCAATGGGTGGCGAGCACTGCCGCGGCAGCAGCCTGGACCGCCGGGTAATCCGGCACCGTGCCGGTCAACCGCCCGTAGACCTGAAGGAAGTCACGTTCCGCCGGTCCCAATTCGGTGACCGTACCGCGACCAGGTAACCACTGCGCGATGCCGAAGACGCCCTCGGCGCTGGTCACTTCCTGAGCGAAGTCGTGTACGCCGGCCGCGACAGCTCCGATCAGCCGAGGCGGAGCAGCAAGAGCGAGGGCTGCGTTGACTCTCGTCACGTCCTCTTCGAAGGCTCCAGCGCAGAACAGGTCCCACACCAGCGGAGCGTGATCCACGGGTAGGTCGTCGGCCGGACCGAGAAGCACCGTGGGTAGCCGTAACTCTTCGGCCTTCGCAACGGCACCTGCGATTACCTGTCGCCCAAAACTCCCGCGGCCCTCGGCCAGCCACAGCGGCACCCGTGTGGGCTGTCCCGCGGCGTGTTCCAGGAACGGCTCGGCGTAGCGGCTGGTGGGCGTCAGAACCGATACGACCCGGCCGGGAGCCGCGTGTTCCACGTCGTCGCCGGAACCGCCGTGATTCCACACCACCTGGTCCAGATCCATCGCGACCAGGGACGCCGTGCGCATGAGCTGGGTCGAGTACGGTCCCAGCAGCAGATCACACCTGCTAGCCATGGCGCGAAGACACGGCGCCAGGCGGGTCGGGTCACTGCCGTCGTCCGCCACGATGAGCTCGGTGTCCTCGTCGAGTACGCGCCATGCCTCTAACCCGTGGGCGGCCTGCCTACCGAAGCGCGAGTAGCGGCCGGTGAGAGACAGGCACACCCCCACCCGCAGCGAGCGATGATCGCATGTCGCGGTCATCGCATCTCCACCTCATACCGGAACTCATGACAATCCGCCGCGGTGACCGAGTCCTGGACCTCAAATGGCACGCCCTCAGTGTCATAGATTGTTCGGAGCACCCGGACAACCGGTACCCCGGGCGAGAGCCGCAGCCGATCGATCTCCGGGCGGGTCGGCATCCGGCTCGTCAATTCGTCCACCGATCGCGCAACCGTTCTCCGGATCGGTCCTGCCGGATCCTCGATCACCGCGAGAGCGCCACCGCGTATTCGCCGTGGCTCGGCGATCACTGTTCCCTGCGCCATGGCAGCCGGGTAGTAGCTGTCGCACAGAGCTACCGGCTGATCCTCCACCAGAAACAACCGCCGTCGGACAATCACGTGCACCTGCTCCTCGATGCCGAGGCGGGCTGCCACCTGTGCCGGAGCGCTGATCGTGGCAACCTCCACAAGACGCTGCTCCGGCCGCTGCCCTTGCTCGATCACCTGGGCGTTGAAGCCTGGGAGCCCCGCGCTGCGATGCCGACGATAGTTGGCGCCAGTAACCACCAGCCGCACGCCAGGCTTCGGGCGGACGAAGGCACCCCGACCCTGCTCCGTGATAACCAGACCCTCGGCCTTGAGCACCGCCACCGCGCGACGCACCGTCGGCCGGCTGGTCTGGTAACGCTGCGCCAACTCCCACTCGGAGCTCAAACGATCGCCCGGAGCCAGACGACCAGCCAGAATGGCAGACCGAAGATCGTCAACGATGCGGTGGTACGGGAAGACCGCGTCCCGTGGCTCGGGCATTGGCTGGAGAATACAACGAACATCACATCGTGCCGGTCGCCCCTGGCGCTGATCACCAGGAGATCATGACAGCCTTCGACGCGACCGCTGGCGACGTCACCGTGCCAGGCTCCGCGCTGGTCGGCTCGGCGGTGCTGTTGCCGGCGCACCCCGAATCGGGCACCTTGTTCAGTTCACTGATCTCGACGAACACCCGAACGTCCGGCTTGGGATCATCCCCTGGGGCTACCCATCACCGGTGCTGCCGCTGAACAGCTTCACGATGTTCGATGACCGACTGGTGATCGTAGGAACCACAACCCGCGTCGCCTATCTCACCGTGCGCACTGATCTGGACACCTACGCCCGACTGTACGACGACCTCGCCGGATTCGCTCGATACGGCGACGACGCCCGCGCGATCCTCACCCGGGTCGCGGACCGCTACCGGAGCCTGTGATGACTTCCCCAAGCCCGAAGTGCCTGCAGATCGCTGCCGATCTCCGCGTTATGTGCGATGTTTCCGCATCGTGATCTTCATTCATTGTGGCGGAACCGTAACTATAGGGGAGTGATGGAGGAATGGGGGGCCTCATGATGACGACGATCCGCCGCGAGTACTGCGGGACGACATCAACTACCCAGCTCTGCACCCCAGGGACAACCGAAGAGTGTCGTCTGGGGCGGTTGGTGAGGCAGTGGCGGCGTCTGCTGGGGGTCTGACACCATGACCCTGGAGGAGT
>CAXUFG010000311.1:0-4668 GCA_964250265.1 uncultured Pseudonocardiaceae bacterium | reverse complement strand
GGCATCCGGGCCGCCGGCCTCCACCAGCGCGCCGCGGGCGGCCAGGCCCCAGTGCGCTGGCGGACGGCGTACGGTCTCGTTCGCTGCGGCGCCGCCCGCGCGTTCGGCCCCGGCCCAGCGCTGCTCCTCGGCGGGTCCGCGGATGAGGTCGTACCCGCCGGTCGGGCCGACGGTGAAGCCGTGTCCCACCGCCCGGCACCACGCCCGCAGGTGCACTTCCAGCGCCGGATCGGCACCACGCACCCGCACCGACCCGCCTGGCGGCAGCGCCCGCAGGGCGCGGGTCACCAGCAGATGCGCCCCTTCAAGAAAACTCAGCGAGCCGAGGTCCAGCGGCGCGCCGTTCGGGCCGGGCACCAGGTCGGTCACGACCGTGTTACGGCGCGTACTCGGCGGCGGTGACCGCGCCGGCCGCGTCATAGAAACCGGCCTGGTCCACGGCGGCGTCCAAGGGTCCGAAACCGCTGGTTCGTCCCTGCTTCCACACCTTTAGCCCCTCCAAGTCCAGCAGCGGGCGCACCGCCGGGTCGGCGTAGGACATCGACAGCAGCAGTTCGACGAACCGGTCGGCCTGCGCGGCGGGTGCGGTGTCGACGATGGTCATCGTGCAGTGGTCATAGAGGCCGGTCTGGGACAGGATCCGCGTCGCGCCGGCCGGGAAGGTGCCCTCCTGCGAGAACTGCAGCTGGTTCCCGTCGATCATGCAGGTGGCGTCGACCTCGCCTGCGACCAGCGCGCGGGCCGCGTCGCGCTCCCCGCCGACGTGGTCGCCGTGCAGACCGACCCCGACATCGAACCGGCGCACGGTGATCTCCTTACCGGGGCGCAGGCCCGCCGCGCGGAGATGTGCCAATGGGATGAGCGTGGCCTGCGGGGAGTCGACGGCGCCGACCCCGACCGTGCGGCCCTTCAGGTCGGCCACCGACGTGATATCGGAGTCGGCACGGACGACGATCACCGACGTCAGGTCCTGGTCGGTGTCGCGCATGACCGCCGATCGCACGCTGCGACCCTGCGCGGTGGCGACGCGCTCGGCGCGCAGCCAGGCCAGCGGCGAGTTCCACGCCGCGTGGATCCGGCCCGCCACCAGGTCCTCGACCTGGCGCTCGTAGTGGGAGTAGAGGACGAAGTCGAACGACAGCCCATTGGCTCCGAACCAGCGGCGGAAACCTTCCCAGATCGTGACCACCTTGGGGTCGTAGGCCACGGCTCCCATCAACAGCGTCTCGCCCCTCAACGAAGGGCTCATCGGGGTCGGGCTCATCGGGCGTCCCCGAATAGCGGCTGACCTAGCGCGGCGCGGCCGACGAAGTCGCGCAGCGCCGCCGTGGTGGGGGCCATCACACGCGCGGCGAGCGAGTCGCGGAAGTGCCGTTCCACCCCGATGTCCTTGCGGAACGCTGCCCCGCCGCACAACCGCATCACCCCGTCGGCGACCTCCGAGGCGGCTTCCGCCGCCACTGCCTTCACCTGCAGCACGCGCAGCGTCGCATCGGGCCGGCCCGACGCGAGCGCGGCGAGCGTGTCGGCCAGGAACGCGCGTACCTCGTCGGTCCGGGTGCGCAGCCGCGCAAACTCGCCCCGGCTCGCCGGCTGCTCGGCCAACGTCGAGTCGAGGTGCTCCAGCCGCGTTGACCTCAGGTGTGTGGCGGCCTCGCCGACCATCGCCTCCATCAGCCCCAGCGAGAACGCCGCATTGCCGACAAGGAACACCGGCAGCGCCGTGCCGAGCGCGATGTCTAGCCCAGCCCCGTCGGCGCCCAACAGCGCGGTCGCGGGCACGACAACCCCCTCGGCGACGACCGGACTCGAGGCGTTGCCGCGCAGCCCGAGACCGTCGAACGGCGCCGCGGTGCGCAGCCCGGTCGAATCCGAGGGCACCAGCCACAGCGTCATCGGTCCCTCGGCCGCGAGCGGACGGCTCGACCAGACGTAGCTATCGGCCTGTCCTGCGGAGGTGATCCAGCTCTTGGTCGCGTCGAGCCGGACGCCGTCACCCTCGGGTGTCGCGCTGCTCATCGGCGCCCAGAAGTGGCTGCGCGAACCGGACTCAGAAAACGCCAAACTGCTCACATGCTCACCACGGGCGATCGCGGAGCGGACCTCGACGGGGCCGTGGGCCTCCACAACGGAGACCGCGGCGTAGTGCATGAGGACGACCATCGCGGTCGAGCCGCAGGCAGTGGAGATCGCCTCCACGACCTCGGCGACGTCGGCGATCGATCCACCACCCCCACCCACCTCTGGTGAGCGCAACAGGCCCCACAGGCCCGCCGCACCCAACGCGTCCATCGCGGCGCGGGGGTAGGCCCCCGTGCAGTCGGTCTCGGCGGCGGCAGGGGCGATGACGGTCTCGACGATCGACACCAGCGCCGACCGGTGCCCGACAGGCGTGGGGGTGTCCACAACAGAACTCATGACGCGCTCCTCAAGGATCGATGACGATCGCGAGAACGCGCCGAGTCAGCTCAGAAAGACGCCCCCTCGCGACCGGAGAATCCGCCCGACCGGACGGCAAACAACTGGGGGGCTCAGCGCTGCGAAGACATGACACACCCCCTCCCGGTGGCCTCTGACGCCCCCCCCGAGCCCAGTTCCGACCCCATACGCAGGGCCGCAGCCCTAGCTTGCTTCGACATAGTCCACCACATGGATCGCTCGGGTGTTACCCCCTTGCCCGCCAGAGTAAAGCCCACTTCATGGCTCGTACCGCGCCAGCGACGACAGCGCTAGCAGCACGGCCCACAAGACAGCACGCACAAGGGCTGGCAGCAGACGTCCGCTCATGCCGCGAAGCGGAGGGGCCAGGGGCCAAGGAAGCTCGCGACCAGCGCAGCTCGGTTCCCGCACGCCACTGCCTTGGCCCTCGCGCGTGCGGCCGTTCCGCATCGCCGACGTCTGGCTAGCGTCCGTGACGATGGAATTGGCAGGAAATTCCGGTGTCTGTGATCGGCTTGTACTGGGCATGACTCCATCGTTGGGCATTCGTTACCTGGGTGGACCGACCGCTCTGGTGGACATCGCGGGCCTGCGGTTGTTGACCGACCCGACGTTCGACCCCGCCGGGCCGCACCCGATCGGCTCACGCGTGCTGGTCAAGACGAGCGACCCAGTCGCCACCGCCGAGCAGGTGGGGCCGGTCGATGCCGTACTGCTGTCCCATGACCAGCACCCCGACAACCTCGACGAGCGGGGACGGAAGTACCTCACCGGCGCGCCGCTGGCGTTGTCCACCCAGTCGGCGCGCCAGCGACTCGGCGACCCGGTACGGGCACTGGCCGACGGTGAGCACGTTCAGCTTGGTCGGTTGCGGATTACCGGCGTGCCGGCACGGCATGGCCCGCGCGGCTGTGAACCTCTCACCGGTGAGGTCACTGGCTTCGTGCTGTCCGGCGAGGGGCTACCGACGGTCTACATCAGCGGCGACAATGCTTCCCTGGACATCGTAGGGTCGGTCGCGTCGCGGTTCGCTGACATCGACGTAGCACTGCTGTTCGCCGGCGCGGCGCGCACCGCGCTGCTCGACGGGGCCTATCTCACGCTGACCAGCCAGCAGGCCACCGCGGCCGCGGCCGTGCTACGCGCCCGGCACATCGTGCCGCTGCACTTCGAGGGGTGGGCTCACTTCACCCAAGGCCGTGACACGCTGCACGCCGCCTTCGGCGACGCTGGGCTGCTGGACCGGCTGCACCTGCTGGACCCCGGCCAGCGGTGGACCCTGCCAGCACCCGGCTGACACCACCAGCGTGCACATCGGACCTGCTCGTTGCAGGAGGGGTGGATGGCGGTTGGGTTGCGGTGGTGGGTTTGACGGCGCGGATGATCGTGGAATTCATGCCATCGGCGACTTGGTGGGTTGGCATGATTTCGATGGTGGTGAAGCCGGCGGTGGCCGGGTTGGCGTGATATTCGACGAAGACGAAGGCTTCGGTCATGTAGCCGACGTAGGAGCCGCATTCGGCGCGTTCCTACGTGGTGCGGTCGTCGTCGGCGATGACGTCGGAGATGCCGATCCGGCCGCCGGGGGCCAGCACGCAGTAGGTCTCGGCGAGCACGGCGGGTTTGGCGACAGAGAGATTGATAACACAGTTGAAGATCACAACGTCGATGATGTAGGCGGGGAGTGACGCCACGGAGCGAGCGGATCGGCCACACTCACATGGCGCGAATCGCGCTGTCATGCCGATGAGCGTGCCTTTGATCCGTGCATGAGTCTGCGTTTGTTTGAATGGTCATCCGTGTAGGGACGCCGGGGGTAGAGCGGCCTCAGCGGAGGCGGATCTAGCTCCTAGCCGGTGATGTCGGTTGGTGCGGTCATGCGGGTGTCCTAGGCGGCTGTGGTGCTGAGATGGCCTCACCAAGTCGACACATGCGTCCCGTGCCCGCTGCTAGTGGTTGGGGAAGGTGCCCGGGTTAGCTGTCGAGTTCGGGTAGTTCGATGGGGTCGGGTTTGGGTGAGCATTTTCCGCAGTAGAGCGCGTCTTGTACGACGAGTGTGCGGGGGAGTTGTGCGGGGCCTCCGCGGTAGACCGCGATGGGGTAGGGGCGGGTGGTGAGGTGGTCCTCGCAGACGCCGCGGCCGCAGAATCGGCAGGTGCCGACGGCGATTTGGCGGCAGTGCCAGCAGTTCATGGGTGGGTCGGTGGGGTCGTGGAGGTTGCTGGTGGG
>CAXUFG010000310.1:0-4733 GCA_964250265.1 uncultured Pseudonocardiaceae bacterium | reverse complement strand
TCGCAGTTCTTCTCGATCCCGGTGTGCAGGTAGCCGATCACCGAGCGGGCCTGGGTGACGATTTCGCCCTCCAGCTCCAGGACCAGCCGCAACACGCCGTGTGTGGAAGGGTGCTGCGGCCCCATGTTGATGACGATGCGCTCGTCGTGTTGGAAGTCCTCGCTCAGGCTGTCCCAGTCACCACCGGTGACGGTGTAAATGCGTCCCTCGGTGGTCTCCCTGGCTGTTGCGGCGTACGGGTCCGGCGCCGTAGTACTTGCCGTGTCGGTGGTCCCGCTGGCCACCGTGTGCGCTGGTTCCGTGTCAGACGGCCGGGTCATCAGGAGTACGCCCTCCGCTGGTCCGGCGGTGGGATCTCGGCGCCGCCCTTGTATTCCACCGGGATCCCGCCGAGCGGGTAGTCCTTGCGTTGCGGGTGCCCGTCCCAGTCGTCCGGCATCAGGATGCGGGTCAGCGCCGGGTGGCCGTCGAAGACGATGCCGAACATGTCCCAGGTTTCCCGCTCGTGCCAGTCCGCGGTCGGGTAGACCTCCACCACGCTGGGAACCCGGGCGTCGTCGATCTCGACGGCGACCTCCAGCCGGATCCGGCGCCGGTAGGTCATCGAGGTGAGGTGGTACACCGCGTGCAGCCGCTGCGCGACCTCGGTGCCGTAGTCCACTCCGGACACCGAACTGCACAGCTCGAAACGCAGCGCCGGGTCGTCCCGCAGCGCGCGGCACAGCTCCAGCAGGTGTTCCCGGCGCACGTAGTAGGTGATCTCGCCGCGATCCACGGTGACCTGCAGGATGGCTTCGGCGGGCACTCCGCGCTCACGCATGGCGGCCAGCAACTCGTCGGTGAACTCGTCGAACCAGCCCCCGTAGGGTCGCTGGGCCGGGGCGGGAGCGTATGCCGGCAACGCCAGGCCCCCGTAGCCGGAGGTGTCGCCGGAGCCGCGCACACCGAACATGCCCTGCCGGGCCCGCCCGGCGACCACCCCGCCGCGAGCCGCGTGTTCGGCCTCCTCGGCCGGACTCAACTGCGCCGAGCTCGGCTGACCTGGCGCCAGGTCCTTGTCCATATCGCTGTCGGCCATGGCTTATTACTGCTTCCGCTTGGGGGCGTAGCGCACCGAGGACGCCACCAGTTCGGTGTGCTGGCCGGCCTTCTCCGCGGCCCGCTTCGGGCCGAGCGGCTCGTCCATGATCTTGGCGTGCAGCTTGAGGATCGCGTCGATGAGCATCTCCGGGCGTGGTGGGCAACCGGGCAGGTACATGTCCACCGGGACGATGTGGTCCACGCCCTGCACGATCGCGTAGTTGTTGAACATCCCCCCGGTGGAGGCACAGACGCCCATCGCGAGAACCCAGCGCGGTTCAGGCATCTGGTCATAGATCTGGCGCAGCACCGGGGCCATTTTGTTGCTGACCCGGCCCGCCACGATCATGAGATCGGCCTGGCGGGGAGACGCCCGGAACACCTCCATACCGAAACGGGCCAGGTCGTAACGGGGCGCGCCGGTGGTCATCATCTCGATCGCGCAGCAGGCCAGCCCGAAGGTGGCCGGCCACAGCGAGGACTTCCGGGTCCAGTTGACCACTTTCTCCACGCTGGTCAGCAAGATCCCGCTGGGTAGCTTCTCTTCCAGCCCCATGATCAGTTCCAGTCCAGCCCGCCACGCCGCCAGACGTAGGCGTAGGCGAAGCCGAGCGTGAGGATGAACAGGACGATCTCCACCAGGCCGAACAGGCCCAGCGAGTCCGCGGCCACCGCGAACGGGTACAGGAACACCATTTCGATGTCGAAGAGGATGAACAGCATGGCGGTCAGGTAGTACGCCACCGGCATCCGCCCGGCCCCCGCGACCGGTTGGGGGGAGGGCTCGATGCCGCACTCGTAGGCATCGAGCTTTGCCCTGTTGTACCGTCGCGGCCCGATATACGGGGCTGCGGCGACGGAGAAGACTGCGAAACCCCCCGCCAGCAGTAACATCAATACCAGGGGAACGTAGGGCTGCAACACTGCCGTCCCGTCCTTCCCGTCTCGTGAACGTCCCACACCCACCCTACGTGCAGGCCGGTCACGCGCTGCCTCGAGGCTAACCTATAAATCCGGTCCCGATCAGGCGTTATCCCTCATCGGTGAGGTGTGTCGGTCACACGCTCGGCGCCAGCCGGGTCATCGCCGTGATCACCCGATCCATCGAGTCGCCGTCCCGGCTGTCGTAGAGGTTGGCCAGCAACTTGAGCATGAAGCGCATCAGCGTCGCGCGGGGCAGGGCGTGGCGGATTCCCGCGCGCATCACGGCCGGGTGGCCGATCAACCGGCTGAACACGTTCCCCAACCGGAAATAGCCCCCCACCTCCTCGCGCAGCGCCGTAGGGTAGCGGTGCAGCGCACGCTCCCGGGCCGGGCCGTCGGGACGGGCCATCGCCTGCACCGCGCACTCCGCGGCAAGCCGCGCGGACTGCATCGCGTACGCGATACCCTCGCCGTTGAACGGATTCACCATCCCCCCGGCGTCCCCGACCAGCAGCAGGCCGGTGCGGTAGTGCGGGGTGCGGTTGAAGCTCATCGGCAGGGCCGCACCGGCGATCTTGCCGGTGGCGTTGCCCTCGCGAAAACCCCACTCCTGCGGTGTCCCGTCCAGCCAGGATCGCAGCAGCGCCCGGTAGTCGGTCTTCCCGTACGCCTGGGAGGTGGACAGGATGCCCAAACCGACGTTGGACGTCCCGTCACCCATGCCGAAGATCCAACCGTAGCCGGGCAACAGCTTGGGTTGCTGCGGGTTGGCCCGGTCCCAGATCTCCACGTGGCTCTCGAGGTAATCGTCGTGCGTGCGGGGAGTGGTGTAGTACCGGCGCACTCCGACACCCATTGGCCGGTCCTCGCGTTTGTCCATCCCCAGGCTGAGCGCGAGCCGGGCCGAGACCCCGTCGCAGGCCAGCGTGATCGGGGCCCGGTAGGTCACCGGCTGCTTGCCCGGTCCCTGCTTGCCGGTCACCCCGGTGACCCGGCCGGTGCGCTCGTCGGTGACCGCGCCGGTGACCGTGGTGTGCTCGTGCAGCCGGGCGCCGGCCTTCTCCGCGTGCCGCGCCAGCATCTCGTCGAAGTCCTGGCGCTGGCGGACCGCGCCGTAGGGCGGGAAGCTGGCCAGATCCGGCCAGTCCAGCTCGATCGTCACTCCCCCGCCCACCACCCGCAGCCCCCGGTTGTGCAACCAGCCGGCCTCGGCGCTGGTGTCGATGCCCAGGTCGATCAGCTGCTTGACGCCGCGGGGGGTCAGCCCGTCCCCGCACACCTTCTCGCGGGGGAACGTGGACTTCTCCAGCAGCAGCACATCCAGCCCGGCGCGCGCCAGGTACGCGGCCGCCGTCGAGCCTGCGGGTCCGGCTCCCACCACGATCACATCCGCATCGTTGTCGCTGGCACCCGCACGCCTGACCATCCCGCTCCCTCACCGCTGGGTCGCCTCGCCGTTCGCCCGAGTGTACGGGTCAGCGGGCCGCGCATTGAGTATTCGGCGTAGCCGGCCACACGGAGATCATTTGCCTGGCTGTGCACCAGCAGACATCACCTCTCTCGACCGAGGCACTGGACTTGGGAGGTGCTTGGGCCGTCAGGGCCAAGCTCGGCGGCCTACCGCCGTCAGGAACCGAACCTGAGCAAGGGCACGTCGTACAACGCCGGTTCCCGGGCACGAAGCATGGTGGGCGCAATGACCTCGACGAGCATCATCTCGACGAGGAATTGCACCCGCGCGGAGAGCAGATGGCTGGTGTGGCCGAGAGCTGAATGTTCCTTGAGCCCGAGGCTGGTATGGATGTGCGGCAGAACGCGGCCGTTCTGAGGATCGTAGCCAAGGCTGCCGCACCCGAGGGCTTCGACATTGGCGAGGTGGACCTTGGACCAGACGGGAGCGCCGGGGTCGGCGAGTTTTTCGCAAGTGCCCACGATCTCGACTTCGGCGAACCCGGCGATGAACATCGGGATGTAGCCCTGGCGGACCTTATTGGCGTTACAGAACGCACTGAGAGTGTCGAAGAAGTCCTCACCGTGGTCGAACACGATACCGAAGGTTCGGCCGGTGGTCAGTTCATGGCTGCGCACAGCGCTCAGCCTGGCATAGGGACGTGGCCAGGGGCCGCGTCGAAGGCGGCTGAGATCTTGTGGTGATCAGCGCCGGCGTCGACCAGTACGTGTAGCAAGATTCGGGCCTTGAACGGACCGAGGAATCCAGAGTTGATCAATCCTCGGTCCTGGAGATCACGCTCGGAGCCCGGAAAGCCATATGTTCTACGCAGAACCGGACCGGCGCCAGTTCGGGACGCGAGCACTACCGGGATCCTCGAGGCAAGATCGGCCAGCGGCTCAACGAACGCTGCTGGCACGTGTCCCACTCCGAAACCGGCCACGACAACACCGTCAAAGCCGCTGCCCAGGCCCGATCATTGGCAACTTGCAATGGACTTCATTCTCGGGCCGCCCCAGGCGGCCAGATGACGTGCACCGTGATACCGCGTTGTCGCGCCGCTGCAACCCCGTCGGCCACCTTGCGACCCTTGATCACGTCCGCGGCGGCACGCAGATCCTCGATGCGCCCGTTGGTGCAGGAACCGACGAACACCGTGTCCACACTGACCTCGCGCAGCGGGACACCGGCCTGCAGGCCCATGTAGCGCAGCGCCTTCTCGGCCGCGATGCGCTCGTTCTCGTCCGCGATCCGCGCCGGGTCGGGCACCCGCTCGGCC
>CAXUFG010000309.1:0-4771 GCA_964250265.1 uncultured Pseudonocardiaceae bacterium | reverse complement strand
AGCACCTGCTGCGCCACCGCGGACTAGCGGTGAGGCCGGAGGCGGTGCTGGCCACCGGCGGCACCACCGCGGCGGTCACCGAGTTGGCCGCGGTCCTGCTGCAACCGGGCGAGGTGGTCGCGGTGGAAGAACCGGGCTACCCCCGGGCGGTCGGGGCGCTGCGTGCCGCCGGAATACGGGTACTGCCCGCGCTGGTGGATGGCGGAGGGCTGGTGGTCGCCGCGTTACCCGATCGCGCCCGCGCGGTGTATTGCACACCGGCGCACCAGTTCCCGTTGGGCGCCACCCTGCCCGCCGGGCGCCGGCTCGCGCTGGTGGCCTGGGCCAGGGAGCGCGCCGCCTGGGTGCTGGAGGACGACTACGACGGGGAGCTGCGTCACCACGGCGCGCCCCTGCCACTGCTGGCGACCCTCGGGCGTGACGTGGTAGTTCATCTCGGTACCGCGAGCAAGATCCTCACTCCGACGCTGGGCATCGGCTGGATGGCTGCACCCGCCGAGGTGGTGGCCGCCGTCTGCGCGTACCGGTCCGGCATCGGAGTGCGGCCATCGCCGGCCGGCCAGCAGCTGCTCACCGCGCTCGCGACATCCGGGGATCTGTCCCGGCACCTGCGTTGGGTCCGGCGCGAGCTGCTCGGCCGGCGCGAGCTGCTGGTAGCCGCACTGCGAGCGGCGACCCTGCCGGTGCGCGGTGATCAGGCAGGCGCGCATCTTGTGGTCGACCTACCGCGCGCGGACGCGGAACGCAGCGTGGTGCGCCGCGCCCTACAAGAGGGGCTCTTGCTCGACGGGCTGGCGCGCTGTCACGACGGGCCGCCCGCCTGGCATGGAGTGACGCTGGGTTACGCCGCGCCCCAGAGCGCCTCGGCCCTCGCCGCGGCGCTACCTCGGCTGACCGCCCTGTTGGCAGCTGGGTGACGGCAGGGACTCCGATGCCATGTCACCGGGAGTAGGGTGCCGCCATGATGGAACGCAAGCTGCGCGTTGCCGTCGTCTTCGGTGGCCGTAGCAGCGAACATGCGATCTCGTGTGTATCGGCGGGAAGCGTGCTGACCCACCTGGACCAGACCCGATTCGAGGTCATTCCGGTCGGCATCAGTCCTGATGGCGCGTGGTTCCTGGGTACCGGCAAGCCGGCCGAATTGGCGATCCGGGACCGGACGCTGCCCGCCGTGGACGGCACCGGCGTAGCGCTCGCCCTGCCCGGTGACCCCACCCGGCGGGAACTGGTGCGTATCGCAGGCGACCGGGTTGGCGAGGTCCTCTCCGGAGTGGATGTGGTGTTCCCGGTACTGCACGGGGCATTCGGCGAAGACGGCACGATCCAGGGACTGCTCGAGCTCGCCGACCTGCCTTATGTCGGTTCCGGGGTACTCGCCAGTGCGGCGGGAATGGACAAGGAGTTTGCCCGCAAGCTGATGCGTGCCGAGGGTTTACCGGTCGCCGACACAGTGGTGCTGCGCGGCGACGATGCCACCCTCACCGTGGCGCAGCGCGACCAGCTGGGCCTGCCGGTCTTCGTCAAACCGGCCAGAGCGGGTTCGTCGGTGGGGATCACGAAGGTGGTGCACTGGTCTGAGCTTCCGTCGGCGATCGCTACCGCTCGCGGTGTCGATCCCAAGGTGCTCGTGCAAGCGGCGGTGGTCGGTCGCGAGGTCGAGTGCGGGGTGCTGGAGTACCCAGACGGTCGGGTAGTCGCATCGCTTCCCGCGGAAATCCGCGTGATGGCCAAGAGTTCCTCGGGTTGGTACGACTTCGACGCCAAATACTTGGACGACGCGTGCGAGTTCGATATTCCGGCCAAGTTGGACGACGATCTCACCGCAGAATTGCAGGCGATGGCCGTTGCCGCGTTCCGGTCATTGGACTGCCAGGGTCTTGCTCGGGTGGACTTTTTCGTCGGGCCCGACGGTTCGCTGACCCTTAATGAGATCAACACGATGCCCGGCTTCACTTCGATCTCAATGTACCCGCGGATGTGGGCAGTGACCGGACTGGACTACTCGACCCTGCTCTCGATACTGATCGACACCGCGATGGCTCGCGGCACGGGATTGCGCTGATCTATTAGGTCTGGGCCATTGGGCTGATCTGGGCGCCGATTCGTCCGAATTCACTGGGACGAACGGGTGAAGCCCAGCGACTTAGTGCTGGCAGGCTAGTTAAGCACGTGGGGCCCGCCCGGCGTGATCCGCTGGCGTGCCCCGGTGCGGACGCTCAGCTGGCCATCGCCTCCGGGTGTCTGACCTTGCGTGTGGTTGGCGACGTCGGGGCGGAGGTACCGCGATGTTCCTGTCATTTCGACGCAACGGAGCCGCTATTCCCGCGGCTGATCAACACGTCACCCTGCCCAATGGCGTCGACGAGATAGCAGATCCTGGAGAAGCCGACGCAGCCGGCGAATGGGAGGATGGACCGGAGGATTTCCGGTTCGTCGTCCGTCCCTATACCTGGACCCGGGGACGCACCCGCCCGGTTCAGGATCTCGCCCTTGAGACGCTGGTCTCCACCAGTGACGAAGGTCGAGACCTGACCTCTATTTGCTCGGCGGAGCACGCCCCGATTGCCGAGCTTTGCGCTGAGATCCGCTCCGTCGCGGAGGTCGCGGCCCTGCTCGCGGTGCCGCTGGGGGTGGCCCGGGTGCTGCTGGCCGACATGATCGACGCTGGGTTGCTGCGCATACACCGCAATTCCACCGGCTTGGGTAGCGCGCCGGACCTCCCATTGTTGGAGCGGGTTCTGGAGGGTTTGCACCGGTTGTAGCGTGCGATCAGTGCGGGATGTTCACGTCTTGGCGGGGCAGCATGCGGGAGATGGTGGCCGCGATCTGCTGCAGTGGCCCGCTGCCACTGTTCGGCGGCAGGGCCGCCGCGACGTAAACGGGTCGGTCTACCGCGACCCAGGTGCTCATGCTATGACTGGGAATCTCGAGGAACTGCACACCGGAGACGGCCAGCAGCCGTGAGGTCGCGGTGAGGTCAGGCGGGCGGTCGAGGCCACAGCGCAGCACCACCGGCGGCTCGCCCCAGCCGGCTGTGCCCGGGGGGATCGGCGCGCCCAGCTGCCGGCGTTCCAGGGCACCTAGCTCACCGCCGTCCAGCCTCCCCGGTAGCCCGGCCAGCAGCCGAGCGCATTCCGCGGAACTCGCTGCGGGCGCCGGTACTGCGGCTAGTCCCAGCGGCGGCAGAGGCTGGTTGCGAACCATCGAGGCAGCGATGAGTACTCCCACCACGAGCGTCACCACCAGGACCAGCGCTATCACCAGAGGCCAACGCGGCGTGCCAGCCGACCGCTCGGTGATCTTCGACAGGCCGGCCATCGTCAGGACAGATGGACAACGGGGCAGGTCAGGGTGCGAGTGATGCCCTGCACACGCTGCACACTGGCAACCACGAGCTGGCCCAGCTGATCCACGTCTGCGGCCTCCGCTCGTACGATCACGTCATAGGGGCCGGTGACGTCCTCCGCGCTCGCCACGCCGGGCAGGTTGGACACCGCCGCGGCCACCGCAGCAGCCTTGCCGACCTCAGTCTGGATGAGGATGTATGCCTGAACCACGGCGTGGCCCTTCGTCGTGTCTGCTGGATGGCGGTAAGAACGAAATCTACCGCGCCTGGATTGGAGGTGTGAGGGTGTGCGCAGCCCGCCTGACCCGCCGCTGTCTACTCCGGAATCGGTCGCTGAGCTGGGAGAATTTGGTCTGATCGCGCGGATCACCGCAGGTCGAACGCTGCCGCCTGGCACCCTGCTCGGCCCGGGGGACGACGCCGCGGTGCTGGCCGCTGCCGACAGCCGAGTCGTGGTGACGACTGACATCCTCGTCGAGGGAGTGCACTTCCGGCTGGATTGGTCCACGCCGCATCAGGTCGGACGCAAAGCGGTGGCGGCCAGTCTGGCCGATGTGGCGGCCATGGGTGCGATGCCCACCGCGCTCGTCGTCGGGCTGGCCGTCCCGGGGCGGACACCCGTGTCCACCGTGGACGGGTTGGCGGCCGGCATGTGGGAGGAGGCCGGGCAGGTCGGTGCCGGCATCGTTGGCGGCGACGTGGTCAGTGCTGGCGAGATCGTGGTGTCGGTGACCGCGTTAGGTGATCTGGGAGGCCGGGCACCGGTCACCCGGGCGGGGGCCCGAGCCGGAGACGTGCTCGGCTTGTGCGGCAGAGTGGGCTGGTCCGCGGCCGGCCTTGCCGTCCTTCGACGGGGTTTTCGATCTCCACTGGCGGTTGTGGGTGCCCACCGAGTGCCGGAGCCTCCCTACACCGCAGGCCCGCAGGCCGCCGCGGCCGGCGCCACCGCCATGATTGACATCTCGGATGGCCTGCTCGCTGATGCCGGGCACCTGGCCAAGGCCTCCGGAGTCAACATCGATATCGATTCAGGGGCGGTGCCGGTGGCCAGCAGGTTGGTCGAGGTGGCAGCCGCGTTGGGCGCCGACGCCCAGCACTGGGTCCTCACCGGAGGCGAGGACCACGCGCTGCTGGCGTGTTTTCCCACGGAAGCTGCGCTGCCCTCGGGGTGGACCGAGGTTGGTGTGGTGAAGGAGGGCCTCGGCGTGACGATCGACGGGGATGAAGTGCTCCCAGCGGGGGGCTGGGAGCACTTCTCGTGAGTGGCGTTCGGTGGGGGGGGCGCGCCTGGGCGGGCTCCCGTGCTAGCATTTTTGCGCGCGCACGCCGCGCGACGCGGGCGATGCGTGGGGCGGCATGCTGGGCGACCGGCTCTGGTACCTGCTCCACGGATTCGATCTGCCCGAACGGCCGACCCAATCGCGC
>CAXUFG010000308.1:0-4786 GCA_964250265.1 uncultured Pseudonocardiaceae bacterium | reverse complement strand
GTGGTTGTCATATTGCGATCAAGTGTCAAGATGCCTTACCCACTGTCGAGGAGGTATGGATGGACAGCCTGGATCGCAAGGACATACCGGACACCACATTCGACGTCGTGCTGCGGGGTTACGACAAGCGGCAGGTGGAGGAGCGGATACGTTTTCTGGGCGTCGAGCTGATGGCGGCCGTAGACGCACACCGAGCGGCCACTCAGCGGGTTGCGCGGTTGGAGGAGGCGCTGAGCCACGCGCAGTCACCACCGAGCAGCGAACCGTCGGCCGAGGTGAACTTCGGCGCCAGGGTCGAAAAGATCCTCAAGCTGGCCGAGGACGAAGCGAGCGAAGTGCGCAGTCAGGCCGAGGCAGCGGCAGTGGCCCTGGTGGATCAAACCCGGGCCGAGGTCGCTGAGCTGCGACAGCGCGCGGAGCAGGAGATCGCTGCCTGGCGCACCGAGGCCGACCAGCAGGCCGCCGAGCAGGACAACGAGTTGCGACGCCGTTCCAGTGAACTGGACAGCACCCGTCAAGAGGTGGAACAGGAATCCGAACGGGTTCGTGCGCAGGCGCGCGCGGAGGCTGAGCAGATCCGTAGCGCTCTGGCCGCGGAGGTCGACCAGATGCGTGCGACGGCCAGCGCGGAAGCCGAGGAGTTGCTCAGAGTCGCCACCGCGGACGCGGAAAAAATGGGAAAGGCGGCTCGCATCGAGACTGCTCAGCTGGTCGCGCAGGCCCGAACGCAGGCCGAGCGGCTGGTCGCTACCGCGACTGAGGCCGCACAGCAACGGGAGCGCTCCAGCGCCCACGAACTGCACCAATTGTCCCGCTTGCAGGAAGAGATCAATGCGGACCTCTACCGGGTGAAGGACCTGCTGGACAGCTTGTTCGGGGCGGGCGGCGCGGTTACTGGGGTGATCAGGCATCGGCTACGCAACGATGGCGCGCCGCCCACACAACCGGCCCCTACCCTGTGACGACTGCCCCTACCCGTGCAAAGATGCGGGTGGAGTGAATTGTCAGCGTCGGGCTTCTGGTAGTGCGATCCACCTCCGGGAGCCACACCGCACTGCGGCGTCGCCCCGTGCCCATCACGAGTGGAGCGAGGCGTAACAGCAAGGAGATGCCATGCATTCCCGCAAACGCGCACCATCCCACTCCGCACCTGCTGGCAATTCTGTCGGAAGCCCGATAGTCGATGGCCCCACAGTTGGTCTCATTACCGGCCCCGTTATCGGCGCTGCGATGGAGATCGATGGTCAGCACACTCCACAGCAAGTGATCGCCGGACTACGGGCGACGGGTGAAGGTGAGGACCTGGTCCAGCTGCTCACCCCGGAGGGGCAGCGGACGTCGCATCCGCAGTTCGACCTGGAGATCTCCCCTGCGGAGATCCGGGAGCTGTATAGAGACATGGTGCTCGTGCGCCGGGCTGATCGGGAGGCCAACGCCCTTCAGCGACAGGGCCAGCTCGGTCTCTGGGCACCGCTGCTGGGCCAGGAGGCCGCGCAGATCGGTGCCGGCCGGGCGCTGGCCCCTCAGGACATGGCCTTCCCGTCCTACCGCGAGCACGGCGTCGCGTGGTGCCGGGGGGTGGACCCCACCGAGCTGTTCGGCATCTTCCGCGGCATCGACCAGGGCTCGTGGGATCCGATCGCCACCGGGTTCGGGCTCTACGCCATCGTGGTGGGCAGCCAGTCCCTGCATGCCACCGGCTACGCGATGGGCCAGCGGCTCGACGGCAAGATCGGCAACGCCGAGACCGGTGAGGCCACTCTCTGTTTCTTTGGCGACGGTGCCAGCTCCCAAGGTGACGTGCACGAGGCGTTCGTCTGGGCCGCCGTCTACGACGCGCCGGTGGTGTTCTTCTGCCAGAACAACCAGTGGGCGATCTCGGCACCGCTGGATCGTCAGACCCGGGTGCCGCTGTACCGGCGGGCGCGCGGTTACGGCTTTCCCGGGATCCGGGTGGACGGCAACGACGTGCTGGCCACCCTGGCCGTCACCCGGTGGGCATTACGGGAGTGCCGTACCGGCAACGGCCCGGTGCTGATCGAGGCGTGCACCTACCGGATGGACGCCCACACCACCTCTGACGACCCCACCCGGTACCGGCTCGCTGACGAACTGGAGGAATGGAAGCTCAAGGACCCGCTCGAGCGGGTCCGCGTGCACCTGGTGCGGGAGGGGCTAGCCGAGCAGGAGTTCTTCAACGACGTGGCCACCGAAGCCGAGGACCTGGCGCTGCGGCTGCGCAACTACTGTACGTCGATGCCCGCCCCCGGCCCGGAGCGGATCTTCTCCAAGGTCTACGTCGAACCGTCGCCTTCATTGGACTCGGCCCGAGCGGAGCATCTGGCCTACCACGCGTCTTTCACCGACAGTGAGCCCGGTCGTGAGCCCGGTCGTGAACCCGGAAATGAACACTGATGGCCACCACCGGCGACCCGCAGACGATCACTCTGGCCAAGGGCCTCAACCAGGGTCTGCGAGCCGCGATGGAGGCCGATGACAAGGTCATCGTGATGGGTGAGGACGTCGGGCGTCTCGGCGGGGTGTTCCGGATCACCGATGGCTTGCAGAAGGACTTCGGCGAGCAGCGGGTGCTGGACACACCGCTGGGCGAGTCGGGGATCATCGGCACCGCCGTCGGGCTCGCGGTCCGGGGCTACCGCCCCGTCTGCGAGATCCAGTTCGACGGGTTCGTCTTTCCCGCCTTCGACCAGATCGTCACCCAGCTCGCCAGGTTGCACTACCGCTCGCAGGGCAAACTGCGGATGCCGGTGGTGGTGCGCATCCCGCACGGCGGCGGCATCGGCGCCGTCGAGCATCACTCCGAGTCCCCGGAGTCTTACTTCGCCCACACCCCGGGGCTGCGGGTCGTGGCGTGCTCCAATCCGGTGGACGCTTACTGGATGATCCAGCAGGCGATCGCCTGTGACGATCCGGTGATCTTTTTTGAGCCCAAGCGCCGGTACTGGGAGAAGGGGCCACTGGAGCTCTCGGTGGCGCCCCCGCCGCTGTTCAGCTCGCGGCTGTTACGTTCAGGAAGCGGCTCTGGGGCGACTGCGACCGTGGTCGCCTACGGGCCGATGGTGCGCACCGTGCTGGATGCCGCGACCGTTGCCGAGCGGGATGGCCAGCAGTTGGAGGTGATCGACCTGCGCACGCTGTCCCCGTTGGACCTGGCTCCAGTGTTCGACTCGGTGCGGCGCACCGGGCGGTTGATCTGCGTGTCGGAGGCACCCGGTGAAGCCTCGTTGATCGCCGAGGTAGTCGCCCGGGTCTCGCAGGAGTGCTTCTACTCGCTGGAGGCTCCGGTACTGCGAGTGACCGGGTTCGACACCCCCTACCCCCCCGCCAAGTGCGAGGAGGACTACCTGCCCGACCTGGATCGTGTGCTCGACGCCGTCGACCGCGTGCTGGCGTACTGAGGCAGGCGATGGCCCGTATCTTCGCGTTGCCCGATGTCGGGGAAGGACTCACCGAGGCCGAGGTCCTGCGCTGGCACGTCGCACCTGGTGACACGATCACGCTCAATCAGACCATCGTGGAGATCGAGACGGCCAAGGCAGCCGTCGAGCTGCCCAGTCCCTTCGCCGGAGTGGTCGCCGAGCTGTTCGCCGAACCGGGCGCCACCGTGGCGGTGGGCACCCCGCTGATCGCGATCGAGACCGGTGATGCCGCTGCGGAGCCTGCCCCGGCAGGCACGATCGGCGAGGAGGGACCCGGCGGGCGGATCACGACTCTGGTCGGTTACGGTCCGAAGGCCGCGACGGTGACCCGCCGGCCACGCAAGGCCAGCACACCTGCTCCCGTCGCCGCTCATGGATCGTTTCCGCTGGCCAAGCCACCGGTACGCAAGCTGGCCAAGGAACTGGGGATCGACCTGAGAACCGTGCTCGGCTCGGGCACCGGTGGGGTGATCACCCGGGAAGACGTGCGTCGCGCTGCGGAACCCGCCAGCAACGGCGCTGGGTCCTTGCGCACCCCGCGGACTGGGCCCGACACCGGCCAGCGCCGGGAGCCGGTCCGCGGCGTGCGCAAGGCAACCGCGGCCGCGGTGGTGTCCTCCGCGTTCACCGCGCCGCACGTCACGATGTTCCTCACCGTCGATGTCACGCCGACGATGCAGCTGCGGACCCGGCTGGCGGGGCAACCGCAGTTCCGGGACCTGAAGCTGACCCCGCTGGCGTTCGCGGCCCGGGCGCTGTGTCTGGCGGTGCGACGGGCCCCGGAGGTCAACGCCAGCTGGGATGAGGCCACCGGCGAGATCGTCTACTTCGACTACGTGCATCTCGGGATCGCCGCCGCCACGTCACGCGGGCTGGTGGTACCCAAGATCCGCAACGCCGACCGGATGCCGCTACGCGAGCTCGCCGTTGCGTTGGAGGAGCTCGCCACCTCGGCCCGGGAGGGACACACCACCCCAGGCGACATGCTCGGCGGCACCATCACCATCACCAATGTCGGGGTCTTCGGGATCGACACCGGCACCCCGATCCTCAACCCCGGCGAATCGGCAATTCTTGCCATCGGCGCGATCCGGGAGCGGCCGTGGGTGGTTGACGGCGCCGTGGTACCCCGCAAGATCTGCCAGCTAGCCCTCTCCGTCGACCACCGCGTCGTCGACGGCCAGCAAGGCTCCCAGTTCCTCACCGACATCGGCGCCCTCCTCACCGACCCTGCCCTGGCCCTCACCTTCTGACCCCCTCCGCCCAGTTCCCGCATTCAGCGGGCACCGCGGGGTTAATAGCACCACTTTTAACCCGCTGAACCCGCGCAAAGGGGAAATCCAGCC
>CAXUFG010000307.1:0-4793 GCA_964250265.1 uncultured Pseudonocardiaceae bacterium | reverse complement strand
GGAGAACCTGCGCAACCAGGTCGACGTGGTCAAGGAGGAGATCCGGCTCAACGTGCTGAACCGGCCCTACGGCGGATTCCCGTGGATCACGCTGCCGCCGGTGCTTTACAACACCTTCCCCAACGCGCACAACGGGTACGGCGATTTCTCCGAGCTCGAAGCGGCCACCGTGGATGACTGCGCGGCGTTCTTCGACGTCTATTACGCGCCGGGCAACGCGGTGCTCACGGTGTCCGGGGATTTCGCCGTGGACGCCGCCCTCGAGCTGGTGCACCGGCATTTCGATGACGTGCCCGCCCGTCCCGTTCCCCTGCGGCCCTCCTTCGCCGAGCCACCACCGGAGGGAGAGCGCCGGCACCACCATCCTGATCAGCATGCGCCACTGCCCGCGTTGGCCATCGGGTACCGGATGCCCGATCCGGCCGCCGGCTTCGATGACTACCTCGCCTACGAGGTGCTCGCCTCGGTGCTCGCCGACGGCGACTCCTCCCGGCTCGAGCAGCGCCTGGTGCACACCGATGCGGTGGTCACCGAGATCGGTGCGGGCTGCGGCCTGTTCGGTGCGCCGCTGGATGCCCGCGACCCCGATACCTTCACCATCTCCGCGGTACACCCCTCCAGCGTGGACATCGAGACGGTGCTCGCCGCGACCGACGAGGAGATCGCCCGGCTCGCCGCGGACGGACCGGACCCCGACGAGCTGACCAGAGTCACCGCTCGATGGGCCGCAACAGTGTTCCGTGAACATGACCGGCTGGTATCCCGGACTATGGCCATTGGCGCCTTCGAGCTGCTGCACGGGCGCGCCGAACTGATCACCGAGCTGCCGGCCATGGTGGCTGCGATGGACCCTGAGCAGGTCGCGAAAGCGGCCGCCGCGCTGCGACCGGATTCCCGGGCAGTGCTGATCGTCGAACCCGCTCGTGCAGGGCAGGAGGCGTGATGGGGCACCGCAGCGCCGAGCAGATCGGCAGGACAGAGCTGGGCCCGCGTCCGTTGCCACCGCTGGGCCCGCCGCGCACCCCGCGCGCGCCGTCCGCGGTGGATACCGTGCTGGACAACGGGCTGCGGGTGATCGCGGTGCGGCGACCCGCGGTGCCGATGGTGGAGCTGCGCCTGAGGATCCCGTTCGGCGGCACGCACCGCACCCACCCCGCCCGCGCCGAGTTGCTGGCCGCCACCTTGCTGCTGGGTACGGCGCGGCGTGATCGGTTCGCCATCGACAAGGTGCTGGCCGCTGTCGGCGGTGATCTCTCGGCCGGGGTGGATCCCGAGCACTTGTCGGTGTCGGGATCAGCGTTGGCCAGTGGTCTGGATGTGGTGCTCGACGTTCTCGGCGATGCGCTCACCTCGGCCTCATATGCCCTCGCCGAGGTGGCCCGGGAGCGGGATCGCCTGGTGGAGCGGATCAAGATGAGCCGGTCCAGGCCGCAGGTCATCGCCCGGGAGGCACTGCAGCGGCGCCGCTACGGCAACCACCCCTTCGCCCGGGAATGGCCGGAGGCCGACGACGTCGCCGCCGTGACGCCGCCCGCCGTGCGCGCACTGCACCGCCGCTCGGTGGTGCCCGGCGGCGCGGTCCTGGTGCTCGTGGGCGACCTCGAGCCGGACCGTACGGTGGATTTGGTGGCATCGGCGCTGGCGGACTGGCGCTGTGACCACCCGGCCGTCGGCCTGGCTGCGCTGCCCGAACTGGTCGGCGCTGACCTGCAGCTGGTGCACCGCGAGGGTGCGGTGCAGTCGCAGCTGCGATTGTCTGCGCAGGTGGTGACGCGCGACGACGAGCGCTACCCGGCACTGCAGCTGGCGAATCTGGTCTTCGGCGGGTACTTCTCCTCCCGCTGGGTTGAGAACATCCGGGAGGACAAGGGCTACACCTACGGCGCGCACTGCGGTCTCGAGTTCACTGACCACGGGGCCACGCTGGTCGCTGACGCGGACACTGCCAGCGAGGTCACTGCGGCCGCGCTGCTGGAAACCCGCTACGAGTTGGGCCGGATGGCAGTGGTGCCCCCCGACGAGTCCGAAGTGGACAACGCCCGGCACTACGCGATCGGGTCGCTGACGATCAATTCCGCATCACAGCGGGGCCTGGCTGGTCAGCTAGTCACCTTGGCCGCCCTCGGTCTGGACCTCGACTGGCTGCTCACGCACCCCGCACGGATGGCGGCTGTCACGGCCGCCCAGGTTGCCGAGGCGGCTACCCATTTCTTCGCACCGAGCCGGTTCACTGGTGTAGTGGTGGGCGACGCCAAGCGACTGGCGGACCCGCTGGCCGCCCTGGGAGGCGTCGAACTGCCCTGAAGCCGGACAGCGGTGGTGAGAAGCAGCGGCGGTCAGAAGAGGTACAGTCCAGCCGCCCATCCCGCGCTGGTGATGATGACGACCATGAGTGTCCAGAGGATCAGCCGTGGCGCGGTCATCCACATCCCGGGCGGCTCGGCTCGCTTCTGAGGTTGCCCATGGATGTCTGCGGCGTGCCGCCGCATGTGGTGATTGAGTTCCCGCTCCCACCGTTTCCGGTCCCTGATCTTCACTGGAACCCCGCCCTCGCAGCCCCCGAGCCGTCTACGGACCAAGCACGTCTTGAATCATAACGCTTCGTGGTCGGTTCTGGGGGAGGTCGTCAGGCGGCGGTGGCTGCCACGATCTGGTCGATGGTGGGGTTGGTCAGCACCGAACCGTCCGGCAGCAGCACGGTCGGCACGGTCTGATTACCCCCGTTCACCCCCGCGACGAAAGAAGCAGCTGCCGCGTCGTGCTCGATGTCCACCTCGTGGAAGTCGATGCCTGCGCGGTCCAGCTGCGCCTTGAGCCGCCTGCAGTAGCCGCACCACACCGTCGAGTACATCGTCACTTTGCCCACGCTCGGCACCAACACCGAAACGCCACGCGCTGTTCCTCTTGCCAGCTCCCTTCCTCGGGCGCCTGAGTGCAAGATCAGCCAGTGAGTGAGCCCTGGGAAGGCGCTAGTGCCTCGCCAGGCCGTGTTCCTGAGCCAGGATCGCGGCCTGCACCCGGGAACGGAGATCAAGCTTGGTGAGCACTCGGGACACGTGGGTCTTGACAGTGGTCTCACCGATGTAGAGCCGGCGGGCGATCTGTGTGTTTGACAGCCCCTCACCCAGGCAGGCCAGCACCTCGGACTCGCGCTCGGTGAGCTGAGCTAGGCCATCTGGTGGCCGGGGCCGGGCTGGCGCGGACGCGGCGAATGCGGCCATCATCCGGCGGGTCACCTTCGGCTCCAGCACCCCGTCCCCGGCCGCCACCTGCCGGATCGCCTCTACAAGCCGCGGCGCTTCGACCGACTTGAGCAGGAAACCGCCGGCCCCTGCACGCATCGCCGCGTAGACGTAGTCGTCCAGGTCGAAGGTGGTGAGTACGAGCACCTCGCACACCCGGTCGCCGACCAGCTGGCGGGTTGCCTCGATCCCGTCGGTGCCGGGCATCCGGATGTCCATCAGCACCACATCCGGGCGCAGCGCACGGGCCATCCGGATGGCCGCCCCGCCGTCAGCGGCCTCACCGACCACCTCGATCCCGTCCGCGCCGCGCAGGATCAGCACCAGCCCGGCGCGGATCGCGCCATGGTCGTCGGCCACCAGCACTCGGATCGTCATGCTCGTACCTTGCCCTCCGGTGGCTCCACCACAGGCAGCTCGGCCCGTACCTGCCAGCCCGAGGTGCACCTGCCAGCCCGCAATGAGCCCCCGACGGCGGCTGCTCGCTCCTGCATGCTGAGTACTCCGGTGCCGGCACCCCCCGCGCCCTCCCGGTTCGCTGTCGCCCCGCTCAGCTCGTTGATCACCTCAATGACCAACCGGTTGCGATCGTGCTGGACTGTGACCCACGCTCTTGCGCCTTCGGCGTGCTTGACGGCGTTGGTCAGCGCCTCCTGCACGATCCGGTAGGCGGT
Organism: uncultured Pseudonocardiaceae bacterium; assembly: GCA_964250265.1. GTDB lineage: Bacteria > Actinomycetota > Actinomycetes > Mycobacteriales > Pseudonocardiaceae. The sequence continues at coordinate 877 of CAXUFG010000307.1, read as the reverse complement.
AAGGTCGAGCACCGAGGGCAGCCCATGGGACGGGACCGGTCCGGTCAGCTCCACGCGCAGCCCGCCCGCTCGGGCGGAGTCCAGCAGCCGGTCCAGGTCGGCCAGCCGGGCCGGTGCGGTGGGCGGATCGGCGGCCTGGTCGCCACGGCGCAGCAGATCGATCATCGCTCGCATTTCGGTCAGCGCGGCCACGCTGTTCTCCCGCACCGAGCGCAGCGCGGTGCGTACGGTGACCGGGTCCCGTTCTGCCAGTGAGAGTGCAGCCTCAGACTGGATCGCTATCGCGGAGACATGTCCGGCGATCACGTCGTGCAGGTCACGGGCCATCCGGGAGCGCTCCTCGGTGATCGCGGCCTGACGATCCAGCTCGGCGATCTGATCCCGCTGCGCAGACCGGGTGCGCTCGATTGAGGCGATCTCCCGGTGCTGGCGCACCTCGCGGGCCCAGGCGATCGGGATCAGCGGCAGTGCCACCAACTGCAGGGTCACCAGGATCGCGGTACGCCAGTCCGGTAGCCCGACTAACGCGACGATCAGGGTCAGCACCGCTGCGGCCGCGCTGGCCACCACCATCGCCCGGCTGAACCGGGGCGAGCTGTACGCCGTCGCGCAGTAGAGCAGGTCACTGCCGACCAGCACCATGGTGACGCTGGCACCGACGCTGAGATCGATCGCCACCGGTGGTAGTCCCAGCGCTAGCGCGATCGCCGGGTGCCGGCGGCGCAGAAGCAGCGCTGCGCAGGCCGCAGCCAGGAGCCCGAGCCGCCACGACGGCACCGCCACCTGCTGCGGGTATAAGGCGTACAGCCCGGAGAAATAGCACAGCACCCCGGAGGCGAACAGCCCCACCGCCACGAGCGCGTCCCGGGGCGGGGGG
>CAXUFG010000306.1:0-4806 GCA_964250265.1 uncultured Pseudonocardiaceae bacterium | reverse complement strand
GGGGGGGGGGGGGGGGGTGTTCTGCGCGCCCCACCCCCCCCCCCCCCCCCCCGCTCATTGCGCTATCGGGGTGGTGTTGGGGTGCGGCTGCTCGGTCGCCAGGGCGGCGGGGAGGGCGATCTCCAGTGCGGCCATCAGATGGTCGGGGGTGGGGGCGCGGTGCGGGTCCAGCAGCCACTGCACCTGCAGGCCGTCGTAGACCGCGATGAGGAAGGACGCGACCTGCCGCGCGGTGAGATCCGACAGGTCCCCAACCGAGGCACGGACCATGTCGGCGACGGTGGCGCGCAGCCGCTCGTAGCAGTCCGCGAGCTGGGCGCGTAGCTCCGGCACCCGCTCGGCCTGCGCCAGAGCCTCGACAAAGGCAACCATCAGCGGGCGGTACTGCTCGAAGGTGCTCACCAACGCCTCCCAGGAGGCCCGCACGCGCTGCAACGGCGTCACGCTGGGATCGGCGAACACAATCTGGGTGATCTGCTCGATGTATTCGTCGAAGCACTGCTGCATCGCCCCGTTGAGCAGCGCTTCCTTGGACCCGAAGTGGTAGCCGATGGAGGCGAGATTGGTGCCCGAGGCGGCCACCAGATCTCGCGCGGTGGTGCGCGCGTAACCCCGCTCCAGCAGGCAGCGCCGTGCGCCGTCGAGCAACGCCTCCCGGTGTCCCATGAGCGGAGATACTACCGGCGTTAGACAAACGTATGTATATTGCCGCGGTATGGCGAGCACGTTACCGAGGGCATTACCCCCGGGCCCGCCGCTGCTGGGTGTGGTGCAGGCCGGCCTGATCTGGCTGGATCCGATCCGCTTCGTGAACACCTGCCACCGGCGTTATGGAGATCTGTTCACCGTCCGGATACCCGGGATAGGAACATTGGTGTTCCTGGCCGATGCCGATGACATCCGCACGGTGACCCGCGGGGATCCGGCGATCTTCCACGCCGGGGAGGCGGCACTGCCGCTGGCCCAGGTGGTGGGGAAGAACTCGTTGCTCATGCTCGACGAGGACCGGCACCGGCGCAGCCGCGGGATGATGCTGCCGGCGTTTCACGGCGACTCGGTGCGCCGGCAGGTCGCCGAGATGATCGCCATCACCGCCGAGGAGGTCGCGCGGTGGCCGGTCGGCGAGCAGTTCCCGCTGTATCCCCGGATGCAGCGGCTCACCCTCGAGATCATCCTGCGCACCGTCATCGGGGTACACGACGAGCGCCGGCTCGCCGCGCTGCGAGCGGCGTTGCCGCCGATGCTGGAGATCGGCTCGCCGGTGGAGCTGATCCCGCCGCCGGAGGTGCTGCTCCGCTTCGGCATGTGGCGACGCCGCGCCGAGCGCAGAGCAGCGGCCCTGGCCCTACTCACCGACGAAATCACCCGCTGCCGCGCCGACCCGCTGCTGGAGCAGCGCACTGACGCACTGGCGATGCTGGTGCGCAGCGTGGACGCCGCGCAGGCGCAGATGCGCGACGACGAGCTCGTCGACCAGCTCGTCACGTTGCTGCTGGCCGGGCACGACACCACTGCCACCGCACTGTCCTGGGCCTTCGAGCGGCTGACCCGCTATCCCGACCTGCTTGCCCGCACCGCCCGCGCCGCTGCCGAGGGAGACGACACCTGGCTCGACGCAGTGTGCAAGGAGAGCCTGCGGGTGCGGCCCGTGGTCTTTGAGTTCGGCCGCAAACTCACCGCTGCACTGGAACTGGGCTGCTACCGTATTCCGGCCGGCGTCATCCTGGCTCCCAGCATCAACCTGGTGCACCACAGCAGCCGCAACTACCCCGACCCCGACGAGTTCCGGCCGCAGCGCTTCGTCGAGGCACGGCCCGACCCAGCTGTCTGGCTACCCTTCGGCGGCGGAGTACGCCGCTGCCTGGGCGCCACCTTCGCGCAAGTCGAGATGCGCACGGTGCTGCGAGAAGTGCTGCGCAGGGTCGAGCTGTCCCCCACCACGGCGCCGGACGAGCCGGTGCGACCCCGCCATGTGACCATGATCCCGCGCCACGGCGCGATGGTCACCGTGCACCGCCAGATCGAACATCTCAAGGCAAGCGCACCACGATGAGGTCGCTCACCTCGACCAGATGGTCGAGCTCGCGGTCGGTGTGCAACCGCAGGTCGCCCTCCCTGCCGAGGTTTCCCCAGATACACATGGGAAGCTGATGTCCCTTGCACAGTCGGTAATCGGGGAGGTACGTCCATGAGTCGGGTGGCGATTGTGGTGGTGGCGGGAGCAGTCGCGGTGGGAGTACTCAGTGGCTGCGGGCAGGCACAGGAGGGAGCCAGCTCCGCACCCGGCGCCAAACCAGCCGGCGCGGCGGCGCCGGCCGCACCGGCCGTACGCATAATCAAAATCAAGGTAGCCGGCGGGAAAACCAGCGGCGACACCGGCCGGGTCGCGGTGCCCCTGGGCACCCCGGTCGTCGTGTCGGTGACCAGCGACGTCGCCGATGAGATTCACGTGCACGGTTACGACCGCAAAACCAAGGTTCCCGCAGGCACCACCGGGTCGATCGCATTCAACGCCAACACCCCCGGCGTCTTCGAGGTGGAGTTGGAGAACTCCAAGCTCCAGTTGCTGCAGCTGCAAGTGGGTTGATGATCCTGGCGGGTCATAGGATCTCGGGCGTGGCAGCCCCCGGCGAGTCGAGCGGCGACGAGGCACTGCGGATCGCCGCTGAGCGCGCGCAGAGCACCGGCGTCCGGAACATTCCCGAGTTCACCGATCTGCCGGTTCCCGGCGACACCGCGAACCTGCGCGAGGGTCCCGAACTGCACCCGAACTGTCTCATGCTGCTGCCCTTGGTCGGCGTCTGGCGCGGCGAAGGAGAGGTCGTCTACCCGACCATCGACGGGCCATACCACTTCGGCCAGCAGGTGGTGTTCTGCCACGACGGCCGGCCATTCCTGCGCTACGAATCGCGGACATGGCTACTCGACGGGGACGGCAAGGTGATCCGCCCGGCTGCCCGGGAAACTGGATTCTGGCGACCCCAGGCCGATGACACCGTCGAGGTGCTCGCCGCCCATGGGACCGGCATCGTGGAGCTGTACTACGGGCGTCCGCGCAACCAGACCTCCTGGGAGCTGGCGACCGACGCGGTGGTGCGCAGCGCCTCGGCCAAAGAGGTCACCGGCGCGCACCGCCTCTACGGCATCGTCGAAGGCGGTGATCTCGCCTACATCGAGCAACGCGCGATGGTCGGCCAATCCATGCAACCACACGTCTCTGCCCGCCTCCACCGAGTGATTGGCTGAGGTGCGGCGAACAGCAGTCAGCCCCCGGGGGAGTTGCCGGCAGAGCGGCATGACCGAGCGGGACTAGTGCTCGGACAACCCCGGGGGCCGGGTGACTGCCTTGGATTCGCGTGCCGCCTCTCGCAGTCCGGCGTTGACGTCAACGCCGTCCAGGCGGAGGTGGCCTTCCACGGCCGTCGGCGGCTCTAGCTGACAGCCACCTCACGAGTCCTATAGCCGTTCAACCTTGGACCACCTCCTTTCCCGTGTGCTTGCACGCTATCCGCGCTGCGGTGGGTTCGGCAACGTCATTCGGAGCAACAAATTCTGGCCGATATGTTCAGCCCGAGTGCGTGTTCGGATGCAGCGCGTGGCGCTACCATCATGGTGTGGACACCAGCCTGCGTCGCACGCTGCATGAACGCGGGATGCGGATGACCCCCCAACGGCAGCTCGTGCTCGACGCGGTGCGGGAGTTGGAGCATGCCACCCCGGAGCGAATCTGCGCGCACGTGCAACGCGTCGCACCCGCAGTCAACATCACCACCATCTACCGCACCCTCGATCTGCTCGAGGGTCTGGACCTGGTACGGCACACCCACCTCGGGCACGGCGCGCCGACTTACTCCACCCAGGCGCATGAGCACGTGCACCTGGTCTGCCACCGCTGCGGAGAAATCACCGAAGTACCTCCTGAGGAACTCGTCGAGCTCACCGAGCGATTGCAGCAGCGGTTCGGGTTCGTGCTGGATCCCAGCCACCTGGCGCTTTCCGGGCGCTGCGCCGAGCACGCCCGGGCCGCGGTGCAGCACGCCGTGGTGCAGAACAACGGCTCGTGATCTCCCCTCTGCTGGAGATGGCGGGCGCGGTGCCCCCGCCCGAAGACTCCCCAGATTCCGAGGTGGCCTGGCACTACGGCGACCCGCTGGGCGAGCAGCGCGCCGCTGAGCGCGGCGCGGCGGTGGTGGACCGGTCGAACCGCACGGTGCTCGCCGTGCCTGGCGAGGATCGGCTGAGCTGGCTGCATACCATCACGTCCCAGCACCTGCTCGGGCTGGCTGACGGGGAGCACACCGAAGCGCTGGTGCTGGACCTGCGAGGCCACGTCGAGCATCACGCGGTGGTCTCCCACGTTCGCGACACGGTGTGGCTGGACACCGAACCCGCCCGGGCGTCGGAGCTGCTCACCTACCTGAGCTCGATGGTGTTCTGGTCGAACGTGGCGCCGCGAGATGCGACGGCGGAACTGGCCGTGCTGACCCTGCTGGGTCCGGCAACTGACCAGGTGCTGGCGCGAGTCGGGGAACTGGGTGGGTTTGTGCGGGCAGTGCTGGGCCGGACGGACCTGCTGGTTCCCCGCAACGAACTCACCCAAGCGTGGCAGCGGCTCGTCGAGGCCGGCGCTGTCCCGGCCGGCAGCTGGGCCTACGAGGCCATTCGGGTTGCCGCGCTGCGCCCACGGCTGGGCATCGATACCGACGAGCGCACCATTCCGCACGAGGTCGGCTGGATCGGTCCGGCGGTGCACCTGGACAAGGGGTGCTACCGGGGGCAGGAAACGGTCGCTCGAGTGGCTAATCT
>CAXUFG010000305.1:0-4917 GCA_964250265.1 uncultured Pseudonocardiaceae bacterium | reverse complement strand
CGCCACCCGTGCCGCCCAGCAGCCCGCCGAGAAGACCGCCACCCGTGCCGCCCTGGCCGCCGCCGAGGAGGCCGCCACCCGTGCCGCCCAGCAGCCCGCCGAGAAGACCGCCACCCGTGCCGCCCTGCCCACCGAGAAGGTCTCCGGTGCCGCCCAGAAGATGACCCGTGCCGTCCAGAAGGTGACCCGTGCCATCCAGAATGGGCCCGACGAGCCCATTCACGTCCAGGCCACCCGTGCCGCCAAGCAGACCGCCACCGGCAGAGCCGGTGCCGGTGTCCGCAGAGCCGCCAGGGGTGTCGGCGTTGGCCACCCCACCGATGAGGAGTCCTCCGGTGGCAGCGACAGCTACCACCAGGACTTTAGCTCCGCGCGAAGTAAAAAATCTAGTCACGATATCACTTTCTCCTGTTCGGGGATAACAAGCCCTCCGAGGGCTTCTCAGTTGCATGTGATATCTCGCCACTAACCGTCAGTCGAATTAGTGGTCGAGGGTGAAACTGCTGATCACTGTTCGGCCGGCCTCACTCCTTCCGTGCGCGAGGTGATCACGTGCCGGCGTGCAAGTGCTCGCCCAACGACGAGTTGACTGCCGGTGCGCCGCAGATCAGGGTCTCGGCGAAAAGATCGCCCGCATGCACCGGTTTTCACCGCGGCGACGCTGCACGCCGAAGGTGAACAAGAGCGGTCCGGAAGTCAACGAGATACGTTCGGCAAACCCCACAAGGGATAGACATTTCGGTGGCTGGCCTACTCAGTTACCGCCCATGATCTGAGCGTTGCTGTGTTTCACCGCCAGCGGTGTGCCGTTCATTTTCCGTATGCCTGAATACGGTGAGCGGGGTTGACAGCTGCGAAGTGAAATTTTGACAAATTCCTGCCACTGCAAACCCCTTGGCGGGCCGGAATCCGGCGCGCGAGCCGCGTCCTCACACGTCAGCTGACGCCACCGGCGCGGACCCCTGATACGGCCCGGCCATAGACTCGGCCACCGTGGCTGGACGCATCCGGGACGCTGACATCGCGGAGGTCCGCGAGCGCAACCGGATCGACGAGGTGGTTGGCGAGTACGTCGCGCTGCGCCGGGCGGGTGCTGATTCGCTCAAGGGGCTCTGCCCGTTCCACGACGAGAAATCCCCGTCGTTCAACGTCCGGCCCGGGCACGGCACCTACCACTGCTTCGGCTGCGGCGAGGGCGGCTCCGTCGTCGATTTCATGATGAAGATCGAGCACCTGGGCTTCGTCGAGGCGGTGGAGCGGCTGGCCGACCGGGTAGGAATCCAGCTGACCTACACGGGGGGTGGCTCCTCGGTGCAGCGCGACCGCGGTACCCGATCCCGGCTGGTCGAGGCCAACAAATTGGCGCAGGAGTTCTACGCTGAGCAGCTGAGCGCTGCGCCGGCCCGGCCGGCGCGGGAGTTCCTCATGGAGCGCGGGTTCACCCAGGAAGCGGCGGCCACCTTCGGTTGCGGCTTCGCTCCCGCCGGCTGGGATCAGCTCACCAAACATCTCCTCGGCCGCGGTTTCACCGTCGAGGAGCTGATCAAGGCCGGGGTGTCCCGGGAGGGCCAGCGCGGGCCGATGGACCGCTTCCACCGCAGGCTGCTATGGCCGATCCGGGACCTCGGCGGCGATGTGGTCGGTTTCGGCGCTCGGCGACTGTTCGACGACGACCGCATCGAGGCGAAGTACCTCAATACTGCCGAGACGCCGCTGTATCGCAAGTCGCAAGTGCTCTTCGGGCTGGACCTGGCCAAGCGGGAGATCGCCCGGCGCCGCCAGGTAGTCGTGGTCGAGGGCTACACCGACGTGATGGCGATGCACCTGGCCGGAGTACCCACCGCGGTGGCCTCCTGCGGCACGGCATTCGGGGCGGAGCACATTTCCGTGCTGCGCAGGATGCTCATGGACGATGACGCGTTGAGCGGCGAAGTGATCTTCGTCTTCGATGGTGACGAGGCCGGTCAGAAGGCGGCGCTCAAGGCGTTCGATGACGACCAGCGCTTCGCCGCGCAGACCTTCATCGCCATCGCGCCGGGCGGGATGGACCCGTGTGAGCTGCGCCAGGCCAAGGGTGATGCCGCGTTGGCGGATCTCGTGGCTCGCCGTCAGCCGCTGCTGGAGTTCAAGTTGCGGAACCTGCTCGCCGAGCATGACCTGGATACCGCGGAGGGCCAAGTCGCGGCACTACGGCGGGCAGTGCCGTTCGTCGCGCAATTCAAAGACGCATCACTGCGAGACCGGTACGCGACGAAGCTGGCGCACTTGAGCGGCTGGACGGGCGACGAGGCGATGGTGGTCCGCCGGGTCCGGGAAGCCGCTGGTGAAGCACCTCGACGGCGCGGGGGGCGCACGCAGAACACGTCATCGACGCAGAATGGCACGGAGCTCCCCGCGCGCGATGATCTGCGGCTGCAGGCCCAGCGCGAGGTGCTCAAGGCGGTGCTGCAGGAGCCCGCAATGACCGGTCCGGTGTACGACACGCTGCCGGCCGAGGCGTTCACCCACCCGTGCTACGCGCAGCTGCACGCCGCAGTGCTGGCCGCTGGCGGAACCGCTGCGGGACTGTCCGGCCCGGAGTGGCTCGACGCCGTCGCGACGCACTGCACGACGCGATCATTGGTCACCGAGCTGGCCGTGGAGACACTGCGCGGCAATGGCAAGACCGAGGACGACGCGCGCTACATCGGCAGCCTGCTGGCCCGTCTCCAGGCCACCGTCGTCGGGCAGCAGGTCGCCGAGATCAAATCGCGGCTGCAGCGGATCTCACCGCTGGACGAGGCGGAGACCTACCACCAGCTCTTCGGTGACCTGGTGGCCCTTGAGCAGTACTACCGGGCACTTCGCGAGCAGGCCGTAGGGTCCCAGGAGTGAGTGTGTGGGGGCGGTTGTTGCGGGGCTTTTCGGCGGTGCCCGAGCTGCCCCCGGGATTTGCCGGTCACCTGGAGCCCGACGAACGCCTGGTCACGAGGGGGGAGTTGGCTGATGGCGGGCATCTGGTGCTGACGCACCTGGGGATGTGGGTCCCGGAGGGCGCCGAGTTTCGCCGTATCGGCTGGCACCTGGTGAGCAAGGCGGTGTGGGACCGCAGCGCGCTGATTATCACCGAGACCGTCAGCACCGGCATGGTGGGTGAGGCCGTGCTGCTGTCCGACCTGCCGCCCCGCCGCTTCGCGCTTCGCGAGCCCGGCAAGGTCCCCGATGTGGTACGTGAACGAGTCACCAGCTCCATACGATCCAGCCAGCACTGCGAGCTTCCCGGCGGTGGAGCGTGGTTCGTGCAGCGCCGCGTACCCGGCCGGGACGGCCTAGTACTGCAGGTACGGGCAGATGCGGGTACCGCGCCCGGGGCAGTGGAGGCGATGATCCGCGAGGTCGTGGTGCGCTTGTCGGGGCCGGCCGCACAGAGCTAGTTTCGGTTGCTGAGGAGGGGGCACGGCGAGAAGTGTGGGATCCGGAGACTTACCTCGCGTTCGGCGACCACCGGGCCCGACCTTTCCATGACCTGGTGGCCCGGGTAGATGCGCGCGACCCGGTTCTGGTGGTGGATCTGGGTTGTGGGCCGGGAACGCTCACGCGATTGTTGGCCAAGCGGTGGCCCATGGCCACTGTGTTGGCGTTGGACAGCTCACCGGAGATGGTTCAGGCCGCACGCGAGCGGGGCATCCATGCCGAGTGCTGCGATGTCCGCAGCTGGTCGCCCCCGCCTGGCACCGGTCTCATCGTCTGCAACGCTGTGTTGCAGTGGGTGCCCGATCATGCGGAACTGCTACGCCAGTGGATGCGGCAGTTGCCCCGCGGAGGATGGTTGGCCATTCAGGTGCCAGCGAACTTCAGCGCGCCATCCCATGCCGAGACAGCTCGGCTTGCCGCTGAACCCCGCTGGTGCGACCTCCTCGATCTCAGGGGGACGCCCCCGGTGCTCGAACCCGCCGGTTATGCGGCGGTGTTGGGCCCCAGCGCCGCGGAGTTGGACGTGTGGGAGACCACCTACCTGCATCGGCTTACCGGGGCCGACCCGGTGCTCGAGTGGATCACTGGGACTGCCCTGCGGCCGGTCCGGGCGGCGCTCTCGGCGGCGGAGTGGGCGGCGTTCCGGCAAGAACTCGCTCCGCGGCTGAGGGCAGCCTACCCAGCGGGAGCCGACGGGGTGACCTGGTTCCCTTTCCGCCGGATCTTCGCAGTCGCGCAGACCCAGTGACCGATTTCCTCAGCGTCCGCCACCCGTAGGACGTCTCACATGGTTGCCGCCCGTGCCGCGGAGCGATCTGTCCGCAGGATGGGGCAGCAGCACAGGTGTTGCCCACCGTGCGCTATGGTGGTCCGCGGTCGGCCCGCCAGGCGGTGGGACCCGGCGCCTTCCCCGATAGCTCAATTGGCAGAGCATGCGACTGTTAATCGCAGGGTTGTTGGTTCAAGTCCAACTCGGGGAGCAGCCGTCAGAGTGGCCCGCCTACGATGCTGGCGAGTTCACGGTGGGCTGACTCACTCTCACCCATTCGCCTGCTTGTCCTTGTCATACGTCGGGGTTCCTAATCCTCCAGTGTCTTCTCGCGTCGTCGATGTACTAACGTTGTCGGTCAGGTCACCGAGCGATCCCGCGCTCCGGCTAGCTTTTGTGGGCTCCGGCTCGGAGGAAACGGGCTCGCCTGTGTCGTGTCCTCCGTCGGAAGGATAGGGTCCCGGGATATGGACGTCAGCAACGACCGCGTCGTTCATCTCACCTTTCTTCTCGTTGGTGGGATATTGATCACCCGTCGGAACACCGGGTTGCCCGGGCTCTCCCAGCCTCTCCTGATCGTATGCTGTTCCAGGCTTTCCGCTTACTCCTGAGCCCGTTTCCTGTGTCTCCGGACTGTCCGCCATGTCCCGCTCTCCTTCCTGAGGCAACATCGAATCCTGATGCGGGGATACCCT
>CAXUFG010000304.1:0-4920 GCA_964250265.1 uncultured Pseudonocardiaceae bacterium | reverse complement strand
TGGATCCGGCCTGGGGAGCGGTCGGAAAATTCGTCAGCGCGTACTCAGTTCAATACCGACAGTGACTTAAGGAAGCTATTGATAGTACTTTTGGGTTGAAATCTGTCTTGACAGTAACAAATTCGGGTAGAGCTACGAGATGGTGCCCTAGCGTCCGATTCACGCGGTGGGAGCACTATGAACACAGTTCAAATGATGGAGGCTTAGCGGTGCATCGCACCGCCACGCCGAGGGCTTCGACCATGTCGTCCACAGTGATGGACTGGGCGTCGCGGTGCATGGCCAGGCTCCGCCGAGCGAGCTCAGTGGCCAGCTGCTGCTGATGGTCATCGACCTGCTCGCCCAGGCCAGGGTCACGGGCGGCGAGGATCGGGTAGCGCCCAGCGTTGAGAGCAGCCAGCGCCGAGCCAGTCCCGGCGTGGCTGATCACGATGTCCGCCTTACTGAGCGCGGCGCCCAGCTCAGCCGCCGACAGCGCCGGCGTAGCGTGAATAGGCAGGTCATCCACTAGGGTGTCGGCGGTCTGCCACAGCACCTCGACGGGTAGTCCGATCACTTGCGCCAGTTCGCCGTCCAATGCCAGCAGCGGCACCAGATGCTCGAACAACCGGCGGAACGGATACTGGGTCGCCGCGCCCACCGTGACCACGACCCGAACCATCGCATCGGGCTCCCGCAGCACGACGGTGGATTCGTAGCCGTCGAACACGCTGCCTGCATACCCCCACCGGTGGTCCGCCCAGCTCTGGTACTGGGTGTAGGTGCGTACCCCGGGCACCCACTGCAGGATCCGCCCGGTCAATGACGGCCCGCTCACTCTCGTCGCGCTCTCGATGTAGTGGCACTCAACGCCGCGGGCCGCCAGATAGGGCAGATATCCCAGCGCGATTCCCGACCCCGTCGACACCGCCCTGGTCACCTTCCGGCGCGCCATCAGCCGGCGCGCATCAGGGATGCACCGGAGCACATCGGGGACATTGCGCACCCCGACGTAGGGCACAAACTCCACGTCCCGATCCGCCAGCATCGACTCGCTCTGCTCATTGGCATGAGTCACCCACACCGCGTTCCCGTTGGGCGGGATCCTGCTGGCCAGGTTGTCGAGCTGCGTGAGGTGCCCACCTGTCGTGGCGAGAAACAGCGTGGTCATTCTGGCTACCCCTGTTCAACTATCGAGCACGCACTGCCGCTGAACACTCACTGCAACGAACCGAACTCGCTCAGTCACATCCACCCTACCCCAGCAGCGCGGTTCTCTGGACAAAACACGATCGGTGCCCTCGACGAGCCCAATCCGGCTCCACCACCCGGCGCGCACTTGAGCGCGACACGGCGTACAGCGGAGCGCGACACGCCGTTGGGGGAGGTACCGTCGCGACCGTGAATCCGCCGGAACCGGAAACCGTGTTCATCGATCCGCGCAGTGATCCGCACTGGCGGCAGCTCGCGCTGGGGCCGCACGGCAGCGTGTTCACCTCGCCGCCGTGGATCGACGCGGTGTGCGGCACGTACGGTTTCACCCCGGCCGCCAGCATTCGGCTCGACTGGGACGGAGCGCCCCGGGCCGGACTGGCGTGGGTGCCGATCAGCGATATACGCGGCGACCGGCGGTCCAGCCTGCCCTTCTCCGACCGGGCGGAGCCGCTCACCGATGACCAGGGCGACTGGAAATCGCTGGTGGACGGCGTGATCACCGGGGCGGCTCCGCTGACGCTGCGGTGTTTCGACACCGCTGTACCGGTCAGCGACCCCCGCTTCGATCAGGTCGCAGCGGCGGCCTGGCACGGCACACCGCTGGATGGAGGGGTCGATGAGATCAGGCGGCGGCTCTCGCAGCACGCCCGTCGCAACATCACGATCTCTGAGCGCGAGGGGGTCCGGATCGAGGCACGCACCGATTCCGACGCCGTGCGCCGGTTCCACGAGCTGCACGTCTCGCTGCGCAAGCGCAAGTACCGGTTGCTCGCCCAGCCTATCGAGCTGTTCGAGCGCATCTGGGACAACTTCGCACCCGATGACGCGATCGTGACGATGCTCGCTCATGCCGGTGACCAGCTGATCGCCGGTGCGGTCTTCCTCAGCTGGGGCGACACGCTCTACTACAAGTTCGGGGCGTCGCTGCACGAGCACCTGGCGCTGCGCCCGAACGACGCGATCTTCTGGGCAGGCATCCGCTGGGGTGCCCAGCGGGGAGCCCGCCTGGTCGACTGGGGGCTCTCCGACCTCGATCAGCCAGGTTTGATCGCCTACAAGTGCAAGTGGGCGGCCGAACAGCGGCGGATTGTGACCCTGCGCGCCGGCGGGGAGCAGGCACCGACCAACGCCGAGGCCGGTCCGATGCTCGGCGAGCTCACCCGGCTGCTCACCGGTGATTCAGTGCCCGACGAGGTGACGAAGCACGCCGGGGCGCTGTTGTACCGCTATTTCTGCTGACCTGCCTTCCGGCCCGTGCGCCGGGCGGACCGAGCACCGGGCGGACCGACAGCCTTCCCGTTGAACTCGCCGCTGCCCTCACGGTCGGGCCGCCCGCCCGACAGTGCCTTTGTATCGCCGCGAACGGGATCAGAGAGCAGGTCGTAAGCCGAGACGAACCGGTATCCCAGCGCTTCGATGCCGTGAACGGTCTCGCGCAGCCGGTCCACTCCCAGGAAGGGGTGGTAGAAGAAGCTTGCGACGCCGTCGCGGACCACGGTCATCGCGCGGGCGCCATCGATCAGGTCCGCGGGTAGCCGTGGCGCGTTGTTGTTGTAAGCCTCGGGAGTGATATTCCCGAGGTTCTCCGGCACCACGACCGAGCCATAGACGTCCCGCACCGGATAGGGGAAGTACTGCTGGTACAGCTCGGAGGGCTGGGCTGTACCGGTCCCGCAGGCACCGCCAGGGCACCAGCCTCCGAAGTAGGTGCCCTGGTCGTAACGCACGCCGAACATGGCGTTCACGGCGCGGTAGTCGTCAGTGGACCCAGCGTAGTGGGGGAACTCGAATGCGCCGGTGTCGGGCAAGCCGACCGTGGTCAGCGCGGCCCGGCCGCGCCGCATCCGATCGGCCGCCCATTGCGCGGAGTCCCCAGGCACTGGCCCATCCAGTTGGACGTCGTTGTGCGCGTCGACGTGCGCGGTGTAGAACTCGTAGTCCGAGCCCGACGTCCCGCTGTAAGGGTTGGGCTGGTCGCCGAACTGATGGGTGTACCCATGCAGCAACAGCGTGCCACCGTTGCTCACCATGTACCGCAGCGCGGCGATGACATCTGGGGCATCGGCCAGCCGTAGCCGGGTGGGCTTTCCGCCGTCATCCCGGCCACTGGGGTCGACGTAGTAGGGGTAGACCGCCACAGCGAACGGCACCCCCTCGGCGTGCAGGAAGTCGGCAATGGCCCGAAGCTGCTCCGGATCCGCGGCCGGGCCGACGTCCTCAAGGCGGACCAGGGCACGACGGCGGTCGGGCACGTCGGGTTGCGCCAGCTCACGGATCAGGTCTGCCGTTGCGAGGTAGCGGTCACCCCTGCCGACATAGGCGAAGGAGAAATCGGCAACGTAAGTGAGACTGCCGGCGCGCAGCGCCCACGGCGAGCGGCTGCCGTCGGCCCACAGTGCCTGGGCGAGTACCTGGACCGGTGCACCAGGTGCAAGGTCCACCCGGCGCACCGTAGGCCCGTTGTCCGGGTCGCGACGCAGCCGCTGCCCCCGGTACTCCACGGCAATGGGGACCTGGTCGACCGCATGGCTTGACCAACCCGCCACCCCCCGTGCGTGGGGGGCGTGGGCCTGGAGCTGGTCAATGCCGTAGCCGAGCCATAGCGTTGGCACCATCCCAGCGGCGACGTCGTCGAGGAAGGCGCCGGGTAGCGGGAGGTCCCCGCCCGAGCTGACATACAGCACGCCCGTGTATCCGGCCGCCTCGCCGGCACGATAGTGACTCACGGGGCGCAGCGCCACGCGACTGCCACGGGAGGCCAGCTGGGCAGCTTGCACTCCGAAGGCCTCTCCAAGCCAGGGCTCCTCGCCACCTTCCTCGTAAAGCACCAGAGTTGACCGGTTCGCATCGCCGCCCGGGCCTGGCTCGCCGAACTGCCCAGCCCACTTGTGCCAGGGTCCAGTGCCGGTGGCATCGGCTGAATGCCCGAGGAGCAGCACCGCGATACCGGCGAGGGACGCCACACCTACAGCGAGGGCAAGCCCGAGGACTAGGGCCAACCGCACACCGGCCGGCATCCGGTAGGTACTCATACGGCTTCCTCCGCGGTGCCGGGGAGAACCTCGGCAACCTCCTCGCGGAGGCGCTCGGTCTTGACCCAGGCCTGACGACCGGATAGGTGCCGCCCCATCGCCCGCCAGGCGGCGACCGCCCCGATGAACATGAAGGCGGGGTATGCAAGACCGACTAGCAACGTACGGCGCAGTGGTTCGTCACCGAGCCGCAGCCGGTGTACCAGGCCCCACAGCAACCCGGGACCCAACAACGCGCCTAACCAGGCGTATATCGCTGGGGCCAGATCGTCCCTGATGGCTACCAAACCACTCAGGGTGTCATCAATGGCCCATCCGAAGATTGCCAGCCCGAGTAGGGCAAGGACAGAGATAGTCATCGGCACCATGAGCCACGGTGCAAGCAGGTAGTAACTGAAATCAAGCAGGGCGAACGTCCGAACCTGGCGAGAGCAGATGAGACTGGGTATATGACGCAGGCATTGCAGGTTGCCCTGACCCCAGCGGGTCCGCTGGCGGATCAAGCGCCGGGTGTCGACCAATGCTTGTTGGGTGATCACGGCGTTGGTGGCGTATCGAACTCGGACTCCAGCCAGGTGCAACCGTAACCCGAGCTCAA
Source organism: uncultured Pseudonocardiaceae bacterium (assembly GCA_964250265.1). Lineage (GTDB taxonomy): Bacteria > Actinomycetota > Actinomycetes > Mycobacteriales > Pseudonocardiaceae. Next base: position 96 of record CAXUFG010000304.1, on the reverse strand, counting down.
GGTCCTCGACCAGACACGCCGACCAGGGGCGGTCACCGAAAGAAATCAACTCTCTGAGTCGAACGAACTGGCCGTTGCCACCGAGACCTACGCTGC
>CAXUFG010000303.1:0-4959 GCA_964250265.1 uncultured Pseudonocardiaceae bacterium | reverse complement strand
GTCCAACCCCTCGGCAGGCGGGCGCCGGGCCTCCGCCACCGACGGGGGCGACTCCAGCAACCGCACCGACAGGGCCTGCGGGCCGCGCCGCCCGTCGGCAACTCCGAACTCGACCCGCTGGCCGGTCTTGAGATCAGTCACCCCGGTGGGCAGGGCAGTGGACCGCACGTAGACGTCGGCACCCCCGTCCTGGGTGACGAAACCGAAGCCTTTGCCCGCGTCGTACCACTTGACCTTGCCGGTCGGCACTGACCTCACCGTTCCCTCGTGGAGTACCGCCTGCCGGGGGTGCACGACCAGCATGACGAACGCGCCCCGAACGCACCCGGGACGCGTGCCCCCCACCTTACGACCTTCGCCCACATCCCGTGCCCCTGTTTCTGCCGCCACATGGACGCCCATCGCCATTGTGGCACTGAGCGCGGCGCGGACCGTGTGGACGAGATGACTGGTTTGGGCGCAGCGAACTGATCGAATCATGTGTCGCTGACCGTCCCGTTCGTGGGGTAGACGGCGACCTCGGCAGCCTTCACGACGAACCACACTCCAGCGCCAGTGTGCAGCCCCAGCTCCACGGCGGCGGCTGGAGTGATGTCCGCGGCGAGTCCGCCCGCACCGCGCACCCGAACCAGCGTGCCGTTGGGTTCCACTCCCTCAATCCGGTCTCGGATCAGGTTGCGGGGGCTGCCCTTCGGCGGATCCACGTACACGGCCACCGCGCCAGGGGTGAACACCGCGACCGCCGCCGTACCAATGGCCGCGGATTCGGTCAAGCCGGATAGCTCGGTGCCGTCCTCGGCCCGCAACCCCCCCGCCGTCGCGGTACCGGTGACCAGGTTCAGTCCGGCCAGCCGCGCGGCGAACGCGCTGCGCGGCCGGGTGAGCACCTCCCGGGTCGGGCCCTGCTCCACTACTCGACCAGCGTCGAGCACCACCACCCGATCCGCCAGCATCAACGCGTCGATCACCTGATGGGTCACGATAAGGGCGAGCCGATCAGCCAGCACCGTCTGCAGTAACGACCGCAACGCGGGCGCGAACTCCACATCTACCGCGGACAGCGGCTCGTCGAGCAACAGCAGGTCGGGATCCGAGGCCAATGCCCGGGCCAGGGCGATGCGCTGCGCCTGCCCGCCGGACAGCCGCCGGGGGCGCCGCTGAGCGAACTCGACGGCGTCGACCTCGGCCAGACGGCGCAGCGCCGTCTCCCGAGCCTGCGGCCTCCGGGTACCGGTGGAGCGCGGACCGAAGGCGACGTTGTCCAGCACCGACAGGTGCGGGAACAGCAGCGGCTGCTGGGCCAGCAATCCGATCCGCCGGCGGTGCGGCGGCAGTGCCACCCCGGCGGCGGTGTCCGTGAGCACCCGGCCATCCAGCACGATCCGTCCGGTGTCCGGACGCAGCAGCCCGGCGACCGCGGAGAGCAGGGTGGACTTGCCAGAGCCGTTGCGGCCAAGTACCGCGACTACCTCGCCGGGCGCCACCTGCACCGTCGCATCCAGCACGAACTGGCCACGGCACACGGTGATCTCGGCGTGCAACCCGGAACTCACTGCAACCCTTCCACCGAGCGCGGCCGGCCCACGACGATCACCACGATGGCCACCGCCACGAGTACCAGCGACAGGGCGATCGCCCCGTCAGCGTCAACTTCCCGCTGCAGGTAGACCTCCAGCGGCAGCGTTCTGGTCACGCCCTGCAGGCTGCCGGCGAAGGCGATCGTCGCCCCGAACTCGCCCAGGCAGCGGGCGAAGCTGAGCACGGTGCCGGAGCCCAGACCGGGCAGCACCAGCGGGACCGTGATCCGGCGAAACACCGTCCAGGGTGTCGCTCCCAGGGTCGCCGCGATCGACTCGTAACGTTCGCCGGCGGTGCGCAGCGCCCCCTCCAGGCTCACCACCAGAAACGGCATCGCCACGAACGTCTGCGCCAGGACCACCGACGTGGTGGTGAACGGCACGCGCACGCCGAACGCCACATCCAGGGCATACCCGGCGAACCCGCTGATCCCCAACAGGTACAGCAACGCCAGCCCGCCGACGACCGGGGGCAGCACCAGCGGGAGCAGGACCACCGAGCGCAGCAGTCGAAGGCCGGGAACCGATCCACGCGCCAGCACTACCGCCAGCGGCCCGCCGAGCACGACGCAGAGCAGGGTGGACACTACCCCGGTGCGCAGCGAGAGCTCGAGTGCGGCCAGCGCCGATTCGCTGGTAACCAGCGTGAAGAAACGCGACCAGGGGGCCCGCACGACCAACCCGATCACCGGGAGCACGATCAGCCCAAGCGCCGCCAGCGCCGGCAGCCACAGCACGCCGGGTAGGCCGGTGCGAACGGTGTGCGAATCTTTGGTCTGAGTCACGCAGGTGTCCCGGGTCCGGCCCGGCTTCGCCTCAGGCAGCTCCGAAGCCGGCCTCGGCGAACTGCTGCTGTGCATCAGGGCCGAGGACGAACGTCACGAACGCCTTGGCGAGCTCGGCATGCGGGGCATTGTTGATCGCGGCGATGGGGTAGGTGTTGACGGCCTTGCCGGCCTCCGGAAAGTTGATCTCCTGGACCTTGCCGGCGGCGGTGCGGGCGTCGGTGACATAGACCAGCCCGGCATCGGCCACCTTGGCCTCCACCTTAGAGAGCACCGACAGCACGTCCTGCTCCTCGCTGGCCGGGCTGAGTGTGATGTTGGTCGCCTTCTCGATCTTCGTGGTGGCGGCCCCGCAGGGGACCTGCGGGGCGCACACGACCTCGGTGACGCCTGGCTTGGCGAGATCGGCAAACGACTGGATGTTCTTCGGATTGCCCGGCGGCACCACGATGGTGAGCACGTTGGTGACGAACGGCGCCGGGGTGCCGGCCACCTTCCCGGCGTCCTGGATGACCTTCATCTGCGCCTCGTTGGCCGAGGCGAAGACGTCTGCGGGTGCGCCATTGACGATCTGCTGGGCCAGCTCCGACGAGCCACCGAAACTGAACCGCAGATCAGCGCCGGGATTGGCGGCCTCGAACTGAGGCTCCAACTTGGTGAACACGCTCTTGAGGGAAGCCGCCGCCAGCACGGTGACCGGCACCCGCTCCGGGCCGGACGTCCCGCTCCCGGCACCGCCGCATCCTGCAAGCACCAGTCCGGCGGCGAGAGCTGCTACCACCAACCGCTTCATGCACGTCCTCCTGGGGTCTCGACCATGACCTGGGTCGACTTCACGACAGCCACCGCAAGTACCCCCGGCACGAGCCCCAGTTCCCGCACTGCCTCGCTGCTCATCAGTGAGACCACCCGGTGTGGTCCGCACTGGATCTCCACCTGCGCCATCACGTGATCGGCGATCACCTCGGTGACCAGCCCGACGAACCGGTTGCGCGCCGATCGGTCCACCATTGACGGGTCGGGCGTGGCGTGTGCCTGTGACTTGGCGAACGCGGCCAGCTCGACCCCATCCACAGCTTTGCGGCCCCCGGCGTCCCGGATCGCGGTCAGGTGCCCGGAATCCGCCCAGCGCCGAACGGTGTCATCGCTTACGCCAAACAGCTCAGCAATCTCGGCCATCCGATAGTGCGGCACACCGTGCAGGATACCTCCGCACCTGAGCGATACAAACTCAACGGCTGTCCGGATCCAGCTAGATGTCCGTCTTTGCTGCCCGCTGTGGCTGGGGCCGCTCTGGGTAGGCCAGCCAACTCCGGCTTATAAAGTCTTGGGCAGCGGCCGATTCATGCCGACATCGCCCGAAGTCGACCGGGCGCTGTCGGCATGTGCGGAGTTTATTGTCCAGAACATCCGAATATGCGCAGAATAGGGCCGCGCTATTCCGTTAAGTCGGACTTGTTGGTTCCACCCATGAAGCTCACTACCTCTGTCGTAGAGTACGACAGAGGTAAGATGAGTTAACGCGATTGGGGGCCTGACCATGGTGACGGTGCGGTACTTCGCGGCAGCACGTGCCGCTGCCGGCTTACCCAGTGAAAACGTTGACATCGGCCGCGGCGCCACAGTCGGCGACGCGCTCGACGCAATCGCGGCCCGGCATGGCGAAGCCCTCGGCAAGGTACTCCCGGCCTGTAGCTTCCTGCTTGATTCCGTCGCGGTTCGGGACCGTGCAACGCCGCTACCGCCCGTTGCCGAATTGGACGTGCTGCCACCATTCGCGGGCGGCTGAGCCGGCTTGTGGTCGAGCACCCCGGTGCGACACGGCGAGCATCAGAACCCGACACGCCAGGGGAAGCGGGATTCGGGGATTCAGGGTGAGTTGACCCACTGCTCGGCGCCGTCGTTGAACTCCTGCCGCTTCCAGATCGGTAGCTGTAGCTTCACCTCGTCCACCAGCGCTGCGCACGCCGCGTAAGCCGCGGCCCGGTGGGCCGCGGACACCGCGCACGCCAACGCGGAATCACCGATCATCAGTGGTCCGATCCGGTGGCTGACAGCCAAACCGAGCACCTCGGGATGCCCCGCAGCGACCTGGACCGCCACTCGCATGATCACGTCACCCGCACTGGGATGGCCCGAGTACTCCAGCGCGCGTACTCCCTTACCTCCGTCGTGGTCGCGGACCACCCCGGAAAAGCTCACTACCGCGCCGGCGGTAGAGCGAGCTACCAGTCTGGCGTGCTCCTCAACATCCAGTGGGTCCTCCGTGACCACGGCGCGAAGTACTGCGCCGGAGGGTGCGGAGGATGACGAAGACCGTGCCGAAACAGGCGGCTGCGCGGCAGTCTCGGAGTGGCTGGGTGCGTGCTTGGCCAGAGCTGGCTGGCCAGTTCCGCTGCCAGCATGATCTGCACCGTGCAGCTGTTCGACGGCATGGTCCAGGACGCCCTCAAGCACCGCAAGGCCGTCCCGCACCCCGCCGGTGGAGCCCGGCAGGTTGACGATCAGCGTCTGGCCGGCCCCCCCGGCCCGACCCCCGGCGACCCCCCCGCGGGGGCCCCTGGGGCGGGCAGCCCCGGGGAAGCGCGCGGGCCGAC
>CAXUFG010000302.1:0-4976 GCA_964250265.1 uncultured Pseudonocardiaceae bacterium | reverse complement strand
CCAACCCCACCCGGCTCTCCGACCTGCTGTTCATCCTGCCCCGGGGCCCAACCCCGGGGGGGTATGTCTGGGGGGCCCCCGCCGGGCGCCCACAAGACTCGTGAGTGCGTAACAGTTGTCCCATTGCCGGCTCAGCCGGCGGTGTTATAACACCGTTACGCACTCACGAGCCCCGCCGCGACCGCGGCGGGGCCGATTCCAGCCAGGACAGAAACCCAGTGAGGGTGTCCTGCCGCATCGCCAGTTCCAGCTCGTCAACGCCGGTGCGGCAACGAAGCACGACCGATCCGCCGGGCATCGCGTAGCTCTCCGGTGCCGTCAAACCGCGGCGCTCGACGATCACCAGCTCTTCCCGGCCGAGGACGTGCTCCGGGCCAGAGCGCAGGCTGGAGACGCGAAACCAGGCGAAGTCGTCGCCCCGGTAGCGCCCGACCCCCTGGTGCCAGCCACGGCCCGCGGCGTTGTACCTCGAACGTAACGCGACATCAATCCCGCCTCGCCGCACGATCCGGAGACGTCGAACCGCCAACGCGACGATGATGAGTACCGCTGCCAGCAGGACCAAACCAACGATCTGCCCGATCCCCATGGAGGCCGCTCCCGTGCGCGGAGAGATCTCAGACGGCCTCGCCGACCGCCTTCAGCCGAGCAGTGGCCCTGGCCCGTCTCGACTCGTCGTCCGCATCGCTGCCCGCCTGTGCTAGCTCGTCCCGGGCGGCTCGAGCGTCAATCTCGTCGGCGAGCTCGGCGGCCTCGGCGAGCACGCTGACCTTGTCACCGGCGACCGACAGGAAACCACCGAATACCGCCGCCGTCACGACCTCCCCATCGGTGGTGGTGACCTTGACGATGCCCCCCTCCACGAGTTCGCCGAGCAGCGGCGTGTGCCCGGGCAGGATGCCCAGCTCCCCGACTGTCGTCTCGGCGAACACCGAGCTCGCCCGGCCCGACCACACCTGCCGCTCCACCGCCACCAGCTCGACGGACATCTCAGCCACCCAAGTCTCCTTGCCTTACCGCCGCCCCGCTGCCGATGCAGTCCCGGCTGACGTATCGCAGTCCTCAGCTTTGGGAGAGCTGCTGGTACTTCCGTTCCAGATCCTCGAGCCCACCACAGAGGTAGAAGGCCTGCTCTGGCATGTGGTCAAACTCACCCTTGGAGAGTTTGTCGAAAGCCTCGATGGTTTCCTTGAGTGGCACCGTCGAGCCCTCCTGACCGGTGAACTGCTCAGCGGAGTACATGTTCTGGCTCAGGAACCGCTCGATCCGCCGCGCTCTGTTCACCGTGACCTTGTCCTCTTCGGACAGCTCATCAATGCCCAGAATGGCGATGATCTCCTGCAGGTCGTTGTACTTCTGCAGGATCCGCTTCACCTCCTGCGCGACCCGGTAGTGCTCCTCGCCCACATACTGCGGGTCGAGGATGGTGGAGGAGGAGTTCAGCGGGTCCACCGCCGGGAAGATGCCCTTGGCGAACACCCCCCGGGAGAGCTCCGTGGTGGCATCCAGGTGGGCGAAGGTCGTCGCCGGTGCCGGGTCGGTGTAGTCATCGGCGGGCACGTAGATCGCCTGCATCGAGGTGATCGACCGGCCTCGGGTCGAGGTGATCCGCTCCTGCAGCTGGCCCATCTCGTCGGCCAGCGTTGGCTGGTAACCCACTGCGGAGGGCAGCCGGCCGAGCAGGGTGGAGACCTCCGAGCCAGCCTGGGTGAACCGGAAGATGTTGTCGATGAACAGCAGCACATCGGTGTTCATCTCGTCGCGGAAGTACTCCGCCATGGTCAACGCGGACAGCGCGACCCGCATACGGGTACCGGGCGGCTCGTCCATCTGACCGAAGACCAGCGCGGTGTCCTTGAGGACGCCGGCCTCCTGCATCTCCAGGAACAGGTCGTTGCCCTCGCGGGTGCGCTCCCCCACGCCGGCGAACACCGATGTGCCACCGAAGTTCCGGGCCACCCGGATGATCATCTCCTGGATGAGCACCGTCTTGCCCACTCCGGCGCCGCCGAACAAGCCGATCTTGCCTCCCTGCACGTACGGGGTGAGCAGATCGATGACCTTCAAACCGGTCTCGAGCATCTCGGTCTTGCCCTCGAGCTGGTTGAAGGGCGGCGGGTCGCGGTGGATCGTCCAGCGGTCCCCGGTGAACTTGGTGTCCGGGGCGTCCAGGCACTGGCCCAGCATGTTGAAGACGTGGCCCTTGACCTGGCTGCCGACCGGTACCGAGATCGCCGATCCAGTGTCGGTCACCGCCGAGCCCCGCACCAAGCCGTCTGCTGGCTGCATCGCGATGGCGCGCACGGTGTTGTCACCGAGGTGCAGCGCAACTTCCAAGGTCATGGTCTTACGCAGCGCTTCCAGCTCGACCTCCACTGTCAGCGCGTTGAACAGCGGCGGCACCTGGTCGGCGGGAAACTCCACGTCCACCACGGGCCCAGTGACCCGCACCACTCGGCCGGTACCCGCTTCGGAGTTCTGCGCGACCGTCGACTTCTCTGCTGTAGTCATCTCAATCGTCACTTCCCGCGGCGGCCAGCGCTTCCGCACCGCCGACAATCTCGCTGATCTCCTGGGTGATGAGGCCCTGGCGAGCCCGATTAGCCTGCCGAGAGAGGTCCTGGATCAGGTCGGTCGCATTGTCCGTGGCGGCTTTCATCGCCTGACGGCGGGCAGCCTGCTCTGACGCGGCAGCCTCCAGAAGCGCCGCATAGATCCTGGTATTGATGTATTTGGGCAGCAGGCTCGCGAGCAACTCCTCAGCGTCCGGCTCGAACTCGTACAGCGGGGCCGGCCCATCCGGGCGCGACCGTGCAGTGCCGTCGTCGGCAGCGTCGTTCTCGACGTACTCGACCTCTAGGGGCGCGATCCGGCGGGCCCGGGGAGTCTGTGTGAGCATGGAGCGGAACTCCGTGTAGACGATGTGCAGCTCGTCCACCCCGGCCACCCCGTCCGCTCCGGCACCACCGTCCTTATCGTCGGCGCCGGACAGAAACGCGCGTACGAGCACGTTTCCCGCTGCAGCCGCATTCTCATAGGAGGGTTGCTCGGAGAATCCACTCCAGGACTGCTCCACCGCCCGCCCGCGGAACGTGTAGTAGCCGACCGCTTTGCGACCGATCAGGTACACCTGCACGGACTTACCCTCGTCGCGCAGCAGCGCGTGCAACTCCTCAGCGGCCCGCAGCAGGTTGGCGTTGTAGCCCCCGCACAGACCACGATCGCTGGTCACCACGAGCATTGCCGCCCGGGTCGGGTTCTCCCGCTCGACCAGCAGCGGGTTGTCCAGCGTCCCCGCCGCGCTAGCCAGCGCGGAAAGCACCTTGGTGATCTCCCTCGCGTACGGCCGGGACGCCACGACCCGGGCCTGGGCCCGGGCGATCCGCGAGGTGGCGATGAGCTCGCTCGCCTTGGTGATCTTTTTCGTGGACTGCACCGAGCGGATCCGGCGCCGGAGCACTCTCAGCTGCGCTGCCATGTTGCGTCACTTCTTCTTAGGGGCCGGTTTGTTGACCTTCACCGACTCACGCTCGACCTCGTCCGCATCCATCGCGTCGGCCTCGGCCTCCGTGCCCAGCCCTGAGCCATCGCTCGTGGTGAACTGCTTCTTGAACGCCGTCACCGCGTCCACCACCTGCCGCTCGGTGTCGTCGCTGAACTGCTTACTCTCCCGGATAGCGTCCAGGATGCCTGAGTGATGCCGGCGGATGTCGGCAAGGAACTCCGATTCGAAGCGCCGCACGTCGGCCACCGCCACTTCGTCGAGGTGACCGCGGGTGCCAAGGAAAATCGACACCACCTGCTCCTCGACCGGAACCGGCGCGTACTGGGCCTGCTTGAGCAGCTCGGTCAGCCGGGCACCGCGCTCGAGTTGGCGCCGCGAGGTGGCATCGAGGTTCTCCGCCCCAAACGCGGCGAACGCTTCCAGCTCGCGATACTGGGACAGCTCCAGCCGAAGCGTGCCGCCAACCGATTTCATGGCCTTGATCTGGGCCGAACCGCCGACCCGGGAGACCGACACACCGACGTTGATCGCCGGTCGAACACCCTGGTTGAACAGGTCGGACTCGAAGAAGCACTGACCATCGGTGATGGAGATCACATTGGTCGGGATGTAGGCCGAGATGTCGTTGGCCTTGGTCTCGATGATCGGCAACCCGGTCAGCGATCCCGCGCCCAGCTCGTCGGACAGCTTCGCGCACCGTTCCAGCAACCGCGAGTGCAGGTAGAACACATCACCCGGGTAGGCCTCCCGACCCGGCGGGCGGCGCAGCAGCAGCGCGATGGCCCGGTAGGCCTCCGCTTGCTTGGACAGATCGTCGAAAATGATCAGTACGTGCTTGCCCTGATACATCCAGTGCTGGCCGATCGCCGAACCGGTGTAGGGCGCGATGTACTTGTAGCCGGCCGAATCGGAGGCGGGTGCGGCGACGATGGTGGTGTAGGCCAGCGCGCCGGCATCCTCCAGGGTCTGGCGGACCGCGGCGATCGTGGTGCCCTTCTGGCCGACCGCCACATAGATGCAGCGCACCTGCTTGCTCGGGTCGCCGGACTCCCAGTTCGCCTTCTGGTTGATGATGGTGTCGATACAGACCGCGGTCTTGCCGGTCTTGCGGTCACCGATGATGAGCTGACGCTGGCCGCGGCCGATCGGGGTCTGCGAGTCGATCGCCTTGATGCCGGTCTGCAGCGGTTCCTTCACCGGCTGCCGATCGATCACTGTGGGCGCTTGCAGCTCGAGGACACGTTGCTCGTCAGCGACGATGTCACCCAGACCATCGAGCGGAAGGCCCAGCGCGTCTACCACCCGCCCCAAGAAACCCACCCCCCCCGGCGCCGCGCGGGCCGCACACCCGGTCGTACGCCCGGCGCAGGCCGGACACCTCCGGATCGCCACCGGCGGCGACCCAGCCGGCGTACAGGACGCCGAGGCGGCGCAGCACCGCCCGCAGCACCGGGTCGCGGTCGGTGCACTC
>CAXUFG010000301.1:0-4976 GCA_964250265.1 uncultured Pseudonocardiaceae bacterium | reverse complement strand
CGACCATCGAGTCGAGCCCGGCGGCCACCGAGAACAGGTGCTCCACACCGGCCGCCGCGTAGTGCACGTAGAGGTGTTCGGACAGCTCATCCAGCGTCATCGCGGACTGGTGGGCCAGGACGTCGGTGATCTCGGCCAGCGCATCGTGAAAAGTGGTCACCACCGCGTAGACCTCGACCCGGTTGCAGGTGGAGAGCAGCAGTGCTTCTGCGACGTGCTCAACCTCGAGCAGCTGGTGCAGGATCTTGCCGGCGTCCGCGCAGGACACCGCGACTCGCTCCAGCACGTCCACTGGTGCGCTGCGGTGGGAGAGCCCCACAACCAGAAGACTCATCGACCCTCCGAGGCCTCCTTCCGCGTGATACCTGACTCCAGCGCCGCACCGAGCCAGACCTCAGCCCGCTTGTGCTGTTCCACGATCGCCCCGCGGGCTGCGCACGTCTTCACTGCCAGCGCTGAACTTTGGTACCGGTCAGCAGGAGTCTGATGACTGCCGCCAGCAACAGAGCACGACGGGCGCTAACAGTGATGTTGCGCCATGGAAACAACGCCATGCTGTCCTTGTGACAGGCCACGCCGCGCAGGACCAGCGCCGTCCCGGTCGCCCGCGTAGCGAACGAGCTCGCACGGCCGTGTTGCGCGCGACTGCTGAGCTGATGGATGAGGTTGGGCTGCGCGCGATGACCATCTACGAGATTGCCAGCAGGAGCGGGACGAGCAAGGCGACGATCTACAAGTGGTGGCCGAACAAGTATGCGGTCGCTGTCGAGGCGTTCCTGTCCGAGATGTTCGCCGAGTCGGCCGATCCGGACACGGGCTCCGCGCGCGAGGACTTCCGGATGGCCCTGCGGGGCGCTTTTCTCAGGAGGATGCGACATGAAGATGACCACATTGGGCAGGAGCGGACTTCACGTATCGCGCATCGCGTTCGGAACCTGGCAGCTCGGCGGAGAGTGGGGCCAGTTCGACGAGGACGCGGCGATCACGGCGATCCGCCGGGCCCGAGAGCTGGGCGTCAACTTCTTCGACACCGCGCAGGCCTACGGTTTCGGCGCGTCCGAGCGACTGCTCGGCACCGCGCTTGGTGATGAGCTCACCAGGAACCGGGACCAGGTCGTCATCGCCACCAAGGGTGGGTTGCGCATGACCGATTCCGGCCTGGTCCGCGACGCCAGCCCCGAGTGGCTGCGCGAGGGCGTGGACGCCAGCCTGACGGCGCTGGGCATCGACCACATCGACTTGTACCAGGTGCACTGGCCCGACCCGAAGGTTCCAGCTGCCGAGACGGCGGGCGCCCTAGGGGAACTCGTCGCCGAAGGCAAGATCGGCCACGTTGGCGTGTCCAACTACGACGCGCAACAGATGGCCGAGTTCGCCAGCACCCTGCCCGTGGAGACATTGCAGCCGCCCTACCACCTGTTCCGTCGTGAGATCGAGGACGAGGTGCTGCCCTACACTCGCGAGCACAACATCGGCGTGCTGGTATACGGCCCATTGGCACACGGCTTGCTGACCGGAACGCTGACCGAGAACACCACATTCGCCAGCGATGACTGGCGCGCCAACAGCCCGATGTTCACCGGCGAGAGTTACCGGCGGAACCTCGCGGCGATGCGCGCGCTGGACAAGTTCGCCGCCGACCACGGCATGACCGTGAGCCAATTGGCTATTGCCTGGGCGCTGGCGAACCCGGCAGTGCATGTGGCCATCGTCGGTGCCCGGCAAGCACGCCACGTCCAGGACAGCCTTGCCGCCGCGGACCTCTCGCTGAGCAAAGCGGACCTCGCCGCGATCGATGAGCTCATGGCTTCCGCGACTCAGGTCGCCGGCCCGTCACCGGAGGGCATGTGATAGCGCCAGCATCGATACTGGCAACGAGCAGCGCGACGGGCACCTGCGCACCAACGACTTCTTCGACGCCCGTCCGAAGCCTCCGAAGGCCGGCTTCGCCCGCACGATCTCGGCCGCCAGGTGAACTGGGACCGCAGCCGCCGGGACGCCATCCAATCAGCCGCACCTGATCACGTCCGAAGCGTGCGGCGCTTCTTTTGTGACGTCGTGAACCCGAAGAGGTCGAGATCCTCATTTCGATTTACGACCGAGTTCTGGACCGCACGGTTTACCTTCTCGAGATCAGCCTCACTTAGCGGTAGAGCTCGGTCACGGTGGCGATGTCGGCGTCATCCAGACCCGTCGCCGCCGCTTTGTCGTAGAGCTGCTGGACCACCTGGGCTGCCGGCAGCTCGACATTGGCTTTGTGGGCGATGTCGAGTGCCAAGCCGGCGTCCTTGGCTCCCAGCACGGTGGTCCACCATCCCTGCTGGGAGCCGGTCAGCAAGTCCTCGAAGCGGTTTTTCAACCCGGGCGCCACCAGGGGACTGGTGCCGAGCAGGTCTCGCAGCTGGTCGTCTGTGAGGCCCCCGGAGCGGCCGACGGCAAAGGACTCGGCCAGGGCGACCACCTCGGACAGCAGCAGCATGTTGGTTGCCAGCTTGGCGGTGATGGCCAGCGGCGCGGTGTCATAGCGCCGGATGGTCTCCGACAGCGAGGACAGCACAGGTTGCAGGTGGTCCACGACGCCGGCATTGCCGCCGGCGAGGAACACCGCCCGGCCCGCCCGCACCGCGGCGGGGTTGCCGACGACGGGCATCGCGAGGAACCGGGCGGGGAAGGCCCCAGATAGCTCGCTGCTGAGCTTGGGCGAGACCGTCGAGCAGTCAATATAGATGGTCTTCGCCGCGATCGACGACCGGAGCGCACCCAATGCCACTGCCCGGACCGCGTCGTCGTTGGCCAGCATGGTGAGTGCGACATCGACACCGTCCACGGCGTCGGTGATGCTGTGCGCTTCCCGGGCGCCCGCGGACACAACCTCGCCGGCCTTGCCCTTCGAGCGGTTCCACACCGCCACCCGGTGGCCGCCCTCACGCAGCCTTCCCGCGAGCGCACGCCCCATCCGTCCCATGCCCAGCACTGCGACGTCCATCCCAGCCTCCTTGAAGCCATGCCGTTCCCAGCCGGACCGCCCGGTGGACGCGGACGGCGTCGTCGAGCATTAACGCCTTGCACCCAACAAGACCATGCTCTTGAGAGTGGCCCTTGCGCGGTCGTCCGTCTTCGACGCCAGCATCCAGCTAGGCTTCCCGTTGGCTGCAGTCCCGAGGTACCTGCTAGCCGCCGCGGGGTGCTTGGCGTAGTCGGCGCCTTCGGTCCGGCGAGCCGCCCGTGGCTTGCTGGAACGCCAGGGGCTCCTGGTCGTCGGCGTGGCGTCGACCGGTGCTGAGGCCCTGCAGCAGGCCACCCAATTGCAGCCGGATATCGCGCTGCTCGATATCGACCTCGGTGGGGAGAGCGGCTTCGAGCTGGCAGTCCGCGACGGTGACGGCCATCCAGCCGATCCGGTCAGCGGGCCTCCAGGAAGGTGACCACGGCCAGCACCCGACGGTGATCGTCGTTGGTCTCCGGGAGACACAGCTTGGCCAAAATGCTGCGCACGTGCTTTTCCACCGTGCCCTCGGTGACCCACAGCCGGCGGCCGATGCCTGCATTGGAGCGCCCCTCGGCCATCAGCGCCAGCACCTCCCGCTCCCGCGCGCTGAGCACCGCCAGTGGATCGTTGCGCCGGCGGGCCGAGACCAGCTCCGCCACCAACGCCGGATCCATTACCGAAGCGCCCTTGGCGATGCGCTCGAGCGTCTCGATGAACTCCGCCACGTCGGTGACCCGGCTTTTGAGCAGGTAGCCAATTCCCCGGCCGCTGGCCAGCAACTCCATCGCATGCTCGATCTCGGCATGGGCCGAGAGCACCACGATGCCCGTCGCCGGGAACTCCTCGCGGATCACCCGGGCCGCCTGAAGACCCTCGGTGGTATGGGTCGGCGGCATCCGGATATCAACGACCACCAACTCGGGCGCCTCCTGACGGACCAGCGTGAGAAGCTGCGCCCCACCGCCGGCCTGCCCCACCACCGCGAAACCCGACCGCTCCAGCAGGCTGGCCAAACCCTCACGCAACAGGATGTCGTCCTCAGCCAGAACCACCCGCAACCTGGTCATAGCAGAGACGTCACCATCCCGACCGGGGCCAGGCTGCGCGGCTTCCCCGTTAATCGGCATGACCGGAATTATCGCCCTAGCCACCCACCGTGAACACCTACTTTGACCCTGATCACGTCACCGCGGCTGCTGGTGCCGGCGAACACGAGGAACGCGGTCAGCACCGCCCAGTACCAGCGTGCCGGCGAAACGAGCTCACCGACCACGATCGCCAGGCTGGTCGCGACGCCGACCTGGATGGCCTGGCGGGTGCTCAACGCCAGGCCCTGCGGCTGGCCGGCATCAGTTGTGCTGGCCGAATCCTCGTCGCCATCGGGATCCCCTGGCCCGTCCGGGCCGCCGGGCCGGTCCATGGGAACGGGCCCATGCGCGCGCCGGGCTGCCTCCAGTGCATCCGCCAGCCGGATCACCGCGAACCGGTCGAGTGTCAGCTCTGGCCGCTCGGCGAACGCCCTGCCGCGCAGCAGCAGTGTGGCACCGATGCCGGTCGCGGCTGCTAGCAGTAGCCAGGGCAACTGCGCCACACTGACATGCAGGAACTGGGTGAGGAAGAACGGCATGAACGCGGCCATGCCCAGCGCGAAGCCGCGCGGGCCGAAGCGGCGGATGTAGACCGCGACCATCGTCACGGTGACGAACACGACGTCGGCGAGGACTCGGTGCGGTGCCAGCAGCGTCCCGGCTGTGAGCGAGACCGTGGCCGGTCCGAGCATGAGCAGCGTCGTCACCCGGGTTCGTCTCACGTCGGGCTCGTTCACCGCGAGGTTGCTGATCATCGCTAACACCGCGGCGAACAACTCCACGGTCACCGGTTGCCCGCTCAGCGCCCGCACACCAGACATCACCGCGGCCGCGAGCACCATCGACGCTGTCCCGATGCCGGCCAGCCGTAGCCGTACCAAGCCCGGGTCGACTCCGGT
>CAXUFG010000300.1:1952-4985 GCA_964250265.1 uncultured Pseudonocardiaceae bacterium | reverse complement strand
TGCAGCGGGCTGGGGTCGGTCTCGGTGAACCGGTTGACCCCGACGATCACGTCCTGGCCGTCCTCGATCCGCCGGCGCCGCGCCGCCAACGATGACACCAGTTGCGACTTCATGTATCCGGATTCGACGGCGGCAATCGCTCCGCCCATGCCCTGCACCCGGTCGATCTCCGCCCGGACGCCCTCGACGATCTCGGCGACCCGGCCCTCCACCACCCGGGAGCCCTCGAAGAGATCCTCGTACTCCAGCAGGTCGGTCTCATAGGCCAGCACCTGCTGCATCCGCAGCGCCCACTGCTGGTCCCAGGGCCGCGGCAGGCCCAGCGCCTCGTTCCATGTTGGCAACTGCACCGCGCGGGCCCGGGCGTCCCGGGACAGCGTCACCGCGAGCATCTCCAGCACGATGCGCTGGACGTTGTTCTCCGGTTGCGGCTCGGTCAGTCCGAGCGAGTTCACTTGCACGCCGTATCGAAACCGACGCAGCGTGGCGTCCTCGACGCCGTAGCGGTCCCGGCAGGTCTCGTCCCACAGCCGCCCGAAGGCGCGCAGCTTGCACATCTCCTCGACGAAGCGCACCCCGGCGTTGACGAAGAACGAGATCCGGCCGACGACGTTCGCAAAGTCCTCAGGTGCAACCTGCCCGCAGTCGCGGACCGAGTCCAGCACGGCGATCGCGGTGCACATCGCGTAGGCGACTTCCTGGACCGGGGTCGCGCCCGCCTCCTGCAGGTGGTAGCTGCAGATATTGATCGGGTTCCATTTGGGGATGTGCTGGACCGTGTAGACCACCATGTCGGTGATCAACCGCAGGCTCGGCCCGGGCGGGAAGACGTAGGTTCCCCGGGACAGGTACTCCTTGATGATGTCGTTCTGCGTGGTGCCGGACAATCGTGCCAGGTCCGCGCCGTGCTCATGGGCCACCGAGGCGTAGAGGGCGAGCAGCCACATGGCGGTGGCGTTGATCGTCATCGAGGTATTGGCCTGCGCCATCGGGATACCCTCGAACAGCGCCCGCATGTCGCCGATGTGGCTGACCGGCACGCCAACCTTGCCGACCTCGCCCCGGGCGAGCTCGTGATCGGGGTCGTAGCCGGTCTGGGTGGGCAGGTCGAAGGCCACCGACAGGCCGGTCTGTCCCTTTGCGAGGTTGCGCCGGTACAGCGCGTTCGACGTGCGCGCCGACGAGTGCCCAGCATAGGTTCGCATCACCCACGGCCGGTCCCGTTCGTGATCACTGGGGTAGGGCATCAGGGCACCTCCAGCCTCTATTGCGGAGAATACTGGGCACCTACTGTGGCCAGCGCCACAATCGAGGAGAGAAAGGCTCACCGCGGTGGACAGCACGATGATGGATTTCCCCCTCACCGTGGGGACGATCATGCGTCACGGCACCACCGTGCACGGTGACAGCGAGGTCGTCACCTGGACCGGTGACGGCGCCCGCCGGGCCAGCTACGCGCAGCTGGGGCGGCGCGCGGCGCAGCTGGCCGGGGCGCTGCGCGAACTCGGCATCACCGGCGACCAGCGGGTGGCCACCTTCCAATGGAACAACCAGGAGCACCTCGAGGCCTACCTGGCGGTCCCCGCAATGGGCGCGGTGGTGCACACCCTCAACCTGCGGCTGCCGACTGAGCAGGTGGCCTGGATCGCCAACCACGCCGAGGACGACGTGGTGATCGTGGATGGCTCGTTGGTGGCACTGCTAGCCCGAGCCTTGGCCGGGATGAAGACGGTCCGGCACGTCATTGTGGTGGGAGCGGCCGAGGAGTCCGCGCTGGGTGGCACCGGCAAGCAGTTGCACTCCTACCACGAGCTGCTTGCTGCCCAACCCGAGGAATTCGCCTGGCCGACCAGCATGGACGAGCACTGCTTGGACGAGCGCAGCGCGGCCGCGATGTGCTATACGAGCGGTACCACGGGCAACCCCAAAGGCGTCGCCTACAGCCACCGCTCGGCCTACCTGCACTCGATGTGCTTGTGTACCGGCGAGGTCGGGGGCCTGACTCCGGCGGATCGGATCCTGCCCGTGGTGCCGATGTTCCACGCCAACGCCTGGGGGCTGCCCTATGCGGCACTGATGTCCGGCGCGAGCATGATCATGCCCGACCGCTTCCTGACTGCCGCGCAGCTGCTCAGGATCATCGCGGCGGAGCAGGCCACGCTCGCTGGCGCGGTGCCGACGATCTGGGGGGATGTGCTGCGCTACCTGCGAGAACATGGCGGAGATGTGTCCTCGATTCGCCGGGTGCTCTGCGGCGGCTCTGCAATGCCACTGGCGCTGATCAAGGCCTTCTCGGACGAACTCGGCATCGAGGTCACGCAGGCGTGGGGCATGACGGAGACCTCCCCGGTCGCCTCGGTGGCCACCCCGCCGGTGGGTGCGCGGGGTGAGGACTCCTGGCGTTACCGGGCGGGCCAGGGTCGGCTTGTCGCCGGGGTCGAAGGTCGCATAGTCGGCGACGGCGACGTGGTACTGCCCTGTGACGGCACATCGGTGGGAGAAATCCAGGTCCGCGGGCCGTGGGTGACCGCGCGGTACTACGGCGAGACCGACCCCGGCGACGCGAACTCTGGTCGATTTCACGACGGGTGGCTGCGGACCGGTGACGTCGGCATCATCGACGAGCTGGGCTTCATCACCCTCACCGACCGCGCCAAGGACGTGATCAAATCCGGTGGAGAGTGGATCTCCTCCGTGCGGCTGGAGAACCTCCTGATGGGCCATCCCAGGGTGGTCGAGGCCGCGGTGGTCGCCGTCCCGGATGACAGGTGGGTCGAGCGTCCCCTGGCCACCGTGGTCATCGCCGAAGGTGAACAGGTCACCGCGGCCGAGCTACGCGATCATCTTAGCGCCTCGGTGCCGGCCTGGCAGCTTCCCGATCACTGGTCCTTCGTGACCGAGATACCCAAGACCTCGGTGGGCAAGTTCGACAAGAAGCTCATCCGCTCGCGGTACTCCACCGGCAACCTGCGCCGGCAAATTGACCAAATTGGGGGAATAGCGGGGGGGGCACACCCCCAAATGGAGCGAGGG
>CAXUFG010000300.1:0-1942 GCA_964250265.1 uncultured Pseudonocardiaceae bacterium | reverse complement strand
TGGCGGCGCCCCCACCCCTTTTATTCCCCCTGGGGCGGGGGAGAGGGGTCAGCGCTCGGGAGGAGCGGTGAGGCGCTGCACATCTGCGCCCAGCAGTGCGAAGTTCTCCAAGAAGCGCGGGTAGCCGCGGTCGATGTGGAAAACCTCCCATACATCCGTGGTTCCCTCTGCGCACAATCCAGCTAGCACCAGGCCGGCGCCGGCCCTGATGTCGGAGGCCCATACCGGGGCGCTGGAGAGTTGCTCGACGCCCCGGACGACCGCGTGGTGGCCGTCGGTGCGGGCGTCGGCACCCAAGCGGATCATCTCCTCGACGAACCGGAACCGGGCCTCGAACACATTCTCGGTGATCATCGAGGTGCCCTCGGAGATCGCGGACAGCGCGATCGCCATCGGCTGCAGATCGGTGGCGAAACCCGGATAGGGCAACGTCACGAAGTCCACCGCGGTGGGTCGGCCGGGCATGATCACCCGGAAGCTGTCGTCGCCGGGGTAATCGACCTGGGCGCCGGCCAGTCGGAGCTTCTCCAGCACCAGATCGAGGTGATGGGGGTCGACGCCCCGGACGGTGACATCGCCTCGGGTCATGGCGGCGGCGAAGGCCCAGGTGGCGCCCACAATCCGGTCCCCGATCACCCGGTGTTCGGTGGGCGCCAGCATGTCTACTCCGTCGACGGTGAGCGTGGAAGTGCCCGCGCCGGAAATCCGCGCACCCATCTGCTGCAGCATCAGGCACAGGTCCACGATCTCCGGCTCGCGGGCCGCGTTGTCGATCACCGTGGTGCCCTCCGCGAGCACCGCGGCCATCAGGATGTTCTCGGTCGCCCCCACGCTGGGGAAATCCAGCCAGATCTGCGCCCCATGCAGCCCCTCGGCCTCGGCGACCACGCAACCGTGCTCGATCTCGCTGCGGGCGCCCAGCTTGCGAAGCCCGTTCTGGTGCATGTCCAGAGGGCGGGAGCCGATGGCGTCCCCGCCGGGCAGCGCGACCTTGGCCCGCCGGCAGCGGCCTACCAGCGGGCCGAGCACACAGACCGAAGCCCGCAGCTTGCTCACCGATCCATAGTCAGCCTCGTACTTGGGTTCAGCCGGCGTGCTGATCCGCACTGCCGACCCAGCGACCTCCACTTCACAGCCGAGCCCGCGCAACACGTCAGCCATCAACGGGACGTCCAGGATCTCGGGGCAGTTGGAGAGCGTGGTGGTGCCCTCTGCCAGCAACGCTGCCGCCATCAGCTTCAACACGCTGTTCTTCGCCCCGACGACCTGCACCTCGCCGCTCAACCGCGCACCGCCACAGACCCTGAAGTGCTCGCTCACGGGGGTGCACGCTAGCGGGTGCCCGCACGCGTAGCGTCCACCCGTAGCCTCAACTCCATGGCCGTGCACCTCACCAGGATCTACACCCGCACCGGCGACGACGGAACCACCGGCCTCGGCGACTTCACGCGGGTGAGTAAGACCGATCCGCGCCTGATCGCCTACGCCGACGTGGACGAAACCAACTGCGCGCTCGGCGTAGCGCTGGCCCTGGGATCACTCCCAGAAGGCCTGATCACGGTTCTGAAGCAGGTGCAGAACGATCTGTTCGACGTGGGCGCTGACCTGTGCACTCCGATCATCGCCAACCCGAAGTACCCCCCGCTACGCATTGACGAGAGCTACGTCACCCGCCTGGAAGGCTGGTGTGACGAGTTCAACGGCCCGTTGCCCAAGCTGGACTCGTTCATCCTGCCCGGCGGCACACCCGGCGCCGCGCTGCTACACACCGCTCGGGTGATCACCCGACGGGCTGAGCGCAGCATCTGGGCGCTGCTGGCGGTGGAGGCGCCGCGCACCAACGTGCTGACCGCGCGCTACCTCAACCGGCTCTCCGACCTGCTGTTCATCCTGTCCCGGGTCGCCAACCCAGGGGGGGATGTCTTGTGGGCGCCCTCCGGGG
>CAXUFG010000299.1:0-5014 GCA_964250265.1 uncultured Pseudonocardiaceae bacterium | reverse complement strand
GGGCTCAGCGGGGCAAAAGAGGTGCGAATAACCCCGCTGAGCCCGCTGAATGCGCCGGCGGGGTGGCGATCAAGTCAAGGAGAACGTGGCGGGGTCTGCGCCGGTTCGGCGGTTGATGTTGAGGGCGGTGATCGCTGAGACGTCCGCGGGGGACAGGGTGAAGGTGAAGACGTCGAGGTTGTCTCGGATCCGGGCCGGGGTCACGGATTTGGGGATCACAATGTTGCCGATCTGCAGGTGCCAGCGCAGCACAACCTGAGCCGGGGTCACGCCGTAGCGCTTAGCGAGGCGAGTGATGGTGGCGTCGGACAGGACCGCGCCCTGCGCCAGCGGGCTCCACGCCTCGGTCGCGATGCCGTGCTCGGCGTGCAGCGTGCGCAGCTCGGTCTGCGGGAAGTAGGGATGCAGCTCGATCTGGTTGACGGCGGGTACCGTGCCGGTCTCGGCGACCAGCCGCCGCAGGTGCTCGCCGGTGAAGTTGGACACCCCGATCGCACGCACCCGGCCGTCTGCGGCCAGTTTCTCCAGTGCCCGCCAGGTCTCGACGTACCGGTCCGCGCTGGGCACCGGCCAGTGGATGAGGTAGAGGTCCACGGTGTCGAGGCCAAGTTGCCGCGCGCTGGTATCGAAGGCGCGTAGCGCCTGGTCGTAGCCGTGATCGGCGTTCCACAGCTTGGTAGTGACGAAGACCTCGTCGCGGGTCAACCCGCACGACGCGATCGCCTTTCCCACGCCTTGCTCGTTGTGGTAGGCCGCTGCGGTGTCGATGCTGCGATATCCGGTTTCCAGCGCGAGGGACACCACCCGCTCGGTGTCATCCGGCGGCACCTGAAATACGCCAAAGCCAAGCTGGGGAATCTGGACGTTGTTGTTGAGAGTGATGGTGCGCACGCCATCCATGGTGGGTGCCAGGCGTGCT
Source organism: uncultured Pseudonocardiaceae bacterium (assembly GCA_964250265.1). Taxonomy (GTDB): domain Bacteria; phylum Actinomycetota; class Actinomycetes; order Mycobacteriales; family Pseudonocardiaceae. The sequence continues at coordinate 4,095 of CAXUFG010000299.1, read as the reverse complement.
CAGCGCGAATCGGAGCTAGCGGCGGGACGGGGCGCGGCGCCCGATCAGGTCGCCGAGTTAGTGCTCCGCACCGCCGCCGGTGGGTTACCGTGGTGTCCGAGCGAGCCACCTCGATTGGACCTCCGCTTTCCATCCGGACGGCCAGTGTGCACATTGCTGGGAGGCCTGTGAGTCGCGCCGTGGAAGCTGGATCGCGCTTACGGGTCAGCGCGCCGGAGGACCTCGACGCGGATGCGATCGTGCGGATAGCCCGCGGCGATGCCATCTCGCTCGAACCAGAATTGCTCCACTCGGTGGCGGAGAACCGTCGGGTTGTGCTGGTCGCGCTGACGAGTGGTGCGGTGCCAGTCTATGGGGTAACCACCGGCGTCGGTCGCTTCGCCGACTACCGGCTGGATGCCGAGGCCCAGGCTGAGCACCAGTACGGCCTGCTGGCCGGGCGGTCGGTGGGTGGGCCGCCTTGGCTGCCGGAGGTGGACGTACGCGCGGTGATGGCGATCAAGCTACGTGCGCTGCTGGCGCCAGAGACGGGAGCCAGCGCCGAGCTGTGCCAGTATCTCGCCGACCGCCTGAATGACCGGTTGATCGCGGCGGTGCCGCGCGGCGGCATCGGCTGCTCGGGAGAGATCATCCCGCTGTGCCACGCGTTCCAGACGCTGGCTGGGCTGGGCGAGGTGCTGGAAAACGGTACCCAGATCTCCGCGGCGGACGCGCTGCGGCGGCGCCGTGTCGGACCGTATCTGCCGGGGCCAAAGGAGGGCATCGCCCTCATCGAGGGCTCGCCGGTGGCCACGATGCACGCCATCCTCCGCGGCAGCGAGGCCCGGCGGATGGCGCAGTGGCAGCTCTACGCGCTGGCGTTCACCGTGGACGCCATGGGTGCGCCTCGGGCGATCTACGATATCCGGCTGGCCGGCGGGGTGGACGACGTTCTGGCGAAGGTGCTCGGCGACGTCCGGCGGCTGAGCGACGGTGGCCTGGTGCGCACTGAGATGGTGCAGGCGCCGGTGTCGGTGCGGGTCGGTCCCCAGGCTTTGGCTCATCTGCGTCGGGTGTTCGATGACCTGACCGGTGCGGCACAGCGAGGACTGGGTGTAGTGGCCGACTCGCCGGCATGGCTCGGTCAGGAGTTCGTCTCCTCAGCGGGGTTCCACGCCGCCGAGCTCGGGTTGCGCCTCGATGCGGTGGCCGCTGCGTTGGTGCACATCGGGGAGATCAGCGTGCAGCGGATGCATCGGCTGCTCGATGAACGGTGTACCGGCTTGGCGCCGCAGCTCGCCGCCGCTCCGGGCCGCCAGGTTGGCCTGGCCGCGGTGCACAAGCGGGCAGCCGGCGAGTTGCACGCGATCCGCCGGCTCGCCACTCCCGCCACACTCGGCTCGAACGACACCTCCGCCGGTCAGGAGGACGTGCAGGCCTTCGCCGGCGCCGCCGGTGAGCAACTGCGTGCGGTCATCGAAGGCTTGTTCGTCATCACCGCCTGTGAGCTGATCGCGGCGGCACAGGCGTGCCGGCTGCGTGCAGCCGACCCCGCCCCTGCCCTACGGTGGCTGCGCGACGAGGTCGCCCGGACAGTTCCGCTGATTACCGCAGACCGCCCGCTCGGCACCGAGATCGGCCGCCTGGCCACCGCACTCCGCCAGTCGGACTGCCGCCCGCCACCGCAGACTGAGGAATGTGAGCTCACCAGGAGCACGGATGAGATCGGAATGGATCGCGGCGGCGGTGACCTCGCCGGTCCCGCAGCGTGCCGTTAGGCCGATCCGGTCATAGATCTCACCGTAGGCCAGGGCAGCGAGCGCGTCCACGCCATCGCGACGGCATACAGCACCGGATCAGCGGCTCTGGCAGGATGTGGCGGACTTGGAGGTGGTAAGAGAGCACCCCGAAGGTCGCGTAGCCCAGCATGGTCATCGCGGTGAATCCGGCGTAGATCCAGAACCGGGCAGGAAAGCGCTGGCCGCCTGCAGCGGCGACGGAGTCGGGTGAGGGGTCCTCGTAGTCTGCGGGAGTCGGGGCCGCCCTGCGCAGCCAGAGAAGTAGCAGCAGCGTGGCCACCCCGGGGGAGGTCAGCACGAACCGCAGAGGTGACAACCGGTTGGTGGCCGGCTGCGTCCTGACGCGAGCCCGGCTACGATCGTGAGCACGGCGAGCAGCATGTAGCCGAGGTAGGCGTCCAACCGGTCAGGGCCGGAACCATCTCGCTGGTGACCAGGCCATGCTCGGTGGTGAGCTCGTTGACGACGGCGAAGGAGCTCGCGATCCGGTCCGGTGTGTCGATAATGATCGTCACGACCGGGACGCGGCGGCCCAGTTGGAATAGCCGATCACCGTGCGGGGCGCCCTCGCCGTGGAAACCCCACACCCCCCGCAGCGCGGTCGCACCCCGAGCGCCGGACTCCCGCAGTCGCCGCACCAGCGCCCGGTGCACCGGTTGCCCGTGGTGCAACGCCCGTTCGGAGGTGTGGACCATCAACTTCTGCCACACCGCCATCCCGTGCTCGTCGGTGGCCGGTAACACGTGGGGGGCCTCGAGGAGCTCGCCATCACGTTTGCACACCCGGGCCCGTTCGAGGGTGATCAGCGGCCTGCGCAGCAGGCCACCGAGTTCGGGCAGCACCCGGCCGATGTGGTGACCGGAACCGACCGCGATGATCATCATCGGCACGTCGCCGTTGCGCCCGAAGAATCGGGCGCGGGTCCGCTGACCGTGCGCCGTCCCGTCGACGCCGAGCAGCACGGTGGCTCCGGTGATGCCGCGGCGGTGCAACAAGTCGCAGACTGCGGCGAAGGCCGGCACCCGGTAGACGCGCTCTTGGCGGCCGACGTACACGGTCAGTTTGGTGGCCTCGTTGAAGTCCTCGGGCAGGCGCAGCGGGCCGATGTCGCCGCGCAGCATGCGGGCACGCTCGAGCGTCACCAGTCCCCGGTGCTTGATCGCCTGGAGGTCATCGAGCAGCGCCTCGATTTTGGGTCGGGCGTCCACGGCGATGGAGACGATCGGCAGGTCTTCTGACAAGGTGAGCAATCGGTCTGTTCGCAGGTGGTGCTTGAGCCCGAAGCCTTCCGCACCGCGGAGCAGGACACTGGTGGCGATCTCCCTGCGGCCGAACAGGTCCAGGTGGGCGTCGGCGAGAAAGGTTCCGCCGACCCGTTGCCGTTCACCGGAGTAGATGGTCAGCTTCAGGCAGTCCTCGTTCACAGGTTGCTCCCGATCAGCCGACCTAGCGCGGCGGCCGCGACGCCGGCGGCCAGGCTCACCACGATATTCGCTACCAGGTTCGACACCTGACGATCTTCGCCAAGACGTTGGGTTTCGAACATCCACGTCGAGAAGGTCGTGTACGACCCCACCGCGGCCGTGCCGGCCAACAGGGCCCTGTCATGGCTCAACGCTAGGCCCGCGACCAGGCCGAGCAGTACCGCGCCGGAAAGGTTGACCACCAACGTGCCGTAGGGGAAGGCGCGACCCGTCCGGGAGGAGATCGCGCCATCGACGACGAAGCGGAGCACTGACCCCGCACCACCGATCAGCACCACGCCGACCCACACCAGCACGATCATGTCCGGACTCGCACCCGTCGCACCATGGCGGTGGCGAGGTGGATCGCGGCATAGCCACCCACGACACTTGCCAACGCGTACCCGACGGCAAGCCAGTAGTGGCGCGCGTCGATCATCGTGAGCAATTCCACCTGCATCGTGGAGAACGTGGTGAGCCCGCCGCACAGACCTGTGCCCAGCAGCGGTCGCCGGTAGCTGGACAGCGGCAACCGCTCCTGCAGGCGGGTGACGAAGTAACCGAGCAGGAAGGCGCCACTGAGGTTTACCACGAAGGTCACCCACGGCCAGCTCGGTGCCGTTGCGGGATAAGCCTCCGCCAGGAGCCCGCGACAGAGCGCGCCGATGGCGCCACCCGTGAAGACCGCAGCCAGCTCCCGACCATCCGGTACGGCCATCACGGTCACCGATTCAAACACGATGGCTTGCTGCGCCCGGTGCCGGGCGGCTGATGGCGCAGTCGTGCGGCGAGGAGATGACTGGTGGGGGGGGGGCGGGGGGGGGGGGGGGGCCGCCGGGGGCCGCGCCGCGCCC
>CAXUFG010000298.1:0-5146 GCA_964250265.1 uncultured Pseudonocardiaceae bacterium | reverse complement strand
CGTTGAAACCCTGCGTGGTGACCATGTGCGCCTCATCGATGATGAACACCCGGTACCGGGACTCGGCGGGGGCGTAGAACGCGCGATCCCGCAGGTCGCGGGCGTCATCCACGCCGCCATGGCTGGCCGCGTCGAGCTCGACGACATCGATCGACCCGGGGCCCTCGGGCGCCAGCGCGACACAGGACGGGCAGACCCCGCACGGGTCCGCGGTCGGACCCTGAGCGCAGTTCAGCGAGCGGGCCAGGATGCGCGCGCTGGAGGTCTTCCCGCAGCCACGCGGGCCGGAGAACAGGTAGGCGTGGTTGATCCGGCCAGCGGCCAGCGCGGTGCGCAGCGGTTCGGTCACATGGTCCTGGCCGATCACCTCGGCGAAGGACGCCGGGCGGTACTTGCGGTAGAGGGCCAGTGCCACGGCTGCGAGGCTACCGGTGAGCGCGGTCCGACAACTTCCAGGGCGTGGGCTCTGACGGGCGTAGGCGCACGTCGTCGGGGTGCGCGGCCCGCGCCGGGTGAGCCCGTTCGGGGCAGACCGGCGCCGGTGTAACCCGGGTCCCTATCTGTTAGCGGGGGTCGTCGCATGCGGTGGAGGGCAGCTCGGGTGATCGGACAGACCGGGCGCGGTGGGGCAGCGCAAGCTCGGGCGCTCGCCAGCGCTGACGGGCGGGGCTCCGACGAGTGCACGATGGAAGCGCCACAATTACGTGTGGTGAGCGGCGAGTTCTACCCGAACTGGGAGGCGGTCTACCGGGACAACGTCGACCGGGTGTACCGGCTGATGTACGCCAAGGTCGGTAACCGGCCGGATGCGGAAGATCTGACCGCGGAGGTGTTCCTGGCGGCCCTACGCCCGTTGCGGGTCTCGGCCAGCGCTCCGGAGGTGCGGGCCTACCTGCTGACCACCGCGCGGACCGTGCTCGCCGGGTACTGGCGGCGGACGCTGGGTCGAGAGATCACCAGGCTCAGCGATGATGACGAGCTGGAGTCGGTGCCGGCCGAGAGCCCGGTGGCCCCGGAGGCCGCGATGCGGGCGGAGGTGATCCTGGCCGAGCTTCCCGAGCTCTACCGGCGCATCCTGCAGTTGCGATTCCTGGAGGCCTGTTCGGTGCGCGAGGCCGCAGCCGCATTGGGTGTGAGTGTGACGTATGCCAAAGTGCTGCAGCATCGGGCCTTGCGCCGGGCCGCGCAGAGAATGGAGGTGAACAGGTGAGTGCACGGGGCGCCCGCCGGTTCGTCGCCGATCTGTTGCGGGGCCGCCGGCCGCGGCCGTTTCGCGCTGACGATGCCGATGCCGCCGAGTTGCGTGCTGCGATCACCCTGCGCGCTGCCCAGCCGGGCGGCGCGGAGCCCCGCGCGGAGTTCGTCACCGACCTGCACCGGCGGCTGGCTGGGGAACTCGCCCGGGAGCAGCCCGAAGCGCCGCCCCACCCATCGTCGACTCAGCCCCGACCGGCGGTGGACGGCACCCGGCGCCGGTTGGTGGCGGCCACGTCGATCGCGGCGGCCGCCGCCGCGGTCGGCGCCGTGGTGGACCACACGATCACCAACCGGGCTCCGTCCGAAGGCACGCGGGAGGCGACCCTGACCCCGAACAACGGTCAGTGGCGCACGGTGAGCGCCAGCGCGGACCTGGCCGAAGGTGGAGTACAAGGTTTCGACCTCGGCACGGTGATCGGGTTCGTGGCGCGCAGCGGCGGCCAGCTCCGGGCGGTGTCCGGGGTGTGCACGCATCTGGGCTGCCGGCTGGCGCTGGATGCGGCCGCCCGGCAGCTGAACTGCCCGTGCCACACGACGTCCTTCGCGGTCAGCGGCGAGCTGTTGCGCCACCAGCTGCCGATGGCTCCCCGGCCGCTACCCCAGCTTCAGGTCCGGGAGATGCACGGCGACGTGCAGATCTACGCGCCGGGTCCGATTGCGTAACCCCCCTCGCTACCTGTCAGTGAGGCCCCAAAAAAGTGGGGGTCGCCACTCGGAGAGGGGTCGATCGTGATGCACCGATTGAGGACCGGGCTGGTCATACCGGCAGTAGCGGCGGGGATCACGCTCCTTGCGGGTTGTGGCGGCCCCTCAGCGGCGTCCACGCCCGAGGCGCCTGCACCCGCACCGGCCGCGGCGTCGGGCCAGGATGCGCCGGTGGCCACTGACGCGGTGGAGATCCAAAACTTCGCCTTCTCCCCGGCAATCGTGACGGTCACGGCCGGCGCCACCGTCACCTGGACCAACCGCGACTCCGATCCGCATACCGCCACCGCCATGTCCGGCCCGTTTCGCTCCCCGACGCTGAACAATGGCGACTCCTACCGCTACACGTTCACCACGCCGGGCCGCTTCGAATACCTGTGCACTATCCACCCGTTCATGACGGCCATCGTGGTGGTGACTCCGTGAGCACACCCCCGGAATCTGAGCCGTCGAGCATGAGCCGCCGCCAGCTGCTGCGGCACACGGCGTGGTTCGGTGCCGCGGTGGTACTCACCGTCACCGGCGGCGAGGTGATCAGCCACCTCGGCGCCGCGCCCGCCGCCGCCCTCACCCAAGATCCGAACGCATTACGGTTCGTCCAGATCAGCGATAGCCACCTGGGTTTCAAAGGGCCCGCGAACACCGATGTGACGGGCTCGTTCACCCGCGCCATCGACCAGGTCAACGGGCTGGGGTTCCGCCCGGACTTCGTGATGCACACCGGCGACCTGACCCATCTGTCCACCCAGGCCCAGTTCGACCAGGTGCAGCAGATGCTGCGCGGCCTTCGCGCCGGGCATGTCTTCACGGTGCCCGGCGAGCACGACTCCGTGGACGACCACGGGCAGAAATACCGGGCCATGTTCGGGGCGGGCACCCGCGGGGACGGCTGGTACAGCTTCGACGTCAAGGGCGTGCACGTCATCGCCCTGGTGAACACCCTCGCCCTGGAGAAGCTGGGTCACCTCGGGACCGACCAGCTCGAGTTTGTCGCAAGGACGTCGCCGGACTCTCCAGCGACACGCCAATAGTGCTGTTCAGCCACATCCCGCTGTTCGCGATGTACCCGGCGTGGGGTTGGGGCACTGACGACGCCACCCAGGCGTTGAGTTATCTGCGCCGGTTCTCTTCGGTGACCTGCCTCAATGGCCACGTCCACCAGCTGTTCAGCAAAACCGAAGGCAACGTCACCTTCTACAGCGCGACGACCACCGCCTACCCGCTACCCCACCCCGGGCAGGGCCCAGCCCCGATCCCGGTCACCCTGCCGGCCGGGCAGCTGGGTGCCGCGCTGGGCATCCGCGAGGTGACCTACCAGCCTGGCCAACACGCCCTGGCTTTGCGGGATCGGCGGTTGTCATGAGCCCGGCTCTGGCGTTGGCCGCCCGCCTCGGCGCAGCCGGCTGCCTTGCGGCCAGCGGTGTCATCCATGCCGAGCTCTACCTGCACGGCTACCGCGCCATCCCCGGGGTGGGTCCCGCATTCCTGCTGCAGGCCAGCAGCGCCGTCGCGGTGGCGCTGTTGCTGCTGCTCACCGCATCGGCCGTACCGCGGCTGCTCGCGGCCGGGCTGGTCTTCGGCGCGCTGGCCGGCTTCGCCGCATCCCGTACCGTCGGGATCTTCGGGTTCGTCGAGCGCGGCCTGGAACCCGCCCCACAGGCCCTGATCAGCTTGCTCGTCGAGGTCATCACCCTGGCGCTGCTCGTGGTGCCGTTCACGATCCGCGCAGGGGGCCGCTCCTCCCTGGAGTGGGTGGACGGTCCCAGAAACCCTTGACGTATACCGCGTGGCGGTCGATGCCGCGCTCAGTGAGCAGGCGCGCCCGGATGCGGCGAACCGTCGGCGTGTGCCCGGCCAGCCAGATCCGGCCTTGCCCGGGTGGCAGTCGCGCGGCGCGCAGTGCGTCGTCGAGCATCGTGGACGTGCCCGGCTCTTGGTCGCCGCGGTGCAGCCAGCACACTGCCGGTGGGTCTGCTCCTGGTATCGGCTGCTCCTCGGCGGCGTCGGCGACTTCGATGTAAAGGAAGGCACGGGCGTCAGGCGGCAGCATCGCGGCGTACGCCTGGATCGCCGGTAGCGCAGTCTCGTCCCCGGCGAACAGGTGCCAGTCAGCGCCAGGATCGGGCCGGAAGCGACCGCTCGGACCGATGAACTCAAGCGTCTCGCCCGGCCGTGTCCGCCGGGCCCAGTTGGCCGCCGGACCCTCACCGTGCAGGACGAAGTCGATGTCCAGGCTCGGTTGCGTGGCGTGGTAGTCACGCACTGTGTAATCGCGGGACACCGGGCGCCCGCCGATCAGATCTGGAACGTAGATCTTGAGCGTCTGCCCGGGGACCGCGGCCAAGCCGGCCAGGCCATCCCCGGCGAGCCGAACCCGCGTCATCCGGGGAGTCAGTTGCGCCACCGTCGCCACCATTGCGGCGGTGGGGACGACGCGCCTGCGCGAGGGTTCCTGAGACGGCATCAACCTCGGTCCTCGACTGCGTTCATGCCCAATCCGGCCATGTCGAGTTCAGCATGAGTGGCAAGGCGACCCGAGTCGGTGAATCAGCCTCCGGCAGCGTCCGACTCGGCGGCCAGCTTGGCCTCCGCCTCCTGGATACGGCTCCGCAGCTTGTTGTACTCGTCGTTACCCGACAGCCGCGCTTTGACCTTGAGGTCGAATACATCCTGGGTCCGGTACGGCGATGCCCACTTCTGGTCCACGTCAGCGGCGGCCTCCTCCTTGATCACAGCCATCCGCTCGCGCAACTGCTCCAGCTCCTGCCGCAGGGCATCGACGTCGCCCTCAGCACTCTCCTGGCTCACGTTACGGTCCCGCCTTCCGTGCCTTACGAGCGCCGCCGCATAAGGGGACCCCGCGCACCCGCCAGAGCATGCTGACCCTTGCTGCCTTCCGACCCTGGGGGAGTTCGCAAGATGGACGCCGCGCGGGGTCCACCGCCCAGTCTAGGGGCTACCCCAGCCGCGAAGCACGACACCCTCAGCGAGCACCGCTGCACCCGTCGGCTCACGCCTGCCATCGAGCGCCGCTACCAGCAGTTTTGGCTGGCAGCGACACTGACGGTAACCTCGCCAGCGGAGGATTCGCCTAGTGGCCTATGGCGCACGATTGGAAATCGTGTTGGGTGTTAAAACCCTCGCGGGTTCAAATCCCGCATCCTCCGCCACCTACCAGCACGAA
>CAXUFG010000297.1:1359-5195 GCA_964250265.1 uncultured Pseudonocardiaceae bacterium | reverse complement strand
CTCCTCAGCCTGTCGGCAGGCGACTGCCCGCGCGGCGTTCAGCTTCCGGGCTACGCTTGGCCGGGGCCAACAGATGCGGCATTCGCACATCACATGCGCATATTCAGGAGGTGACTCGGTAGTTGGAGACGTTCGGAGACACCTTGCGACGCCTCCGCAACCGAGCCGGTCTCAAGCAAGGTGAGTTGGCCATACAGGCCAATTGGAGTCAAAGCCAGATCAGTCGCACCGAACAGAACTCATTCGTGCCCGACGAAGGCACCGTGGAGCGACTCGACCGAGCGCTCAACGCGAACGGCCAGCTCATCAACGCCCACACCACCGCAAAGGCACCCGCACGGGAGCCGCTACGTCCCGGGGGTGATCCGCTGGTGTTCAGCGACCTCATCCGCAGGATTCACCGCACCGACGTCGGTCGGGACACCATCGACCAGCTCAACGTCATCACCGAACAGTTGTGCTGCGAATACGTCTCCCGCCCCGCCGACGAACTCCGGGTAGATGCACACCACCAGCTCGAATACGTCCAGCAGTTGTTAGAGGGGCCCATCAGGCTGGCTGAGCACCGTGAACTGCTAGTGATCGCCGGATGGCTGGCCCTGCTCATCGGCTGCCTGAACTACGATCTCGGCTTAGCTCGACACGCCGAGACCGCCCGCACCGCAGCCTTCCAACTCGGGCGGGAAGCCGGCCACGGCGAAATCGTGGCATGGTCGTTCGAGATGAGTGCCTGGTTCGCCATCACCCAAGGCCGGTTACGGTCCATTCCCGATTACGTCGAGGCCGGAATCAACGCCGCATCCCACGCCTCCGTCGCCATCCAACTCGCCGCCCAAGCAGCCAAAGCACACGCCCGCATGGGTAACCGAAGCGAGGTACGGCGAGCGCTCGACCAAGGCGCGCGGTTACTTGGTGATCACGAACACCCATCACGCCCGGAAAACCACTTCGTGATCGATCCAACCAAGTGGGACTTCTACGCAATGGACTGCTACCGCATCGCCCGTGATGATGCCCACGCCGGCGAAAACGCCCAAGAAATCCTCCGACTGTCCGGACGCCCGGATGGCACCGACCGCAGCCCCATGCGCGCTAGCGAAGCCAGACTCACCCTCTCAATCGTGTCCCTCCGAGATGGTGACATCGACAGCGCTACCTCCTGGGCACGCAAGGCCTTCAACACCGACCGTAGATCGGTCAACAGTCTCTCCACAGTCGCCTACGAGCTCTACCATGAAGCCCGCGCGCGGCATGGCGAGGACCCTGCGATCAGCGCACTCAACGATGTGATCTCGTCCTTCTACGCATCCATCAGCGACAAGCACTGAAACACCTGCACAACAGGGCTGACGCTGCTTAGCGACCTTCGGGCGACGCTCTGGCGTGGCCCATTGGCACATGTGCGCTTGTCTGGTCGGCCGGGGTCGGGGTGAGCTCGGGCGGCGCGTGGTGTGGGGCAGTTGGTGGCCTGCCCGGTGGAGATCCTGCCGCAGGGTCGGCAGAGACTCCAGAGTCCAGGGCCGCCGGAGGCCGTCGCGTCAATGATGCGCAGCACCTTGGAGGCTGGAGGGGTCGGCCCGCAGAGTGCGCCGCATCGCCCAGGCGACGAGGAGCCTCCAAATTGACATATAGATTGCTAATTGCGGTATTCGCCTGCTTTGAATAGCGGCTACGCGAACACGGTGACCCCAAGAGGGCACAGCCCGTAGCTACCTGCCGCTAACAGGGCACTGCAAGTACGTTTTAATCACCTGTTTGGCCGATATGAGATGCGGAAAGTTGCAGAAGGCTGACTAGACGAGTGTTCGTGGGTGCGAAAAAGGGGTCCACCCGGGTAATGCTGTTGTAACCCTGTTGAGGTGAGCGGGAAGGAGATTCGCGCCGTGACCGTAGCGCACCGGCCAGGACACCACAACTCGCGTCCCGACGAAAAGCCAACGGAGCGGAGGGCCCTTTCATCGGTGCCCACTACACGAATAACCGGGTTGTAAAGGCGCCGCGATGACCGAAAGTTACGTCAACATATGGACGGGCGACTATCCCCTCAACTGTGACTGCTGCGAGAAAGTGGTTTACGAGTGAGTGTGAGTGAGTGCTGTTCGCTGCACAAAGTTGGCCCGGTGCGGGCGTGTTGTTGATTGCGGCCGTGCTGCCCGACGTGTCCTACATTGCGGGACAGCGGAGCTGGCCGTGAAGGTGCTGCGGGCGGACCGAATACACGCCGCGACCCTCGCGCAGCTGCAATGAGACGCGGGCCGGAATGCGCACATGGCGCAGCGCTCGGTGAGTAGTTGAGGGCGATGGCGCGGCGGTTGTCTCTCCGGTTGTGCTCGGCCGCGACCTCGATATCGACCGGGGTGGTGACCGGGAATCGGTTCGTGTGCCCAACGCTAGCGCTCTGCGGGAACGGCCGCGTTCACTGCGTCGAGCGCCGCGGACCAGGGCAGTTCCCGCCCCGGCGCGCTACGTGGCTCGTGCAGCGGCCACACGTCATCGCCATAAACCAATTGCACACCGGCCCGGCGCAGGGCAGCGATGTGACTGTCCCACGACGGGTGCCGAGCGTGCGCGGCGTTGACACGTGGGAACACCACCACCGGTAGATGACGGATGCCAATCGCCTCGTTGACCTGCGTCAATGCCTGGTTGTCGGCAATGCCTAGGGCGAGCTTGGCGACTGTATTCGCCGACGCCGGGGCGACGAGGTAGCAGTCCACCGGTGGGTGTGGGCTGCGCTCGGTCGCTAGGCGCGAGTCGATACGCACCGGAAAGCCCGATGCCTCCTCGATCTCCGAAAGAGTCCCGGACTCCTGCAGCCACCGGCCAGCGGTCGGTGTGAGCGTGACCGCGACGGTCCAACCTGCAATCTGAGCAGGTCGGATCAGACGCGGGAGCAGCTCCTGCACCCCGCCCGCGCCGGACCCGACCAGGCCCAGTACCCGTGAAGTCATGCGACTACCTCACTGTTCGGCAGCGTTTGGCCAGCGCCAACTTCTCACCAGACGTCGCTGGAGCTCTGCGATACATCGGCCGCACGACTTCCCGGACGACCGCGCTGTGCCGGACGATCCCCGGGGACGTCCGCTCGGCCGTGAGCAGCGTTTGCAACGCCTGCTCATCTTTCGCGACCAGGCTCAGCGCCCGGGCGATGTCGATCAGGTGTGTGACCCGGCGCTCGACCGGAAGATGGTCGACGCTAATCCGAGGAGCGGACTCGATCACTTGCCGGATGTCACCCAGATCGAGCGCCGCTGACACCCGGTGCAGCTCCGCGGCCTCGCCTAGCTCCACAGCATCACCAAACCGCCCGACCGCCAGCAGCGCGTGTGTGCCTGACCGGGCGGCCGAGGCGAGTACCAACGGGTCGTCCGCCTCGTCGGCCGCCTGCATCGCTCGTTCCGCCGCGATCCAAGCAAGATCTGCCTCGCCGATCTTGCTCAGCGTGGTGGCGGCCAGATGGTGAATACGCGCAGAAACCGCAGCACAAGCCCGCCGGTAGGCCGCGTCATCGGTCGAGGCGGCTTCCACCAGTTGAGCCGACGACGCCGGTAGAAGCCAACACGCTCGCCGATGCTGAGCTGATCATCCGCTCCCCGCATGTGCCCACGCTATCAGCGGCGTTCGGTCGATCCGGACGTCCAGGACGACCAACCCATCGTTACCTCTCATCGCGACGTAACCCTCCCGCTTGGCCGGCACTACGACACTGCGCGACCGTTGCGGGCCATCCTCGGGCTCAACGCGCAGTGAGGCTGCTACCACGTCGCGGGTGCGTGGGGGGGGTGGCCAGGGCGCCGGGGGGGCGCGGGGCGCGCGGGGGGGGGGGGGGGGTTGGG
>CAXUFG010000297.1:0-1349 GCA_964250265.1 uncultured Pseudonocardiaceae bacterium | reverse complement strand
GTGGCGTCGAGTTCACGACGCTGAGCCCGCGCGAACTGTGGAGCCTGCTGCTCGTTGTGGGCTGTCGCCATCCCTGATCGGCCGGCCCGGCAACCGCCTACGTCACCAATTTCGGCAGGAGCAACTCGATGACGCTGATCGACGTGGCCACGAACACCCCCGGCCGCCCGATCGCCGTCGGCTCTGCCCCGCGCGGGGTTGCGGTCACCCCCGATGGCGCGACCGCCTACGTCACCAACGACGGCGACGACACGGTGACGCCGGTCGCGGTGGCTACCAACACCCCGGCAGGTCGATCCCCGCTGACTCCAGTCCGCTGGGGATCGCGATCACGCTGGGACCGCGTGCGTGATCGACGCTGCTGGGAGCTCATTTCGAAGCCGTACCCGATGAAATCCCGCCACCAGACTGGCGACCGCCTGAGCTTGCCGAATGGGACGAGCCGCCGGTTCCGCCGCCCCTACCTCCGCCGATTCCGCTGCCGCCTCCGTTGAACGTGCGACCGTTGCCGGCTCCGCCTCCGTAGGTGGTTCCGCTGCCGCCGCCCCCGTTGAACGTGCCGACATTGCCACTTCCTCCGCCGCCGTTGGTGCGAACAGAGGGGGGTTTGGCGCTGCCGCCGCCGTTGGTGGGTGCGGGGGGAGGCTTGCTGCTGCTGCCGCCGCCGTTGGTGGGAACACCGCCGTTCCCACCTGGGTGTTGCTGGAGCTTTGCGAGCTCTTGCGCCAGCCGCTCCAGCGCTGCACGTTCCGCGTCAGACGGAGGATCTGGCGTCCTGGCGGGTGGAACCGGTGGGCCGCCATGCTGGCCATGATCGGGATAGCCGGTGCCGCCTGGCTGACCGGTGTGCGCCGGGTCCGGGTTCACTGCTGGTGGGTCAACTCGCCGCCCAGGCGCGGTGACGCCGGCTGGTGAGGGGAGCTGAGCTGGCGCGCCGGCCTGATTCGCCGCGATCCCGACACCGGGTTGCGTTGCGCTTCGATCAGCAAGCAGGGCTACTTGGCCCAGTGTTGGGCCGCGATTGACTGCCACCGCACCCGGCTGGGCGGCAAGCGGGCTGTCGACGGGCTCCGAGTCGTGACCATTCGGGGCCGCTGGTGCTGCTCCGGCGTGATCGCTCGCCGGAGCTGTGCTCGAGACCGAGGGTGTGTCCGGTGGGAGGAGTGGCAGTACGAGACCCACGACAAGTGCAAGGCCAGCAAAGAGTGATACTCCTACCGCCACATCAGTACTGACACGTCGTGGCCTCGGGGGGCGGGGGAGCCGGGGCTGCTCGGCGGCTGCCCGGGGTCGCTGCAACGGTTGATCTCGGCGAGTCGCCGGTCTGGCTGGTGGGCGAGGTGCCGGGA
>CAXUFG010000296.1:0-5263 GCA_964250265.1 uncultured Pseudonocardiaceae bacterium | reverse complement strand
GGGATGGACGGCTACGCGGTGCGCGCGCAGGACATCGCGCACGCCACCACCGACGAACCAGTGACCTTGCCGGTCACTGAGGACATCCCAGCCGGGCGCACCGACTCGCCCACATTGCAGCCGGGCACCGCGCACCGGATCATGACCGGCGCTCCGATCCCACCCGGCGCGGACGCGGTGGTGCCGGTCGAGCTCACCGACGGTGGGCGCCACCGGGTCCAGATCCACGAGTCCCGCTCCCCCGGCGACAGCGTGCGCCCCGCCGGAGGTGACGTGGTGGCGGGTGAGGTCGTGCTCACGGCAGGTGCGGTGCTGGGCTCAGCGCAACTCGGCGTGGCAGCCGCGGTCGGCTACGCCGAGTTGCCCGTGCACCGGCCGGTCCGGGTGCTCGTGCTCTCCACCGGTTCGGAGCTGGTCGTGCCCGGCACCCCGCTACAGCACGGGCAGATCTACGAGTCGAACGGCACAATGCTGGCCGCGGCGGTTCGGGAGGCGGGGGGCCATGCGGAGCTGATGCACTTCGTGCCTGATGACGTCGCCGCTCTGGAGGCCGCGCTAGCTCCTCGGTTGGCGGGGATGGACCTCCTGGTGACCTCCGGTGGGGTCAGCGCGGGAGCGTACGAGGTGGTCAAGAGCGCCATGACCGGTCAGGGCGTGGATTTCGGCAAGGTGGCCATGAACCCCGGCGCCCCGCAGGGCGTCGGCCGCTACCGCGGCGTGCCAGTGGCCGCGATGCCCGGCAACCCGGTCAGTGCCTCGGTGTCCTTCGAGGTGTTCGTCCGGCCCGCGCTGCGGGCCGCGATGGGCCTGCCCGGGCAGCGACCCCGAGCCATGGCGCGGCTGACCGAGGCTCTGGAGTCACCAGGGGATAAGCGGCAGTTCCGGCGCGGTGCGTTCGATCCCGCCGGGGGCACCGTCGTCCCGGTCGGCGGCCCCGGCTCGCACCTGCTCGGCGCGTTGGCCAGATCGAACTGCCTGATCGACATCCCCGAGACCACCACCGCCCTCGAGGCGGGCGAGCAGGTCGTGGTGTTGCGCACCGGCGGGGCATAGGTAGGATTGATGTATGGCCAAACGTAAGATCACGGTGACGGTCGACGCTGCGACCCTGGAGCGGGCCCAGGCCCTCGGTGTGCAGAACCTCTCGGCCGTGGTCGACGAGGCGCTGGAGATTCACATCGAGCGGCTCGCCCGGCAGGCCGCGTTGCGCGATCTGCTGGACAGCTGGGACCGCGAGAGCGGTCCCGTTCCCGAGTCCGAGCAGGCAGCTGCGCGGGCTGCCTTCGACGAGTTGGACGGCCTCACCGACGGGCGCCGGAGCGCATGACGCTGCCCGTCGTGCTGGATGCTGACGGGCTCGACGCCCTCGCGGACCCCTCACCACCGAGCGCGTTTCGCGCGCTGGTGCGCGAGGCCCTCGATCGCGATCGGGACGTGCTGGTGCCCGCGGTCGTGTGCGCCGAGGCGTGCCGCGGACAGACCCGGACCCGCCGCGTTGAGACGGCGCTGGCGCGCCATCGCCCGACCCGCGGTCAGCGTCCGCCCGTCGCGGTTGTCGACACCGATTTTCTACTCGCCCGCCAGGTCGGCGCGGTGCTCCACAGCGCCGGCGCCGGGTCAGCCGATCTCGCGGGCGCGCACGTCGTGGCCCTCTGCGCTCGCCGCGGGGGCGGCCTGGTGATCACCTCGGATCCGGAGGACATCGTCCGGCTCGCCTCTGCCGTCCCGGCGGCGAGGGTGGTCACGCGCCCGGCCCGGTGACCAGGCCTGCGTCTGGCTCGAAGTCCGTAGGCAGCCCCAGCCCGGTCCGCAGCCACGGGTTGGCCACGGCACTCGCGAGGGCGGCGGACACATCGGGGATCTCCGCCGGGCCTTCGGATTTCGGGCTGGCGGCTCCGGGAGGCGTGTCCAGGCGACGCCGCAGCAGCACGGCGGCGAGCTCCGGGCCGTACCGGTACCAGTCCACCGGCTCGTCGACGGTGGCCCCGGGCCCGATCAACTCGGCGGCGAGGGACTCGACCGTGAGCACCGCGGCCTGTCGGGGGTCAGCTGGCGCCGCCATGGTCTCCCGATCGCGCCGCAGATCGAAGTCGGCGGCCAGCAGGGCCTGGGCGTCCACGATTCCAGCGCCCATCTCCGAGGAGTCCCAACCGGCCGGGCGCCGGGCGGTGGCCCGGAGCAGCCGGTTGAACATCACCTGGACCGTCTCGCCTCGCGCCCGCGCCGCTGCGACCAGGTTCGCGCGGCCGTGGTGGGCCAACCACAGCGCCGCGACGCCTGCGGTGAGCGCCACCGCGAAACTCGTGCCCTGCCCCTGGTCCGCACCGACCGGCACCGTCGCGCGGATCACATTCTCCGCGGGGGCCGAGATGTCCACCGCCGACCCGTGACTGCTGCCGCGCCACCGGGCGTCGCGGACATCGACACCGGCGACGGCGATGCACTCGTCGTAGCGCGCGGGCCAGACAACGGCGCCTACGCAGTTGCCGGCCGCCGCGAGGACGATGACGTCGGCCAGCACCGCCCGCCGCAGCGCGCGATTCAGGGAGAAGGACGGGATCCCACCCAGGCTCAACGTGACGACCTGGGCGCCGTGCTCGACCGCCCAGTCGATCGCGCGAGCGACCGTGACCTGGCTGATGCGGATGACGCTCTCGATGGCGCGGATCGCCATGTGCTGGGCACGGGGGGCACTGCCGGTCACCCGGCCGGCTGAGAGCGAAACGAGGACGCTGGCCGTCCCCGTTCCGTGACCGGGGTTGTCGCCGAAACCACTCACCAGCGGATCCGTGGGATCCGGATCGCCGTCGAGCACATCGAAGCCCGGGGCGTGCGAGATGCCCTCGAGCTCAACGTGCATGGTGATTCCGGTGTCCGGTTGTGCGACGATCACACCGGCGCCCCGGTCCGGGCGCTGCCGTGCTTCGGAGAACGCCCATGCCTGCTGCACCCGCATCGCATCCAGGGCCCACAGCGGGGTCTGGTCGAGCGCGTCCTCGCGGGGCGCCTGGCAGCCGAACGGTAAGTCGAGACGGTCCCGTGCCGGGCTCCCGTCGGATGGCCCCGGCTCCGGTTCGGCAAACAGGTCGGTAGGTAGGTCTGGCTCGGCGGCCTCCAGACCGAAGGCGTCTTCGAGCGCATAGGCCGCGGCGAAGGCGAGGGCCTCGTCGTCGCTGAACGTGCGATCGGGGATCTCCACGACCAGAACCTGCGGATCGAGCGTGGATAGCGGCCTCACTTGAGCGCCCACCGCGCGGAGGTCAGCCTCGATGGCGGCAGCCCGATCCACGGGGTCCGCCCCCGGGTCCAGCACCAGGGCGAACCGGGCCGGCTGACCCGTCACACCCGGGTGCCGGATCACTGTGGCCGCACGGATCGCCCTCGTACTGGGCTCCGCGGCCGACCCGTCCCCAGCTTCCATTGCACTCAACTATCGCCTCCGGCGTCTCCGCGGAACAATCGCTTATGGGCGTTGTGTGAGAAATTCACGACACCCGGACAGACCTTGTGATTAGGCGTGACGCCCAGCACACTGAGGGTGAATACGAGCTCGGCGAGCTACCGCATCCCAGAATGGCGCGGGGTTCCTGCGTCGTCGGGGGGCGCAGGAGCGCGCTGGGAGATAACCGTTCGGGAAGCTGGGGAGCGGACGAACGGTTGGCAGGCACCGGGGATTCTCCGTCGGGGGACGGCGGGTCCCCGGTGTCCTCTCCCCGAGCTGTGGGCGTACCGTGACAAGGCCTCACGGCAACCCAGCTCATAGAGCCAACACACAGTCGAGGATCTTGGCGAACGCATGGCGTCTCCTCGGTTCCCCGCGACACTGCGCCACCAGCTGGGGCACCTGGTGGACCTGGCCCGGGAGACTCTTCCCCCGATGCACTCCGCAGGTCGGCCGTTTGTCGCCGTCGGAGCGGCCGCTACGTTACTGCTGGGCAGGCTCTCCCCGGCCGCCGGCACGCTGGGTGCCGTCGCGACCGCGTGTTGCGCCGCATTCTTCCGCGAACCCCACCGGGTGCCACCGCAGGACTCCGGGCTCGCCGTGGCCCCCGCCGACGGCACGGTGAGCAGCGTGACATTGGCCCCTGCGCCCGCTGAGCTTGGGCTCGGGAGCCAACCGCGCCCGCGGGTCAGTGTGTTCCTGTCCGTGTTCGATGTGCACGTGCAGCGCATCCCAGCCGACGGCGAAGTTCGCCGTGTCGCCTACCGCCCGGGCAAGTTTCTCACCGCTGACCTGGACAAGGCGAGCGAGGAGAACGAACGTGCCTGCGTGCTGCTCCGCTCGTCACGGGGGCACGAACTTGTTGTGGTGCAGATCGCCGGGCTGGTCGCCCGCCGGATCGTCTGCTCGGTACAGCCCGGTGACAAGGTCCAGGCCGGCGCCACCTATGGCTTGATCCGCTTCGGGTCGCGGGTGGACCTCTACCTTCCACCAGGCAGCTCGGTGCTGGTCCATCCCGGGCAGCGCACCGTCGGCGGGGAGACCCCGCTGGCACGTCTCCCCCCCGTTTCGGAGACCTAGGCCGTGCCCAACGCCGGCGCCGGGATCCGCCTGCTGCCCAACGCGATCACCGTGCTGGCGCTGTGCTCGGGCCTGTCCGCGCTGAAGTTCTCCCTGGACGGCAATTTCGCCGGTGCGCTGGCCGCAATCGGGCTGGCCGCGCTCCTGGATGCGCTTGATGGCCGGCTGGCCCGGCTGCTCGATGCCACCTCCCGGATCGGCGCCGAGCTGGACTCGCTTGCCGACGCCGTCTCCTTCGGCGTGGCGCCGGCCATTGTGCTGTTCGTCTGGTCGCTGCACGACATCCGGGTCGGCTGGCCGGTTGCGTTGGTGTTCACGGTCTGCGTGGTGCTGCGGTTGGCCCGGTTCAACACCTTGCTCGACGACACCGAGGCGCTGCCCTTCGCCAAGGAGTTCTTCATCGGGATCCCCTCCCCCGCCGGCGCACTGCTGGCGTTGCTGCCGCTCACCGTGTTCCTTCAGGTCGGTGCGGGCTGGTGGAGCGCCCCCGTGGCGGTGGCGGTATGGACGATCGCGGTGGCGATGGCGATGGTGAGCCGGTTACCCACCCTGTCGATGAAGACGGTGCAGGTGCCGGCCCGGGCCGCGGCACCGCTGCTCGTGCTGATCGCCGGGCTGGCCGCCGCGGTGATCACCTTCCCGTTCGCCTGGCTGGGTGTGGCGATGCTGTTGTACCTGGTGCACGTGCCCTACGCCAGCTTCCGCTACCGGTGGCTTGCCCGGCACCCCTCCGCGTGGGAG
>CAXUFG010000295.1:4690-5288 GCA_964250265.1 uncultured Pseudonocardiaceae bacterium | reverse complement strand
TTGGCCACGAAATCCCGCCGGGTGGCCTCCAACCGGACCGCATCCGACTCATCCGTTGCTCGCTCGTCACGCCTCGACCTTCGGACCAACGTCCGCTCGACACCGGGTGGGCTGGCCAGCACCACCTCGCCCGCACTATCGAGCAGCACGACGCCGTTGTGTGAGGAGCACGCGAGCCGCTGAACAAGGTCGGGGACTGCTGCGCTATCCGGAGACGGCGGTAGTACCACGGTCCTGACGCGCCGGCCGATGAGGAGCCCGACCAACAGCGCTCCGATCGCGGTGAACACGGCTGTGAGTGTCACACTGCGATCGTAAGCCCTCGATTGGGTGGGATTTCTAGCCGTGACCTACTTTAAGTCATTTTCTCTACCCCCAATAGGGTGTATATTCGTCCCTTGTTCACTCTGTGTTCACTATTAATGACAACTCAATGTAGTGGCTACATTCGTGGGGTGAACGGGCGTCGTATCATTTTCCTGCGCGCTACTGCACACTTCGCAGCAAGCTGCACGCAGACTCGATAACGAGATGCGGGGGGGGCGCAGCCGACGAACCCAATGGTTTGCGGGGGCGCCGCGCGGGAGGGGGAGGTGGG
>CAXUFG010000295.1:0-4680 GCA_964250265.1 uncultured Pseudonocardiaceae bacterium | reverse complement strand
CCCCAAATCGCCTCGCCCCGCCACCCCCTCTATCACGCGGGGGGCGCCGCGCCCGAATCTCGATGCTGGGATCAGGAGGCTTGCTTGGTCTCCCAGAAGATCTTGTCGATCTCGGAGATGTGGTCGAGGAGCTCCTGCCCGGACTTGGGATCGTTCGAGCCCTTAGTTCCTGAGGCGCCCGCTGCCTTGGTTGCCTTGTTGAACAGCTCGTGCAACTGCGGGTACTTCTCGAAGTGCGGCGGCTTGAAGTAGTCGGTCCACAGCACCCAGAGGTGGTGCTTCACCAGGTCGCTGCGCTGTTCCTTGATCTCGATCGCGCGCGC
Organism: uncultured Pseudonocardiaceae bacterium; assembly: GCA_964250265.1. Classification (GTDB taxonomy): domain Bacteria; phylum Actinomycetota; class Actinomycetes; order Mycobacteriales; family Pseudonocardiaceae. The sequence goes on along the minus strand of CAXUFG010000295.1, from coordinate 4,357 downwards.
CCGGAACACTGGGTCGGAGTTGGACTGGTACTTCTCCTGAATCGCCTTGACCGACTCGGCCTCGATCCGGGCCTGCGCGGGGTCATAGACACCGCACGGGAGGTCGCAGTGCGCGGTAACCTCCAGGCGGGGGCGGTGCAGAATGTGCGACAGCAGTCCCATCGTTCCTCCCTGACATGTGTGCTCCGTTGTCACGCGACCCTACTCGCGGGTGGCGTGCCGAGCATCCCGGACGGTGATCACCTGATGGGGCACAACTTCGTGGCGTGGCCATGGCGTCGCGCCGTCGTGCGTGGCCCGTCGATGTCCCCGACGTTGGCGGATGGCGACATGGTGCTGATCAGCCTGCGAGCCCGACGGCGGCCCGGGGCGGTGGTACTCGTCCGCTGGGCGCAGCGCCCAAATCAATTGTCGGTCAAGCGCGCGGTAGGCCGGCACGGCGATGGCTGGTGGGTCCTGGGCGATAACCCCGCCGGATCGACCGACTCCCGTCAACTCGGCGCTGCTGAGCTGATCGGAGTCGTCAGGGCACGCCTCTGGCCTGCACCCCGCATTCAGCGCCCTGAGCGTCGCTGAGACCTGGATAGCCCCGCTGCGCGCGGGTCGCGGCGCGGAGTTCGGTGTAGCGGGTTTGGCAGTCGGACCAGCGGGGCAGGATGCCCGCCGCAGCAGCTTGCGCGAGCGTGGGGGCGGACCGGTCCTTGTCGGACAGGACTGGCTTGAGATCGGAGGGCCAGGGCAGCTCCAGCGCCGGGTCCAGCGGATGCACGGTGTGTTCTGCCGCGGGGTCGTATCCAGTGGAGCACAGGTAGGCCATCACCGTGTCCGGCGCCAAGGCGATAAAGGCGTGCCCGATCCCCTCAGCCAGATACACCGCTCGGTAGGTACCGGAGTCCAGCAGCACCGAGCACCAGCGACCGAAGGTAGGGGAGCCCATCCGGACGTCGACCGCGACGTCCAGTAGCGCCCCCCGGGCACAGTGCACGTACTTGGCCTGGCCGGGCGGCACGTCGGAGAAGTGCACCCCGCGGATCACGCCGCGCCGGGAGACGCTGTGGTTGGACTGTGCTAGCTGAAGCTGGTGACCGGTGGCGTCGAGCAACGACGACTGCTGAAACGGCGCCACGAACTGACCGCGCGCGTCCGGAAAGACCTGCGGAGTGAACTCGATCACTCCCGGCACGGCCAGTTCACGGAACTGCACGGGCCCTACCCTAGCCACCCGGTTGACGGCGCAATGCGACTTTAGCCCCCTGATCTGGTGACAATCTAGATCCACTTCGGCGCAAGTTGCGCGCCACCTGTCACACGCGGTTGCTGCCTGTGGCATAACCAACCGCCGGTTCGCGCGTTAGTGCACTCGACAGGGTTGTCACACGTCGTTGCCAGAGTCGAGGCGCTTGTGGCGGTTGGCGCAGCGGGAGGGTGGTGCCGTGGCCGAGCGGGCTGAGCGGGTCGACTTCGTACCCGTATCACTGAACCCCCGAGAGGCGGCGTGGACAGCGCCTGGCCGTCCCCTTGCCACGTTCCGGCCGGGCCGCTCCAGCGCGCTTGCCTCGATCGCACCGGCGTCGGTCCCGTTGCCCCAGACCTCCTTGCCGCTTGAAATCTCGTTGCCCGAATCCCCTGCCCTGGTCTGCGAGGCTGGTGTAGTTGTCCAGGCCAACATGGCGGCGGTCCAGCTCGCCGGCGGTTGGTTCCCCGACTCCCTGGTCGGCCTGCCGCTGCACAGCCTGCTCGTGGGCCCCGACACGGACACTGCCACGGACACCGGCACGGACGCCGACCTGATCGGTCCGGACGGGCGGGCGGTACCGGTACGAGTGGCTCGCTGGAACGTGCCGGGCACCGACCTGCTCGTGGTGTTCTTGGTCGATATCTCCGACCTGCGTTTGGCCGATCACCCGATGGACACCGGCGAGCTCGCCCAGGAAAACGCCCGGCTTCTCCAGGCGCAACGGATCGCTCGGGTCGGCAGTTTCACCTGGGACTGGCCCACTAACAAGATTATCTATAGTCCCGCTCTGGCGGAGCTGTTCGGTGGTCGCTGCGCTGACGCCGACCCGTTCAGGCACATCCACCCCGAGGATCTGCCTGATCTGTTCCAGCAGGTGCACGACCTGGTCGCCGACCCCGGTGCGGGCATAGTGGAGGCGGAGTTTCGTGGGCTGCCCGAGCGCGGTGAGACGCATTACATATGCCGCGTGCAGGCCGAGCGCTCGGCCAGTGGGGAGCCGTTGCGGCTGGTGGGCACCGTGCAGGAGGTCAGCCAGGAACGAGCGTTGGAGCGCGCGCTGCGCGCGGAGCAGCACAGGCTGACGCAGGCGCAGCGGGTGGCCCGGATCGGCACCTGGGAGTGGGATCCGGGTTGCGACCGGCTGGTCTGGTCGGATGTGATGCAGGAGCTTTACGGAGTCCCCGCGCGGCATACGACGTACCAGACTTTCCTGTCCCTGGTGCATCCCGATGACCGGGAGTGGGTGGACGGGATGTGGCGCCAGCTGGTCTGTGACCAGCGGCCGGTGAGTTGCGAGCACCGGGTGCTACGACCGGACGGGGTAGCACGCACTTTCCGCTGCCACGGCGCGGCTATCGCCGATGCCACCGGCGGTTCCCGACTGGTCGGCACCGTGCAGGACGTCACCGAGCAGCGGGCCGCCGAGACCCGGATGATGCGCTCCAGCCAGCGTTTTGCGGACCTGGTGGCGATCACCCCGGTGGGCATCGGGATCTTCGACGACAACGATCGGCTCGTCGACGCCAACGAAGCGCTGTGCAAGCTGCTGGGTTATGACCTGGAGACCCTCCGGGGAATGAGCTCCGAGGCGCTCACCCATCCTGATGAGCCAGCCAGCCGGCTGCGTACCCATCCCAGCGCTAGATCCGAGAGCTACACGGTGCCGCAGCGGATGCTGCTGCGGGCCGACGGTGACCCGGTGTTCTGCGAACTGCACGTCTCGGCTTCGGTGCAAGACGACGGCCAGCGCTTCCTTCTGGTGATCTTCACCGACATCACCGAGCGACGCCGGGTGGCCAAGGCCCTCACCTACCGGGCGACCCATGACGAGCTCACCGGTCTGCCCAATCGGGCGGCGATCAAGGACACCCTCACCGAGTTGCTGTGTTACGGCGGGGCCGACGTCGCGGTGCTGTTCTGCGATATCGACAACTTCAAGCGCGTCAACGACGCGCTTGGTCATGATGCCGGCGACGAGCTGCTGGTCGCCCTGGCGCGGTTGCTGCAGGATGGGTTGCCCGCCGGCTGCACCGCTGGCCGGCTCTCCGGCGACGTCTTCGTGGTGATTTGCTCCAACGTCACCGCCCAGGGCGGTATCGGTTCCTTGACCGCTACGGTCTCCGCGTTGCTCCGCACCGCGATCCCGCTGCGCGGCCAGGTGATCCGGGTGTCGGCGGCCGTCGGTGTGGCGATGCCAGATGCCTCGACCAAGGGCGCCCAGGACCTGATGCGCTTCGCCGACGCGGCCATGTTCGAGGCCAAACGGACCGGCACCGGGCATTTCGCGATGGCCAACGCGGCATTGATCGCATCCGCCGATCGGCAGGTCGAGCTGGAGTGCGAGCTTCGCGAGGCGCTCGCCCGCGACGAACTGCAGCTGAACTACCAGCCGGTGGTCAATTCCGCCGGAGTGATCCTGTCGGCGGAGGCGCTGATCCGCTGGCCGCACCCCGAGCGCGGGATGCTCAGCCCTGGTGTGTTCCTGCCGGTGGCCGAGCAGGGCGGCCTGATGCGAGAACTGGACCGGTGGGTGTTGCGTACCGCGCTACGTGAGGCCCGTGATTGGGTCTCGTGGGATGGGCGCCCGGTCGCCGTCGCGGTCAACCTCGCCGATCCCGGCGAATCCGACTTCCTCGCCACCGTCGCCAACGCGGTGGCCGGCAGCGGCCTGCCGTGGGAGCAACTGGTGCTGGAACTGGTGGAGACCACGCTGATCGACCTGTCCGAGACGACCCGGCAGGCGATGGCTGAGCTGGTTGAGCGAGGAGCACGCTTCGCGGTGGACGACTTCGGCACCGGATACTCATCGCTCGCCCGGCTCAAGGACCTGCCGGCGCAGATCGTCAAGCTCGACCGCCAATTCGTCTCGGGGGTGGGCGCCGACCCGTCGGATTTCGCGGTGGTCCGTGCGGTGGTCGACATGGCTCACGCGATGGGTCGCGTCTGCGTCGCCGAGGGTGTCGAGACAGTGGACCAGTTCCGGGTACTGCGGGGCCTCGGAGTGGACGCATACCAGGGTTGGTTGTTCTCCCGCGCGCTCCCCGCCGCCGAATTCCGCGCCCTCCTCCACCACGGCCCCCTCCAACCCTAGCTCCCGCCGCTCCACCCCGACATGGAGAC
>CAXUFG010000294.1:0-5288 GCA_964250265.1 uncultured Pseudonocardiaceae bacterium | reverse complement strand
CCTTCGGGCAGGCCTGCCTGTCCGTCGGGGAGGCCAAGAACACCTACGGCACCGGAAACTTCATGCTGCTCAACACCGGCACCGAGATGGTCCCCAGTCGCCATGGCTTGCTCACCACGGTCTGCTACCGGCTCGGCTCGCAGGATCCGGTGTATGCGTTGGAGGGATCGATCGCCGTCACCGGGTCGCTGGTGCAGTGGCTGCGGGACAACCTGGGCATGATCTCCTCAGCCGCAGAGATCGAGCAGCTCGCGGGGACCGTCGAGGACAACGGTGGCGCCTATTTCGTCCCCGCCTTCTCTGGCTTGTTCGCCCCGCACTGGCGCTCCGACGCGCGCGGCGCCATCGTCGGCCTGACCCGCTACGTCAATCGGGGGCACCTGGCCAGGGCCGTGTTGGAAGCGACTGCATTCCAGACCCGTGAAGTACTCGACGCGATGAACGCCGACTGCGGTGGGGCCGAACTGACCTCACTCAAGGTGGACGGCGGGATGGTGAGCAACGAGCTGCTCATGCAGTTCCAGGCGGACATTCTGGGTGTCCCGGTGATCAGCCCGGTGATCAGCGAAACCACTGCGTTGGGCGCGGCCTACGCCGCCGGCCTCGCTGTGCGGTTCTGGTCCGGCGAGAACGAGATCCGGGACAACTGGGCGGTCGACCGGCAGTGGAACCCGACAATGGATCCGCAGCGGCGCGAGGAACTCTACGCCCAGTGGCGCAAGGCGGTTACCCGGACGCTTGGGTGGGTGGACGGCTGAGGGCCCGGCGTCGAGCCAGCACCAGCGCCATTCCGGATCCAGCCGTGGCGACCGCGCCGCCCACCGTGAGCGACACCGCCAGCATGCTCACCTCGGTCTGCGGCACAGCTTGACTGTCCGCGTTGGCAGGGCTGATCGGTGCGTCGGCCATCGCCATCGGAACCGGACCCAGCAGAGCTGCAGCTGCGATCAGCCCGCAAGTAACGATCCGCATTCGCAACCTCCTCATGCCAGCTCTCTACCGATAAAGACGTGTGGACACGCCTGAGGTTGCTTGAGGGCAACACGCTCAGTACGCGCTCTTGAACAGGGCGTAGCCGACGGCGGTGGCGGGAACGTCGGAACACATCGTGCGGCGGCTACGCTATCGCGCGTGCCGCTCTACGCCGCCTACGGGTCCAACATGGATCCCGCACAGATGATGCAGCGCGCGCCGCACTCCCCGATGGCGATGACCGGATGGCTGATCGGGTGGCGCCTGACCTTCGGTGGGGAAGACCTCCTCTGGGAAGGGGCGCTGGCCACCGTCGTCGAGGACCCCATCTCCCAGGTATTCGTCGTGATCTACGACGTAACCACCGAGGACGAAAAGCTACTTGACCGGTGGGAGGGCGGGGATTTCGGCCTGCACAAGAAGCTGCGGTTGCGTATACACACCCTGGACGGCTCGGCGCTCGCCTGGCTCTACGTGCTGGACGCCTACGAGGGCGGCCTGCCCTCGGCGCGTTACCTCGGCGTCATCGCCGACGCCGCCGAGGCGGCCGGCGCTCCCGAAGACTACGTCGCCGAGCTGCGAATTCGCCCCTGCGCCGGCATAGGCCCCTGACCCTGCTCTCCAACCGGTTAGGAGAGGGCGGCCAGGGCGGTGTGCACCATGGTGCGCACGCCGAGGGGCAGGGCGCGCTCGTCGAGGTCAAAGGTGGGTTGGTGGAGGTCGTGTTGGGGGCCCTCGCCCGACCAGACGCCCAGGCGGCACATGGATCCGGGCACCCGCTCGAGGTACCACCCGAAATCCTCGCCGCCCGCAGACTGCTCAGTACCAGCGAGGGCGTCCCCGCCCAGCGCCGCAACGATGGCCTCACCCAACAGCTCGGTGCTGGACCGCTCGTTGACCACCGGCGGCACGCCGCGGACATGCCGTAAGTCAAAACCCACCCCGGTGGGCGCGAGCAACGCGGTAACCAGCTCACGGACCAGCGGCTCCAGATCGGCCCAGATCCTCCGGTCACCCGTGCGGAGGACGCCGCGAACCAGCCCTTCCTGGGGAACCACGTTGGCGGCCTGGCCCGCCTGCACCGCACCCCACACCAGCACGGTGCCCGAGCGCGCGTCGACCCGCCGGGACAGCAGTGAAGGCAGCCCGGTGATCACGGTGCCGAGCGCGTGCACCAGGTCGGCGGTGAGGTGCGGGCGCGAGGTGTGCCCACCAGGCGAGGACAGCCGCAGCTCCAGCAGGTCGGAAGCCGAGGTGAGCGGCCCGACCAGAGTACCCACCTGCCCTACGCGCAATCGGGGCGCGCAGTGCAGTGCGAAGATCCGGTCGACACCGGACAGAACGCCCGCGGCGAGCACATCCAGGGCGCCACCGGGCATCACTTCCTCGGCCGGCTGGAAGATCACCCGTATCCGGCCGGGCAACGCCGGGGCCGACGCCAGAGCGAGCGCGGCGCCAAGCAGAATCGCGGCGTGTGCATCATGCCCGCAGGCGTGCATCACACCGTCCACGCCCGAGGCGAAGGGCAGTCCGGTGGCCTCCGAGAGGGATAGCGCATCGATGTCGGCGCGCAGCGCCATACACCGAGAACCGGTGCCAATGTCGCAGATCAGACCGGTACCACGGGGCAGCAGCGTGGGTGTCAGGCCGACGCTGGTGAGACGATCGGCGATCAGCGCGGTGGTGAGGTGCTCGGAATAGGCGAGCTCCGGGTGAGCGTGGAGGTGCCGGCGCCAGGCGACCAGCTCTGTGCCGTGGCTCGTCAGCCACCCATCCAACCAGGACGGGCCCCGGCCAGCCGCGATATCTAGCGGCGCTACGGCTGGGGAGAGCGGACTGGGTTGCAGCAGTGTCACACAACACCTCCGGCGGCGGACGCTCGCCGCAACTCAGTGCCGATGAGGCCATGTCCGGTGGACCCTTGAACGGAACAGGATGCGCTCTGCCTCCCGAGCTCAACAGCAGAGTTGCTCCGTAAGGCCCGGACAGCTCTGCTGTTGAGCTCGGGAGCAAGGGGGTTGATCACGAGGTCGAGGATCTGCGGGGCACCGCGCTGGGCGTCATGGGCGACCACTGCCATCGTCACGTCGTCGACACCCCCCGCTGGAGCAGCACGTTACCCCCACCAGATTCTTCGGCAGGCGTTCCGATCAACTTGATCGTCACATCCAATGCCTCGGCGACCTCGCGCAGCGCCCATGACGCTCCGACCGCGCACCGCTCCACGACGGCGGGGGTGGCTGCCGGTGTACTCACCCTATGATTCTGCCCGACCGAGGCCTGCGCTGCCGCCTCGATACAGGATCAAGCATTGTCAATCGGTCCGGGAGAGCACGTCTAGCATCAACGCTGTGTACCGTGTGGCACTCGTCACCTCGAAGGTAGCAGGCGACGATGACGTCGACACGCCGCTCTTGATCGACGCAATTCACGAATCAGGCATGCGTGCGGAAGCGTTGGAATGGGATGATGATCACGAATGGGTCCGCTGGAACCTGAACAAGCGTTATCTCCGTGATCTGGACAACGCCGGGCTACCTGTTGCCCGCACCGCATATCTCAGACCGGGAGATCCACTGGATCTACCCGAAGGTGAGATCGTGGTGAAGCCGGTCGTCTCCGCAAGTGCTCGGAATACGGCGCGTTACCTCCCCGCTGAGTGGGCTGAGGCCATCGAGCATGTACCCATGCTGCATCGTGAGGGTGTAGACGCCATGGTGCAGCCATATCTCAAAGAGATTGACACGATGGGAGAACGCGCATTGGTCTTCTTCAATGAGCGATTGCGCAAGAGCGCCGTGCTCAACACCAGCGGCATCGATAACAACCGGATCCCAGCTTGCTTCAGAAGGTCTCTGATGGCACATAGGTACCCCACACGTCTCGCAACGCGTGGCACACCTCGCCCACGGTGGCGCGGGCGGTCAGTGCCCGCTTCATCGGATAGAGCACGTTGGTGCCGACGTCCTTGGCGGCGCGTCGCAGCTCATCCAGGGCACGCTCGACCTCGGCGGCCGATCGCGACGAGCGTAGCCCGGCGAGGCGCTCCCGCGCGCTGTCCTCGATCGCCGGGTCTACCCGCAACGGCTGGTAAGGATCCTCGACGTCCTGCCGGTAGCGGTTGAGCCCGACCACCACCCGGTCACCGGAATCGATCTCCACAGCGGTCTGGTACGCGGTCCGCTCGATCTCGGATTTCTGAAATCCCACCTCGATGGCGTGCGCCGCGCCGCCCAACTCGTCCACCTTCTCGATCAAGGCGACCGCGGCGGCCTCGATCTCGTCGGTCATCGACTCCACCGCGTAGGAGCCGGCGAAGGGGTCCACCGTGGCGGTCAGGTCGGTCTCGTGCGCCAGTACCTGCTGGGTTCGCAGGGCCAGCCGGGCGGCCTTCTCAGTGGGCAGCCCGATCGCCTCGTCGTAGGCATTGGTGTGCAACGATTGCGCCCCACCGAAGATCGCGGCGATCGCCTGCGCGGTGACCCGAATCAGGTTGACCTCGGGCTGCTGGGCGGTCAGCTGCACTCCGGCGGTCTGGGCGTGGAATCGTAGCATCAGCGACTTCGGATTCCGCGCACCAAAGCGCTCCACCATCAGGCGAGCCCACATCCGCCGGGCGGCCCGGAATTTCGCGACCTCCTCCAGCAACGTGGTGCGGGTGACGAAGAAGAACGACAACCGCGGCGCAAACTCGTCGACGATCATCCCGGCATCCAGCGCCGCCTGCACATACTGCACTCCGTTGGCCAGGGTGAAGGCAATTTCCTGCACCGGATTCGCGCCGGCCTCGGCCATGTGATACCCGGAAATCGAAATGGTGTTCCAGCGCGGGATCTCCGCCTGGCAATAGGCGAAGATGTCCGAGGTAAGCCGAAGAGAATACGCTGGTGGGTAAATGTAGGTGCCCCGCGCGATGTACTCCTTGAGCACGTCGTTCTGGACCGTACCGGTCAGCTTCGTGCCCGGCACCCCGTGCTCCTCGCCCACCAGTTGGTACAGCAATAACAACACGCCCGCCGGCGCGTTGATCGTCATCGAGGTCGAGACCTCATCCAGCGGGATCCCGTCGAACAACCTCCGCATGTCCTCGATCGAGTCGATGGCCACTCCGACCCTGCCGACCTCCCCCCGCGCGATCGCCTCGTCGGAGTCGTATCCCATCTGCGTGGGTAGGTCGAAGGCCACTGACAGGCCGCTCTGCCCGGCACTCAGCAGCTGGTGGTAGCGGGCGTTGGACTCGGCAGCGGTGCCGTACCCGGCGTACTGGCGCATCGACCAGGGACGCTGGGTGTACATGGTCGAGTACACCCCACGGG
>CAXUFG010000293.1:748-5308 GCA_964250265.1 uncultured Pseudonocardiaceae bacterium | reverse complement strand
CGACGGAGACGGACTCACCGACGGAGACGGACTCACCGACGGAGACGGACTCACCGACGGACTCGAGCTCGGCGACGGAGACGGACCGGAGGTTGTGTATTTCGTCGATGGTTGGCCCGGGTTGTTGTCGGCGAAGGTGATCGTCGACCGGTAGGTCTGGAAGATGGTGCCCTCGAAGTCGTCAATACACTGGAGGGTGACCACATAGTCGCCTGGCTGGACCGTCGAACCGAGCTCCAGGGCGATGTCGCGGAAGCTGATCCGGGCGCTAAAGGCGACCGGCTGGGTCGTGGAGAACCCTGAGGTGGTAATGCCCCTGAACGTGGGCCCATCAGGCCGACTCGGAGGGCTGGGGGCAAAGGCACCGGGACCGGTCACAAACACGACATAGGAGTTGGCCCCGGGCACATCACAGGGTCCCGAGGTGAGGCCATTGACAATGGTGGTGTCATTACCAGTGGTCGGATCGAACGCAATGGTGCCAGACGGCGCCGGCGGCGTATCAGCCGCCGCCTCGCTGACCAGCAGCCCGGCACCGGCCACGGCAAGGACGGTAACCCCAGCCGCAACCCGAAGAAGAAATGTCTTTGTTCGCACGAGTGTTATCACTCTCTTCTTGAAGGGATCAGGAGGTCAGATCAGAGACCGGGCGACGGGAAGCGGTCCCTAGAACGGGATGGCCGGGTCGCCGTTCGCATAATCGTTTACGGCGGCCTAGATTCCGTTCCAGGGGAGTCCCGCAAGTGTCTTGTGCGTTCCACCGGAGGATCGGCGAAAGCCGTCGAGACCATAATGTCAGGGGCGCAGAGCACTCGCCCGCAGACATTATCAGGTTTTTCTTAACCACAGCAGGTATCCTTTGCAACGCAGGGTGCATCGGACTTGTGTCCGGGCGCACGCCGGTGGGTATGCGGGTCAGGCATTACCGGCGTCTTGCAAGGGAGCTGGATGGGCCGTTAGCCAGGAGCCGAGACTCCCGGGTCACGGCCTGATCGGCGTCACCTCTCTCTCCGGGACCACGCGCGTGGGCCCACCGAGTCGGTGCGGAGATCGCGGCCAAACCAACGTGTCGGCCGGCGTACGCTGCACCACTTGCACGGAAAGGGCGCAGGCGGTGCGTCCTCGATCGAGCAATTGAGGGCTTCCCAGCGTTGCCCGGGCTGGTGAGATGCGAGGTGGCGCTCCGGGTTTCCGCGGCGTCCGCTGGGATTTTCCGGATCAGCGCAATCACTGATCTCATAGCAGGTTCGGCAGCAATGCTGCGAAGTCGTCGAGCAGATTCAAGCCGAGTGTCACCAGCACTGGCACGCCGATGATCCACGCCTGCCACAGCCCGGTCCGGTAACGCACCCACACCGTGCCCACTCCCGCGGCGACCAGAGCGGCCGACCACAGCACCACCCAGACCAACGCCGAGTCGTCGCCGGCCCCGATCGCCTCGTTGGCTGGCAACGACCTTGGTGGTAGCTGCGCCGGGGTGGACTGGGCCGGGCTGGTTAGCTGCGCATCCACCCGCAACACGTCAGTCGGCCGGTATTTCGCACCGTCGGCGGTGGTCAAGGTCAACCGACCCTGACCGGCCGACAGCGCCCGTGGCAGCGGATTGCCAGCGCGGCGCACACCGATCACCCTGAAGGAATGCCGGCCCTGCCCGGTGGTGGCGACGACCTCGTCTCCCGGGCGCAGCTCGTCGAGCGAACCGAACGGTCCTTTGTAGGCGGCTAGCCGACCGAGGATCACGCTGGTGCCGACCTGCCCGGGCAGCACCGTGTCGCGGCGGTGCCCCGGCCCGGATCTCAGGGTGCGTGACGAGGTGCCTTCCACTACGACCTCGTTGAGCCGAAGTCTGGGGATCTCGATGATCGCAACCGGGGTTCCAGCCGCCAACGGTCGGTTCGCTGCGTCGACGGGCGCCACTGGCGCCGTCCCGTCGGCCAGTTGTTGGCGAAGCTCGGCGTACTTCTCGGCTTGGTCCAGGTCGTGACGCAGGCCGCCCAGCAAGGTCAGCTCGATGAGGAAGGACAGCGATAGCACCGCGGCGATGGCCAGTACCTGGCTAGCCAGCCGGTATTGGAGTGCGTGGCGTGGCAGCGGTTGCTGAGATCGCTGAATGGGTTGCGGCGACCGCTCGTCCACCCGATCGCCATCCTCCATGGAGGCGGCGGTGCCCCGGCGTGCGGTGCGACCGACCCCGAGCCGCTGGTGAGAGCTCGCCAGGGACTCGCGCCGGAATCCGCCCGCCAGAGCCTGCCATCGGGTGGTCACGAGCAACGCCGCTTCTGAATCCGGTTCGCCGCCACGACAAGGACCAGGGCGAGGGCGACCACGACCACCGGAAACGCAACGAGGTCATTGCCGAAACCCAGGATGACGATCACCCCGCCGCTCGGGTCCGCATTACCAGACACAGGGGCTACCGATATCAGCACCCCCACCGCGACCGTGACCCAAGCGGCGAGGCGGGACAGTGGATTCATGGAATTCCCTCGCAAGCCGTGAGCGGGAACCGGTGAGAATCACCGATCCCCGCTCACGCATATTGCTCAGATGGCGGTTAGACCTGCTGTCGCCATGGATTGACTGGGCTGAGTTGCTGTCCCTGGATGTGGATCAACCAAGGGCAGCAACCGCTCTAGAACCTGAACGTCACCGTGTTCGACGTTGACGGCCCGAAGGCTGTCCCAGGCCTGGGGGTGAATACCGCAGTCAGTGAGTGCGAGCCCGCTGGCAACCGCTGGATGAAGAAGGCACGGCCGCCGGTCACAGCCTGCGGGCCAGCGATGATCTTGTTCCCGTCCTTAAGCACGACGGTTCCGGTCGCGTTGCTGGGCGCCACATCCACGAAGGCGATTACCAAGTTGATCCCGAAGTCAATGTGGATCACATTGAGATTGGTCTTCGTTGGCGTCACCGTCGGGGGCGGCGTCGGGGTTGGCGTCACCGTCGGGGTCGGCGACGGGCTTGGGCTCGGGCTTGGGCTCGGGCTCGGCGACGGGCTTGGGCTCGGCGACGGGCCGGAGGTCGTGTACATCGTCGATGGTTGGCCCGGGTTGTTGTTGACGAAGGTGATCGTCGACCGGTAGGTCTGGAAGATGGTGCCCTCGAAGTCGTCAATACACTGGAGGGTGACCACATAGTCGCCTGGCTGGACCGTCGAACCGAGCTCCAGGGCGATGTCGCGGAAGCTGATCCGGGCGCTAAAGGCGACCGGCTGGGTCGTGGAGAACCCTGAGGTGGTAATGCCCCTGAACGTGGGCCCATCAGGCCGACTCGGAGGGCTGGGGGCAAAAGCACCGGGACCGGTCACAAACACGACATAGGAGTTGGCCCCGGGCACATCGCAGGGTCCCGAGGTGAGGCCATTGACAATGGTGGTGTCATTACCGGTGGCCGGGGTGAACGTGATAGGGCCAGACGGTGGCGGCTGCGGCGTCTGAGCATTCGCCGTCTCGCTGACCAGCAGCCCGGCACCGGCCACGGCAAGGACGGTAGCCCCCGCCGCAATCCGAGGGAAAAACGTTTTTATGTGCACGAGTGTTCACTCTCTTTTGGAGGGATTCAGAGATCAGAGACCCGGGCGGACGGTGGTGATGGTCGGGCCACCCTTGACACTGATGACATCGCCACAGCCTGTATTGCCCGCGGGAAGGAGGGATTCCGGCTTGGACAGGGGGGCAAAGCCGCTGTGCCTGATGACGTTCGGGTTCGTGCAGATGGTTGACTGGTTACCGACAAAGATCGGACCATAGTCGGGGTCGGTTCCAGCAGCTGTCCCCGACGCGTCGGGCTGCGTGGCGAACTGGGAGGGGATGACGTTGAAGAGCACCCGCAGGAAGGGGAACGCCGGGTCTTCGATGATCGGGGAGATGCCGTTGATCCGGTTCAATCGGGTGTTTCCGGTGGCGTCACTGCAGTTACCGGAGAACTGGCAGTTAAACTGCCCGATCGAATGCGGGACGAGCTGGCGGGCGTCGTTCAGGAGATTGGCCTGGTTCTCGATCAGCCCCTTGGTGGGGTCGGTGGGGTCACGGTCCGACACGCACGGGCCCGGTGTGGTGACGCCGATCGACTTGAGGAAGAACGAACGGGTGCCGGATCCGGACTGCGGAAGCAGCGGCAGGATCCTTGGCGGGTTCGAAATCGTCCCCGACGCCGTGCACTCATAGATCGCCTTGAGCTGCGCGGGCGTGAGGCTGCTGGGGATAGTGCCGGTGTCCTTACGCGTCACATAGGTGACGCCGTCCTTGGCGAACGGCACGTAGATCAGGCCGGTGCCCGGTTGGAACTTCGCCGCATCGTCCGAGGAGCGGGCGAAGTCCACGCAGGGCCGCGCGCCTGTCGATGCCGACTTGTTCCGCGCATCGATCAGTGCCTGGACACCAGCGGTGGAGCCGGCCGGCCGGAGGAAAGAGCAGTCCGTGCCGTTCTTGGTGTTGATTGTGGAACCGAGCGGTGTCGCGTCCCAGGACCCGAGCTTCGGGATGCCCCCGAACGGGATCGCCGGGTTGCCGTTCGCATAATCGTTCAGCACGAACTGGGTGGTGTCCGAGCCGACTCCGG
>CAXUFG010000293.1:0-700 GCA_964250265.1 uncultured Pseudonocardiaceae bacterium | reverse complement strand
GCTTTCGCACAGTTGTATCCTTTGCAACGCAGGAGTGCGCGGACGTGTGTCCGAGCACACGCCGGTGGGTATGCGGGTCAGGCATTACCGGCGTCTTGCAAGTGGGCTTGCCGGGCCGTTGGCCAGGAGCCGGAAACTCCCGGTCACGGTCTGGTCGGCATCACCTCCTTGTCCGGGACCGCGCGGTCGCACCGAGTCGATGCCGGCGGCGACTGGCCGCGCCTCTCACACCGACTTGGCGTAGGTGACGATGCCGCTCAGAAGTTAACGGAGAAGGTCCAGAAGCCGATCAGAGGATTGCGAAGAAACCCACGAGGGACAGCTACCTAGTTGCAGGAAATTCAACATCGACGCCGAAACATTGGCATTAGTCGCCTGCCGGTCCCATCCACTGAATTCCGATGAGCTCGGACCGCTGCACGTGAAGTTGCTCACAATCGAGATAGGTCACCGGTCCCGCATACGAGCATCGGCGCCAACTCGTGCGTCGTGACTGAACCGTTTTCTGCCATTAGCTCAGCACCTACGCCGCGACCAGCGCTGTTGACCTAGTCGCCCAATACCTTGATGTCTAGGACGTCAAGTCGATGTCCATGCCCCGTACGCGACATCTTCTCCACAGTGGGCCGTTGAAGGTATCAGGGGCCCGGGCGGACGGTGGTGATGGTCGGGCCACCCTTGACACTGATGACATCGCCAC
>CAXUFG010000292.1:0-5313 GCA_964250265.1 uncultured Pseudonocardiaceae bacterium | reverse complement strand
GGCGTAGGCGGGGAAGTCCTCGCCTTCGTCTGGTGAGAGGGGAGCAGACGAGATGTCGCGCATCGGAAAGCAACCGATCACTGTGCCCGCCGGTGTCGAGGTGGCCATCGATGGGCGTACCGTGCGGGTGAAGGGTCCCAAGGGCACCTTGTCCCACACTGTGCCCGAACCGATCACCGTGCAGCAGGAACAGGACGGTACCCTGCTGGTTCAGCGGCCCGACGATGAACGGCGCAGCAAGGCGCTGCACGGGCTGTCCCGGACTCTGGTGAACAACATGGTTCTCGGGGTCAGTCAGGGCTACGAGAAGCGGATGGAAATCCACGGGGTTGGCTACCGGGTGGTGGCCAAGGGCTCGGATCTGGAGTTCTCGCTGGGCTATAGCCACCCGGTGCCGGTGAAGGCGCCCGAGGGCATCCGCTTCGCGGTGGAGAGCCCGACGCGGTTCTCCGTGTCCGGCATCGACAAGCAGACGGTCGGTGAGATCGCGGCGACCATCCGTAAGTTGCGACGCCCTGATCCCTACAAAGGCAAGGGCGTGCGCTATGCGGGCGAGACGGTCCGCCGCAAGGTCGGGAAGACAGGTAAGTGATCATGGCTGAGGCAGCAGCGACGGCTCAGCCGTCGGCAACCAGCGTAAAGCGTCCGCTGGTTGGCAAAGACATCTCGACTCGGCGCCGGCTGGCCCGGGCACGGCGGCACTTCCGGCTGCGCAAGAAGCTCAGCGGTTCCCCACAGCGGCCCCGCCTGGTAGTCAACCGCTCGTCTCGGCACATCGCCGTCCAGCTCGTGGACGACCTGGCCGGCCACACCCTCGCAGCGGCGTCCAGCATCGAGCCTGACGTTCGCGCCATGGACGGTGACAAGAAGGCCAGAGCCGTGCGGGTCGGTGAGTTGATCGCCGCACGGGCGAAAGCGATCGGCGTCGGCGCTGTGGTTTTCGACCGCGGCGG
Source organism: uncultured Pseudonocardiaceae bacterium (assembly GCA_964250265.1). Lineage (GTDB taxonomy): Bacteria > Actinomycetota > Actinomycetes > Mycobacteriales > Pseudonocardiaceae. The sequence goes on along the minus strand of CAXUFG010000292.1, from coordinate 4,360 downwards.
CTACGCCTACCACGGTCGGATCGCGGCGCTGGCCGACGCCGCCCGCGAAGCCGGCCTGGAATTCTGACTGATGAATAATGATGAATAACACAGACCGATGACCAACGACTGATGAACAACACAGTGCAACAGCGGTACGCGAGCAAGGGAAGGAACGCCTGATGCCTGGACGCATGCGGCGGGACGGCCAAGGCGGAGGCGAACGCAGCGATCGTCGGGACCGCCGCGACGGCGGCCGTGGCGGGCCGCCCCAGCAGGAGAAGAGCCCGCACCTCGAACGAGTCGTCGCGATCAACCGGGTGGCCAAGGTCGTCAAGGGTGGCCGGCGGTTCAGCTTCACCGCCCTGGTCGTCGTGGGCGACGGTGACGGGATGGTCGGCGTCGGTTACGGGAAGGCCAAGGAGGTGCCGGCGGCGATCCAGAAGGGCGTGGAGGAGGCGAAGAAGAGCTTCTTCCGGGTGCCTCGTATCGCCAGCACCATCCCGCACCCGATCACCGGCGAAGCTGCGGCCGGCGTCGTGCTGCTCCGCCCTGCCTCTCCCGGTACCGGAGTCATCGCAGGCGGGCCGGTGCGCGCAGTGTTGGAGTGCGCAGGTGTGCATGATGTGCTCTCCAAGTCGCTGGGCAGTGATAACGCGATCAACATCGTGCACGCCACGGTCGCGGCCCTGAAGGGATTGCAACGGCCCGAGGAGGTGGCCGCGCGTCGCGGGCTGCCGCTGGAGGACGTGGCCCCCGCCGGCATGTTGCGGGCCCGCGCGGCCGGGCAGGGGACGTGAGATGGCCGACTCACATTCGACGGTTCAACCGTCAGCACTGAGGATCACGCAGATCCGGGGCACCATCGGCAGCCTGCGTAACCAGCGTGAGACGCTGCGGTCGCTGGGACTGCGCAGGATCCGGCACTCGGTGGTCAAGCAGGACAACTCCCAGGTCCGTGGCATGATCGCCACTGTCCGTCACCTCGTGACGGTCGAGGAGGTTCCGAGCGAGGTGACGGCGAAATGACTATCAAACTCCACCACCTACGTCCGGCTCCCGGCGCGAAGACGGCCAAGACACGGGTCGGTCGCGGCGAGGGTTCCAAGGGCAAGACCGCGGGTCGCGGTACCAAGGGAACCAAAGCCCGGAAGAATGTGCCGGCTGCATTCGAGGGTGGGCAGATGCCGATCCACATGCGGCTGCCCAAGCTCAAGGGTTTCCGGAACCGGTTCCGCACCGAGTATCAGGTCGTCAACGTCGGCGACCTGGCGCGACTGTTCCCGGCCGGCGGGCCGGTGGGGCCCGAGGAGCTGGTGGCTGCCGGCGCGGTGCGCAAGGGGCTGCCGGTGAAGGTGCTCGGCGACGGCGACATCGCGGGGGTGGCGCTGCAGGTCAGCGCCCAGGCGTTCTCCGGTTCCGCGAGGGAGAAGATCGCTGCGGCGGGTGGCAGCAGCACGGAGCTGTAGGCGCGGCTCTGGCGCACCTGCGGGCTCTCGTGTGAGGAGCCCGGCCGTGGCTGTTACAGTCGGCCCAGAGTGCGTAGGCGAGCCGGCTGGCATCCGCCGTCAGGTTCCCTTGCACCGCTCGGTCGCCGCCCCCGGCCTTGCGACCGCCGGTCCACGATCGACGGCCTCACCAAGGCCGTGCCCAGGAGGTAGGAGTGCTCGGCGCCTTCCGCTCGGCTCTTGCGACGCCGGATCTGCGCCGCAAGATCTTATTCACTCTCGGCATGGTGGTGATCTACCGGTTCGGTGCCACATTGCCTTCGCCCGGTGTCTCCTATGTCAATATCAATCAGTGCCTGGAGCGGGTGTCGAAGGGTGACAACCAGAACGTCTACTCGCTGATCAATCTGTTCAGCGGTGGGGCATTGCTGAAGTTGTCGGTGTTCGCGTTGGGGATCATGCCCTACATCACCGCGAGCATCATCGTTCAGCTGCTCACGGTAGTGATCCCTCGCTTCGAAGTGCTGAAGAAAGAGGGTCAATCCGGTCAGAACAAGCTCACGCAGTACACCCGATATCTGACGATCGCGCTCGCCGTCCTGCAGTCCACCGGCATCATTGCCTTGGCAGTGCGGGGTCAGCTGTTCTCCGGCTGTCCGCTCCCACCGATCCCGGATCAGTCGGTCTTCAACCTGGTGGTCATCGTCGTCGTGATGACGGCAGGTACCGGAGTGATCATGTGGCTGGGCGAGCTGATCACCGAACGGGGCATCGGTAATGGGATGTCACTGCTGATCTTCACCTCGATCGCCGCACGGATCCCTGCTGAAGGCAAGAATATCCTGGACTCGCAGGGTGCCCTGATCTTCTTCCTCGTCTGCGTGTTCGGCCTGGCCATCATCGCCAGCGTGGTGTTCGTCGAGCAGGGCCAACGCCGGATCCCGGTGCAGTATGCCAAACGGGTGATCGGGCGCCGGATGTATGGTGGCACCTCCACCTACCTGCCGCTGAAGGTGAACCAGGCCGGTGTCATCCCGGTCATCTTCGCCTCGTCGCTGCTCTACCTGCCCGATCTCATCGCGCGGCTGACCAGCTCCTCGAGCGGTCAACCGGGGTGGTGGCAGACGTTCATCACTCGATACCTGGTCGACCAATCGAGCTGGGTGCACATCGCGCTGTACTTCTTGATGATCATCTTCTTCACCTACTTCTATGTCGCGATCACGTTCAACCCGGAAGAGCGTGCCGAGGAGATGAAGAAGTTCGGCGGATTCATCCCCGGCATCCGGCCTGGACGCCCGACCGCCGAGTACCTGAGTTTCGTGCTCAGCCGCATCACCCTGCCCGGCTCGCTGTATCTGGGCATTGTGGCCGTGCTGCCCAACCTGTTCCTCGACCTGACCGGTAACGGGCAGAACCAGAACTTCCCCTTCGGTGGTACTGCGGTGTTGATTATGGTGGGAGTCGGGCTGGACACCGTGAAGCAGATTGAAAGCCAGCTCATGCAGCGCAACTACGAAGGGTTCCTGCGGTAGTGCGAATCGTCATCATCGGTCCGCCGGGGGCGGGCAAGGGTACCCAGGCCGCGGTACTGAGTGCCGAGCTTGGCGTGGTGCACATCTCGACTGGCGATCTGTTCCGGGCGCATGTTGGCGGTGAAACGGAGCTTGGTCGGCAGGTCCAGAAGTACCTGGCTTCCGGCGCATTGGTGCCTGATGAGGTCACCAACGCGATGGTGGCGGTGCGGCTTACCGATGACGTCTGCCGGACCGGTTTCCTCCTCGACGGATTTCCTCGCACGGTCGCCCAGGCGCAGGCGCTGGACGATCTGTTGTGCGCCCGGGAGTGCGAGATCGACACGGTGGTGGAGCTCGATGCGCCTGAGGACGAGGTGGTGGGGCGCTTGCTGGCTCGTGGCCGCGATGACGACACCGAGGACGTGATCCGGCACCGCCAGCAGCTCTACCGGGACGAGACCGCGCCGCTGCTGGAGTTCTACGCTGATCGGTTGGTCACCGTGCCGGCGGTCGGTTCGGTGCCGGATGTGACGGCCCGGGCGCTGGACGCGTTGCGAACCAGAGCGTGACACACGCGATGACCGGGGGCGGGGTGCGCGCTGTGGTGCGGCGGTTACGGGGTAGAACCAGCATCGAGCTCAAGTCGCCCGGCGAGATCGAGGCCATGCGCGCTGCCGGAGCGGTGGTGGCCCGGACGTTGCGGAAGCTTTCGGCCAGTGCCAAAGCGGGGGTAAGCACCGGAGAATTGGACGAGCTTGCTGAGCAGTCAATCCGGGACGCTGGGGCGGTGCCGTCCTTCAAGGGCTACCACGGGTTCCCGGCGTCGATCTGCAGCTCGGTGAACGAGCAGGTGGTACACGGGATTCCGAGCCGCGAGCAGGTACTCGCCGAGGGTGATCTGCTGTCTCTGGATTGCGGCGCGATTCTTCATGGCTGGCACGGCGATGCTGCGGTGACGGTGCACATCGGGAGTGTGGCCGAGGGTGACAGCCGGCTGTCGGTGGCCTGCCGGACGGCGTTGGATGCCGGCATCGCCGCCGCGTGCCCCGGTGGCAGGCTGACCGATATCTCCCATGCCGTGGAGTCGGCGGCGCTGGCCGCCGCCGCGATGCACGGCACGACGTACGGGATCGTGGCCGATTATGGTGGCCACGGCATCGGCACAGCCATGCACATGGACCCCTTCCTGCCCAATGTGGGCCGCCCAGGCCGCGGTCCGCGGCTGATACCCGGCATGGCGTTGGCGATCGAGCCGATGCTCACGGCGGGCAGCGACAAGACCGAAGAGCTCGACGACGGCTGGACCGTAGTGACCGTCGATGGTTCCCGCGCAGTGCACTGGGAACACTCGGTCGCCATCACCGAGGACGGCCCCTTGGTGCTCACGGTTGACTAGTCCGGCGTAACCGTCGTGAC
>CAXUFG010000291.1:0-5316 GCA_964250265.1 uncultured Pseudonocardiaceae bacterium | reverse complement strand
CCCCCACCGACCCGGCTGCCGACGGCGGAGCAGCGCTCCGCTCCTGGATCATGGCCTGGGAACAGACCGCAGGTAGCTAACCGGCGAATTAGTGCAGTCTGTTCCCAGCACGCGGAACCGAGTCCTGAGGAACCGGAGGTCAGTTGTGTCGACGTTGTTCACCCGCATTATCGCGGGGGAGATTCCGGGGCGGTTCGTCTGGCGTGACGAACGCTGCGTCGCGTTTCTCACGATCGCCCCGCTGCGGCCCGGGCACGCTCTGGTTGTCCCCCGGCATGAGGTCGACGAGTGGACCGACGCGCCCGTAGATCTGCTGTCTCACCTGATGATGGTCGCGAAGCACATCGGCGCCGCGCAGAAGGCCGGGTTCGACGCACCACGCGCCGGAGTGGTGATCGCCGGTTTCGAGGTTCCACACCTGCATGTGCATGTGTTCCCGACGTGGGACATCGACGACTTCAACTTCGACAAGGCCGACCGTGACCCGGCGCCGGACGCGCTGGACACTGCCGCGGACACCCTGCGCCAGGCCCTGCGTAAGGCCGGACACGGCGATCGAGTATCGAACTGACGAGCCCCTGAAGTCGTGTCACAGTGCTTGGAGATCGGCCCGTCAAGGAGTGAGTGGGCGAAAGCCGCGTAGGCGGAGGCTGTTGGAGACCACGAACACCGAGGAGAATGCCATCGCGGCCCCAGCAATCAAGGGGTTGAGCAGACCCGCCGCAGCCAGTGGCAACGCGGCCACGTTATAACCGAAGGCCCAGAACAGATTGCCCTGAATGGTGCGCAGGGTGCGCCGGGAGAGCCGGATTGCATCGGCGACCACTCGCAGGTCGCCACGCACCAGGGTGAGGTCGCTGGCCTCGATGGCGGCGTCGGCGCCGGTACCCATGGCCAGCCCCAGATCGGCCTGTGCCAGCGCGGCAGCGTCGTTGACTCCATCGCCGACCATCGCGACGACCCGGCCCGCGCGCTGTAACCGGCGCACCTCCTCGACCTTCGCCTCGGGCAGCACCCCGGCGATCAGGGTGTCAATCCCGACCTCGGCAGCCACGGCGCAGGCGACGGTCTCGTTGTCGCCGGTGATCAGGATTGGATTCAGCCGCAGGTCGCGCAACAGACGCACTGCCTCGGCGCTGCTCGGTTTCACCGTGTCGGCCACCGAAAGCAGGCCCCGCACCCGGTCATCCCAAGCCACAGCCATAACGGTGCGGCCATGTGCCTGCTGTTCTGCCGCAGCCGAATGCAAGGTCTCCGGCAGCGACACCGACCATTGCTCGGCCAACCAGGTTGGCCGGCCCACCACTACCAAGGAGCCGTTCACCACGCCCTGTACCCCGAGTCCCCGCGTCGAGCAGAAACCGGTCACTGCGGGCAACTCACCCAGCCGCTGCCGGGCCGCGGAGGTGACTGCGGCCGCGACGGGATGCTCGGAGGCATCCTCCACAGCAGCGGTCCGGCGCAGCACCTCCTCGGCGTTCTCGCCGGCCGCGGGCAGTACGTCGACCAAGATCATGGTGCCGGTGGTGATCGTGCCGGTCTTGTCCAGTAACACGGTATCCACCCGGCGGGTGGACTCCAGCACCTCTGGGCCTTTGATGAGGATGCCCAGCTGTGCACCCCGACCGGTGCCGACCAGCAGCGCGGTGGGAGTGGCCAGACCGAGGGCGCACGGGCAGGCGATGATCAGCACCGCGACCGCGGCGGCGAATGCGGGTCCGGCAGCCGCCCCGACTGCCAGCCAGACGCACAGCGTCGCCACCGCGAGCGCGATCACTATCGGTACGAACACTGCGGAGACCCGGTCGGCCAGACGCTGCACCTTGGCCTTGCCGCTCTGCGCGTCCTCGACCAACCGCGCCATCTGCGCCAGGCGAGTGTCTGCCCCCACCCGGCAGGCGCGAACCCGAAGCCGACCGGAGGCGTTCACCGTCCCGCCGGTGACGTACGAGCCCGGGCTGACCTCAATGGGTACCGACTCACCAGTCAGCGTGCTCTCGTCGACGGCGGAAGATCCTTCCAGTACCTCCCCGTCCGTAGCGATCTTCTCTCCCGGCCGGACCACGAACTCGTCGGCGACTGCCAACCCCTCGATCGGGATGCGCATCTCCTGCCCACCCCGCAGTACCGCCACCTCCGACGCGCCGAGCTGCAGCAACGCGCGTAACGCGGCACCTGCACGCCGTTTGGCACGCGCCTCGAAGTAGCGACCGGCCAGCAGGAAAACCGTGACACCAGCGGCAACCTCAAAGTAGACCGGGCCATGGGGCTGGTAATCGGACGCACCGACCTCGTGATTGGTTATGAGGCCGCCCGCAGAGAACCACTCGTAGCAGCTCCACAGGAACGCCGTCAAAACACCCATCGAGACCAGCGTGTCCATGGTGGCGGCGCCGTGGCGGATATTCTGCCAGGCCGCCCGGTGAAACGGCCACGCGCCCCAGGCCACCACCGGAGCCGTGAGGATCATGGACAGCGGCTCGAAATTGTGCGGCACCCGCAGGCCCGGAATCATCATCGCCATCGACATCGCGATCACCTGGACGGCGAGCGCAGCGCTACCCACGAGACGTTCCCGCAATGCCCGGAACTCGGCGCCGTCGATATCGGAGTCGGGCGCAGGGGATTGATCGGAAGATAGCTCAGCGGTGTAGCCGATGCGCGAAACGGTGGCTACGAGATCCTCGGGGATGACACCGTCGGCGTAGCGGACCCGCGCTTTCTCGGTGGCGAAATTGACGCTGGCACGCACTCCCTGGAGCCGGTTGAGCTTCTTCTCGATGCGCGCCGCACAGGACGCGCACGTCATGCCGCTGATAGCCAGCTCGACCTGGTGATTCAGGTCCTCGCGGCCGGTGGTGGCGGTGAAGCCGGTTTCATGGACGGTGGACACGTCTCACCTCGCCAGCGCGGTGAACTCGACGGTCCGCAACCGGCCATGGTGCTGGAACTCCAGGAACATCCGGTAATAACCGGTGGTCGGTACGTCAGCGTCGAACTCGACCGCCGTGTTCTGGCGGGGGCCCCCGACAGGATGCACGCGCAGGTTGGCCAGGTCGCCCTCACGCAGGATGACCAACCGGGCACCGCCCCAGAGAACGGGATCAAGGTCCGTGACGGGCAGGTTGTCGCGCATCACATGAATCCATACCCGGGACACCGATCCGCTGATCAGCTCTCCGGTCCGGATCACCGAGTAACCGTCGATGTCCGCGACCGTCGACTCCTTCGAAATGGGCCCCGGCTCGACCAGTCCAGGTGCATCGAGATCGACGCCCAACGTCACCGGTGTCTTGGCCGTCCCGGGGAAGAACTCGGCGAAAGCATGATAGTTGCCGGGCTCCTCGAGCTCCAGCGGCACGGTCCACGTGCCATCGAGCTCCATGACAGGGTAAAGGTGCTGGTAGCCGGTCAGGTCCCGGCGCACGACGAACAGATCCATCCGCCGCTCACCGCGCTGAGCGAAGTCGGTTACCGGCGATCCATCGCTCGAGAAAACGTTGAACCGGAAGTTCTCGTATTCCCCGGCGGTGAAGCGGGTGGCCCTGGGACGCAGCACGTAACCCTGACTGGCCACGGACAGGCCACCGGGACCCGCGGAATGATCCTCGTCGCCGATCCCGCGCCCACCCCGATCGTGCGGTACCGGCGCAGCCCGACCGACAAACGACTCCCCGAAATTGATCCCGACGCCGAAAAGCGTGACCAAACCGGCGAGTAACGCCAGCACTGGCACTGGGGTGCGCACCCGTAGCGGCCGAAGTTTTCCGGTGTGGAACATGTCTAGGCAGACATCTCCGGTCTGGGATCCTGGTGTTTCGGGATCCTCCACTGTGCGATCTCAGTCGGATATCTCATAGCCGGCCTCGTTGATCGCGGCACGGACCGTGGCGCCGTCCATCGGGCCATCGCTCGTAACACTAACCCGGCCGGTGTCCAGGTCGACCTGTACATCGGTGACCCCGTCGATCGCCCCGACCTCTTCCGTCACGGCCGAAATACAGTGCTGGCAGACCATCCCCGTGACGATGTACTCGCTGACCGTGGCGGTATCTCCCATGTCATGCCTCCCCGGGCTCGTTGTGGTTTGCTGCTTGACCGCTGCTTGACACGTCAGGAACGCACCAGGCGAGCAATCGCGTCGGCTGCTTCCTTGACCTTGACCTCGGCATCGGCACCATCCGCCGCTGCGTCGACCACACAGGTCGCCATATGTTCTTCGAGCAGCGCCAGCGCAAAGGATTGCAGTGCTTTGGTGGCGGCCGAGACTTGGGTCAGCACATCAATGCAGTACTGGTCTTGCTCCACCATCCGCTGCAGCCCGCGTACCTGGCCTTCGATCCGGCGTAGCCGGTTGAGGTATATGTCCCGGTCCTTGGTGTAGCTCGCCACCGCATCGTCCTCTCTCGACCCCACAGATCCCCACCCTTGAGTTATACCCCTATGAGGTATCATATACCCCTAGCGAGTATGTTCCTGCTAACTCTCGGCGGCGGGTGGCCATCGTGCCAATAGCTACGTCGGGACCAGTACCACCCACACCGGGCCGGGCGCGAAAGTCAGCGGTGATCCATCCGGCAGAGTGAACGAAGTGATTGCCTCGGGGGTTGGGCGCGACCAGCTACCGCTGAAAGCCAGTCCATCCCGAAGCACGACCGCATCGCCCGAGCCCACCGTCGCCGCAAAGGGTGATGGTGATCCCGCCGCATCGCGGACTCCAGCGTCGCGAACCGCCACCCGCTGCAACACCACGGTCGCTGCGCCGGGCCGGGGTCCGGAGGCTGAGGTCAGCGGCGCGCCATCCATGGAGATCACCCACCGGGCCTCCGCGGGTAGCCACTGCACACCGATCGCGGTCGCCGAGTAGGTGACGCCAGTCGCCTCTAACGGGCGACCGCCGGATGGCGCGGGCCCGAAACGGAAGCCGATGTCCCGCGGTACCGCACCGCCTTGGCGTAACAGGTTGGCATCGCCATAGAGGTTATGCGGTATCTGCCTTCGCCGGTCCCGGCGATAATCCCCGGGCCGCGCCAGGGCGGAGACATCGAGCACCGGCGCTCTCGCAACCAGCGCGCCGACCGAAGCCGCCGCCCCTGAGAATGCGAGCGCAGGCCGGCCGAAATTCGCCAGCAGCTCCACGTCGGAGGCTCGGGTACTGCGCACCGGGCCCACTACCGGCGGAACCTGCGATTGGTATATCGCAAGCAGGCGACTCAGCCCACCTTCGACTGGCTCCACGTAAACAAGATCCGCCTGCTCAAGCCCACGTTGCGGGCGGGCGACCGCGGCATTGTCAATCTTGACACCGAGTACCGG
>CAXUFG010000290.1:0-5354 GCA_964250265.1 uncultured Pseudonocardiaceae bacterium | reverse complement strand
CACGCATCACGTTCCGCACCAGCGCCTGGACCGATCCGATCGCGTCGGGAGACGCACGTGCCTCGTCAAGCTGATAGGGGGAGGTAAACGATCCTTCTTGGGCGTGAACTCCGGGTCCTTCGAGTGCTTGCAGGTCTTGGTGTTGTTCTTCGAGTCCGCGCGGGTCTGAGGTCTCAGTCCTCGCCGCCGCATCGTTCGTCAGCTTCCCGGACGGTCTGCTACCGGACGCTGGTTGGCAGCAATACGCGCTGGGTGGCCATATCATCGACGACCCGTCGGACGTGGCATCTCTGACTACCCTTTATGAGGAACTCCGCGATCAGGCCCTCGGTTGCGACGAGAGCCTGCCTGCTCACGCAGTTGCACGACGCGCTACTGCCACCTCCGGTACGCGGTCGCGCGGCTGATCCCGACAGATCGCCGCGCCGCATCGAGCGTGTCACCGCCCGGGAACGATCGCCAGAATTCGGCCTCGGTGGCGTGGTCGACGGCCAGGTGGTGCCGCCGTCCGCTGGGTGCGGTCAGTCGCTGCTGGTTCCACACCAGCGCCAGTGCAGAGAAGTAGCCCAACTCCGCCTGGGTGTCCTCGGCCCTGCAGCCGTTCTCCCGCAGGGCCACGAACGCCTCGCAGCCACCGGTGTCCAGTCGCCTTTCCGACACCGGCGGCCCGCCGACGGTGTGAGACCACGCCCCCTCTTGCACCGCAGCCAGAAACCGGACACCAGCAGCAGTTGCGCCCGGCAGCTCACCCTGCATGAGCGCACGGGCCTACGCTGCGGTCATGCAGGCACAGTGGCGCTTCGCGCGGGTGGAGGACGTGCACGAACTGGCCTTGGGCATGCCCCACGTCAAAGTCGAACACGGGCCGAGTGGCAACCCCGTCTATCAGTCGGCGGCAAGTCGTTCGTGTTCTTCCGCAACCCTCGCCCCGACGCCGTCGACCCCGAGACCGGGGAGCGCTACACGGACGTGATCGTGTTCTGGGTAGCGTCGGACTCCGACAAGCACGCATTGGTTCAAGATCAAAAATTGCCATTCTTCACCACGCCACACTTCGACGGCCACCTATCGGTGCTGCTGCGTGCGTACCGGATCGGCGAGCTCAGCCTGCAGGAACTGACTGAAGTAGTCCAGGACGCCTGGCTCTGTCGAGCATCGCCCAGCAGGGCGGCGACCTGGCTGAATACGCAGCACAGCGACACCTGCTTGTCAGTCACGGGGGCCGTTGGGTCACCGGCCAGGTATCCACGCAACCGACGGAATTCGCCTGATGTCCCCAGACCGGGAACCGGTCACTAGATTCCTTGGTGGCCGCAATGTTGATCATGCTCGGGCCCCGTCGAGCTGGGCGGGTCACAGCCTGTTCGACTTACGGAATGAAACTCGTGGCACCGAGGGACACCGGGGTGTGAGCATGCCCCCGGATGCAAGAATCGGGATCAGGAGGCGGCATGGTGACCGGTTACGAGTACAAGGTGGTCGAGCTTCGCGAGGGCTTGCTCGGGGGCAAGATGTCCGGTGACAAGCTTGAGAAGATCCTTAACGATCAAGCGGACGATGGGTGGCAGCTCAAGGCCATCACCGCAGTCGAGGTCAAGGGCCGTGTCGGGCCTGGTGGTGTGGATGGCGTGCTCGTCACCTTCGAGCGTCTTCGCGGCTGAAGCCTTGCCGCACTCGCCTGTGCCGGGACCTGCGCACGGCCGGAGGTTGAATCCGCCGCATGGCAAATTCGGCAGGGCGCCGTCAGACTGGGGTCGTGTCCGCTCACTACCGGACCCCGGGTTGGTTCACCCGAAACGTCTTCAACCGGGCGGTGGCGTTCTCGACTCGCCATGGAGTTGAGCATCCTGGGCTCACGGGTCCGTGCGGTGAGGGGAAATGCCGGCGGCGCATGGCGCACGACCCCGGTCAACTTGCTTGACCACGACGGACGCCGCTACCGCGTATCAGCGCGCGGTCACGGGGTCAATGGATCTCCAACCTGCGGGCCGCAGGCACCGGCGAACTGCGGGTAGGCAAGCGCGTCGAAGCGTTCCGGAGTCGCGAGTCGTAGCGGCAGCCCGTCGATGTCTTAGATGCCGAACCGGCGTACCAATAGAGGATCCTTATCCGTACATCGCGGAGACGGGGGCCGCGGGTTGGCCGTGTCTGATCGCCCGTATCCAGTGCTTCGATGTCTATGTCACTGACGAGATGCCTGATCTTCGAGCCGTTCGAGGTCCGCTTGGGCTTCGAACTGACCGCGGCATCCTGACCCATAAGGGCTGGCAACCCGGCCAAGGCACCGAGCCGATTCCCGTTGTCTGTCCGGTGAAGTAGAGCTGAGCTGGGATGGACACTCTGACGAAGCGGTCGGTTCGACGGGTCTGGCCGGTACGCGGTACCGCTGGTGACCAGACCCGTCTGGGCCGACGGCTCAGAACAGCACGTGTGGTTCTCCGCCGGGCAGATACCGATGAGCTGGACTGATCAACGAGTCCAGTTCTTTACGAGGGCAGGCACAGTCCCCACACGTCCGTCTGGGTGCCAGAGCTGGCGTTGCCGCCGGTGTGCCCGATTGCCGCCCAGTACGTCGTGGAGGAACTGTTGCTGGTCGGGGTCGGGGGGTTGCTGGTGTCGTCGCTGGGATAGTCGCCCACGATGTGGACGCCGCTACTGACTGGGTCCGTCCAGCTGCTGGTCGGGTCGCCGCCACTGGTAGATGCGCCGCCGCTGATCATGGTGCCCTCTCCTACGCCGCAGGCGCTGGTGGTGATTGCCTGGCTGCTGTCCGCTAAGGTCGGGCCGGATGCATGGGCGTGTTTCACTGTTGTAGTGACGCTGCTACTGCTTCCGCTGCAGACGGCGAAGGCAGTGGTCGCGTTGTCATTGTTGGAGTTGGCCATCTTGCCGTTCAACCCGCGCACCGTCCAAGAGGTCGGGTTGGTGCTGCCGTCAGAGGCCCCCACGCCGCTGCTGTCCGAGGGGTAGCTTGCGGCCAAATGGACATTTCGATTGCTGGCCTTAACGACCTGTGCGCCACCACCAAGCAAGACGAATTTGCGCCATTGGGTCCGCCGTTACTGGCTACCACGATTTGCGTAGAGGTGATCGACGAATTTGTGAAACACACCCCGAAGGGCTGGACTGTGTAGGTGCCACCGCCTTGGCCACCGGTACCGCCGTACCCCAACCAATACACTACATTGGTGTCGGTTCCCGTTGCTTCGGCGCTGCCGTTGGGGCTCGGCGCGGTTTCCATCGCGTGGATATCGTCCGCCTGCTGAGTGGTGCCAGAAGTCGTCACCAGGTTGACCCCACCACCGGCAATGAGACCGCTGCTGCACTGGGCGCTTGTTTGGAGTAGCGCACCGTTCCCGGGCGCAGTGAAGGTCGTCGGTGTCGACGTTGTCACGGTGACGACGGGAGTGGCGTACGCGGTTCCTGGTATCACTAAGGCCAGCGCTGCGCCGCACACTACCGCCTTGACGATGTTCTGTAGCTATTCAGCCGGGGTAGCGGCGGTTGGTAGCCAGGCGCCGGTGGTGAATAGTTGGGTGAGGACGGCGAAGCTGTCCAGGCCCCATTTGGTGGCGGTGGACAGGTAGGACTGAACGACGGCGAAGTCGGCGACGCCGTCGAGGGTGCGCCAGCATCCGCCGGAGGCGCGCTGCTGGATCTTTGCGGGGCGGACGTCGCGTTCACTCTGGTTGTTCGTGAAGGGCACGGCAAGATCGGCCACGAACCGCAGGATCATGTCCTGGTGGTTGCGGAACCGCTTCGCGAGGGTGAGCGCGTCGTTGGCCAGCGGCCCGGCGCGGGCGGTGTTGTCGCTGATCCCGGTTGTGGTGGCGCCGCGGTAGCGGCGACGGATCACGCTCAGGACGTCGGGGTCGAGGTTGTCGTGCCCGGCGGCGCGGGCGGCCTGGGCGTGGTGGTGGGCGTCGGTGAGGGTGTCGGCCATCGTCGCGGCCCAGAGCTGGTCCTGGGGGTCGGCCCGGTGGAACGCGGCTAGGTCTCTGAGCAAGTGAGCTCCGCACCAGGCGTGGTGGGCGTCGATCAGGTGGACGTAGCCGGCGTAGCCGTCGCGGACGATGGTGCCGGTGTAGCCGGGCAGGATCTTGCCGGCGTCGATGTCGTTGCTGGTGCGTCCGCCGGTGTGCATCGCGGTGAGGAACTCGGTGGAGGCGGCGTGGACGTAGGCCAGGCCGCCGTCGGCGCGGACCGGGGTCTCATCGACGTGCAGCACCCCCACCTGGCGCAGCAACTCCCGGACCCGGGGAAGGAATTCCCGCTCGAGCAGCCGGGCGGCGCGGCCGCGGACACCGGCCATGAACCCGGTCGAGGGCGTGACGCCGAGCATCGAGGCCGTCAGCCGAGCGGCGCGGGCGACGGGCAGGTGCCCGCACAGCAGCTCCGCCGCCCGGCCCAGCACCCCCGGCCCGTACTGCGCCCGCCCCGTCACGCCCGCGGGAGCCTCGCCCGGGGTGCGGGCGGCGCAACACGGGCAGGCCCGGGTGATGATCCGATACTCGGTGACCCACGGCGGTGGCGCTGGCAGCACGTCGGTGATTTGGCGGCGCGCCGTGCCGGTCACCCGTGCTCCGCGCAGGTCCGCCCCGCAGTCCGCGCAGCTGTCCGGGTCACAGATGATGGTCTCGTTCGGGTTGTCGACCAGCGGCATCGCCGAGCCCGGCGCCCCCTGCTGCTTACCGGGGTCGCGTCCCGACGAACGGCGCGACGAGCGGCGCTCGGGCTTGCGGTAGGGCGAGTCCGACGACGGTGGCCTGTTCGACGTCGAGGAGTCCTTGCCTAGCCGCTGCTTCAGCTCGGCCAGCTCCATAGCCTGCGCGGCGATCACCTCACGCAAACCCGCGTTCGCCGCCCGAAGCTCGAGGACCAGCCCAGCCAACTCCTCCACAGAAGACGGCACCGGCTCGGACACCAGCCCATGATCACAACAACACCCGCAAGATCAAGCCGACACACCGGCCGAACGACCTACCGGCCACATGAAGCCTGACACCGACCGCGGGGGCGGCTGAATAGCTACGGGATTTCGTCTTCGCATATCAAGCTATCCTTTCACTGCCGTTGAGCCCCTCACCTCATTGACCGCAGATGAGGAAGTGGAACGTTCGATGTTCCGCATTTGTGGATCCCTGAGCATGATTCTAGCTGTAGATGAATACAACAAGAGAAGAAAGTGAACGGGGGACCGCAAGACGTTTCACTGGGAGTGGCGCAGGATGTGGATTTCCAGCGTGTCCACACAAGTCCGCCAGTCGGAATTGGGAGACGGCCCCGACGCAGTCGGTTGTACTCGTCAGGGCCACCGGAGCGCCGTTTAGAACTTGAAGGTCACGGTGTTGGAG
>CAXUFG010000289.1:0-5403 GCA_964250265.1 uncultured Pseudonocardiaceae bacterium | reverse complement strand
CGCTGAGCCCGCTGAATGCGGTATCGACGATCACCGGAAGACTCCAGCGACGGGGGTGAGGGGGTCGGCGGGGTCTTTGCCCTTGTAGTGGGAGAGCACCTGGCGGAGGTTGCCGTGCTCCCGGATCTCTCCGTGGTCCAGCCACAACGCCGAGGTGCACAACTCGACGAGGAACTCGTCGGAGTGGGAGGCGAACACCAGGATGCCGGAGCGCTCGACCAGCGCGGTGAGCCGCACCCGGGCCTTCTCCAGGAACGCCGCGTCCACCGCGCCGATGCCCTCGTCGAGCAGCAGGATCTCCGGGTCGATGCTGGTCACCACGCCCAGCGCCAGGCGCACCCGCATGCCCGTCGAGTAGGTGCGCAGCGGCATCGACAGGTAGTCGCCGAGCTCGCTGAACTCGGCGATCTCCTCGGTGCGGGCCTCCATCTGCTTGCGGGTCATGCCCAGGAACAGCCCCCGGATGATGATGTTCTCGTAGCCGGAGATCTCCGGATCCATGCCGACGCCGAGGTCGAAGACGGGCGCGACCTTCCCCACGATCTGCGAGCTGCCCCGGGTCGGCTCGTAGATGCCGGACAGCAGCCGCAGCAGGGTCGACTTCCCAGCCCCGTTGTGCCCGATCAGCCCGACTCGATCACCGTGGCGCAACGACAGGGTGATGTCCCGGAGGGCCTCGATGATCGGCACCTTGGAGTCTATCCCGATCTTGCCGCCGGCCCGTCCCACCGTGCCCAGCAGGGCCTTCTTCAACGATCTGGTCTTCGCGTCGAAGATGGGGAACTCGACGCAGGCGCCGCGCACGTCGATGGAGACCATTGGTTTATCACACCCAGTAGGAGACTCGAGCCCGGTAGTTGCGTAGGACCACCAGCGCTGCTACCCACCCCACCACAGTGATGGCCAGGGCCACCACCCAGTGCCGGAGTTCGAAGGACTCACCGATCATCGGCCGCCGCAGGATCTCGACGAAGTGCAGGAACGGGTTGAGCTCAGCGAGCCTGGCACGCTCAGCGACGGCGCCGCCGGCCCGCCGGAGCTGCTCGTAATCCCACACGATCGGCGTCATGAAGAACATCAGGGTGACGATGCTGCCGGTCACCGGGGGGACGTCCCGGTATCTGGTGGCGATGACGCCGATCAGGATCGCGACCCAGGTTCCGTTGAGCACGATCAGGGCCAGTGCGGGAAGTGCCAGCAGGCTACTCCATCCCAGTGGCCGCGGGAAGATCAGGATCAGCGCGAGCCAGACCAGCGCGTTGTGCCCGAAGAACAGCAGTTGCCGCCAGACCAGCCGGAAGACGTGCACGCTCAACGGCGCGGGCAGGTGCTTGATCAGCCCCTCGTTGCGGATGAACACCTCCGCTCCCTCGTTGATGCAGGCCGCCATGAACTGCCAGATGATCAGCCCGACGGCCAGGTAAGGCAGGAAAAAGTACAGTCTCTGATTGAACAGTGCCGCGTAGAGGATCCCCATCCCCAGCGCCTGGATGGCCAGGCTGATCGTGATCCAGATCGGCCCGATCACCGAGCGCCGGTAGCCCTGCTTGATGTCCTGCCAGCCCAGGTGACCCCACAACCGGCGCTGCTGCCACCCGGCCCGCAGGTCACCGACCGCCCGGCCCCAGCTCCGGGATGCGAACCCCGGAGCTTGAGTAATCTCGGCAACCGCCGCAGTGTCCTGCACTCCGCGAGGGTACTCGAACGGCAGCCACGCCTCCGGCCGCGCACCCATGAGCCGCAGGCAGCCCCGATGCGCTCAGCTTCGGGAATCAGAGGGTGATCACACGGCTGAATACCGTATACGTCGAAATCGGGTTGATACGGAATGGCAGGCGATGTAGCCATGCGCCGACCTTAGTGACGTACTGCGGGGGCCGGTGACTTAGATGCGCAGCCGGAGTGGGGGCAGGCGGTGTGAAGCGGGATCGCGGTGGCCAGCCCGGTCAGAGGTATTGGCCGGTGCCGCGGGCGCCGGGCTCTGCCGGTTGGCCGCCGGGAGTTTGCATTCCGGGCGGCATCATGCCGGCGGGCAGGCCGCGGCGCATCTGGTCCAGCTGCACCCGGGCGGCCATCTGTTGCGCGAACAGCGCGGTCTGGATGCCGTGGAACAGGCCTTCCAGCCAGCCGACCAACTGGGCCTGCGCGATGCGCAGTTCGGCGTCGCTGGGGGTGACGTCCTCGCTGAAGGGCAGGGACAGCCGTTCCAGCTCGTCGCGGAGTTCTGGCGCGAGGCCCTGTTCGAGCTCGCGGATCGAGGAGGCGTGGATTTCCCGAAGCCGGTTCCGGCTGGCGTCATCCAGCGGTGCGGCGCGCACCTCTTCCAGCAGCTGCTTGATCATGCTGCCGATCCGCATCACCTTGGCTGGCTGCTCGACCATGTCGGAGACGTCCTGGCCGCCATGTTGGTCGACGGTGCCGGCCGCGACCAGCTGGCCGTCCGGCCCGATGACGACGACCTGCTGCTCCTGCGGTTCGCTCATGACCCCATCTTGCGCCCGTTCGCCCCCGTGTGTCGCGCGCTCCTGCCCGGTGTGTCGTCCCATAGCGCCCGAGCGGACTGCCTCAGGCGCTGGTGGTCAGCAGGATCTTGCCAACGACGCCGCCCTCCTCAAGCATCCGGTGTGCCTGCGCGGCCTGCGCCAGCGGCAGGGTCGCGTGCACCACGGGCTTGACCCGACCGTCGCCGAACATCGGCCACAACCGGGCGACGAGGTCGGCGCACAGGGCGGCTTTCCCGTGCGGACCCTCCACCGGGCGCCCGCGTAGCCCGATAGCCGCCACGCTGGCCCGCTTGGGCAGCAGGGCCGCAAGGTTCAGCTCCGCGGTGGCGCCGCCCTGCATGCCGATCACCACCAGCCGCCCATCCGGGGCGAGCGCCCGGATGTTGCGGGTCAGGTAGCTGGCGCCCATGTTGTCGAGGATGACGTCGGCGCGGCCGGTGAGCTCCTCGGCGAAGTCCTGGCCGCGATAGTCGATCAAGACCTGGGCGCCCAACTCCGCGCAGCGCGCCAACCGCGCCGCCGACGCCGTGGTCGCGACCTGCGCGCCCAATGCCCGGCCGACCTGGATCGCGTGCGTGCCGATGCCGCCGGAACCGCCGTGCACCAGCAGCAGCTCGCCGGCGGCCAGCCCGGCGTGGCGGACCACTGTCGACCACACGGTACAGGCCACCTCGGGTACCCCACCGGCGGTGACCACATCGACGCCGGGCGGCAGCAGCATCACCTGCCCGGCAGGTGCCGCGACCCGCTCCGCGTACCCCCCGCCGGCCAGCAACGCACACACCTGATCACCGATCGCGAATCCGGTCACCCCCTCGCCGAGCTCGGCCACCGTGCCGGCGCACTCGAGCCCCAGGATCTCGCTGGCCCCGGGTGGTGGGGGATACCGGCCCTGCCGTTGCCACAGGTCGGCCCGGTTGACCGACGTCGCGGCGACGTCGATCAGCACCTCGCCGGGCCCTGGTTGGGGGTCTGGCTGCTCGGCCAGTGTCAAGACCGCCGGGCCGCCGTATTCGGTGATCGTGATCGCGCGCACGGCCCGACGGTAGTCGCTGCCCCCGTGGCACCGTTGCAGCCATGGCTGATCCACCTCCAGACCCCTGGCCGTTCCGGCATCTGGTGCTACGGACCGCGCGTCTGACGCTGCGCCCGAGCGACGATGAGGGCCTGTACGAGCTGGCGGCGCTGTCGTTGCGCGGCATCCACCCGCCCGAGAGGATGCCGTTCCTCCAGCCCTGGACCGACCAGGCCCCCGACGAGCTGGTGCGCGGCGTGGTGCAGCACAACTGGGCTGCCCGCTCGCGGCTGCAGCCGACCGACTGGAGCGTCGGCTTCCTGGCCCGGTGCGATGACCAGGTGATCGGTGTCCAGGACCTCTCGGCGAAGGACTTCGCGATCACCCGGGAGGTGTCGACGGGCTCGTGGTTGGGCTCCGCGCATCAACGCCGTGGGTTCGGCACGGAGATGCGGGCCGCGGTGCTGCTGCTGGCCTTTGACCACCTCGGTGCCACGGCCGCACGCTCCGCGGCCTATGCCGACAATCCCGCGTCGTTGCGGGTCAGTGCGAAGCTGGGTTACCGCAGGGATGGCGCCGACACCTTCGCCCGGCGGGGCAAGGCGGCGACGGAGGTTCGCTTGCTGCTCGAAGCGTCGCACTTCGTCCGTCCGGAGTGGACGCTCGAGGTGGACGGCCTGGATGGTTGCCGCGGGCTGCTGGGCGCGACTGGTCGGACCTGACGCCAGTTCATCGACCGCTTTACCACGGACGCACGCGGGTGCTCGCCCGCTGCTGATCCGACTCTCCTCTTGGGACAGCCGGAGAGGAGATCTCGTCATGGAGCCGGAATCTCCGGACCCGGCGCTCCCTTTCAGTATGACGTCCTCAGTCGGAGGGTCCGTCGGCAGCGCCTGGCGGGAGTACGTGTTGACGCGGGCAAAAGAACTCGAATCTCTCAGCAACTGGGCTTATCGAAGCCAACGAACGGAAAATGCCGAAGAGTTGGCGAAGGCAATCCAACAACATCTCGCTGCGGCAAGAGACGCCGTCACCCGGAAAGGGCTCTCCCAACTGTGGGAGCACAGTGCGCTCGTCCAGCGTGCACAGGTGGAATCTGGAGCTCTCATTAGGCTGCGACTCGCCGCAGCAGTGACTCCACCGGCTGTCCCTGACGCCAGCGCCACACAGTGGTGGCGCCCCGGTGGCAAGGAAGATCTTGATCCTCAGCTGTTCGCGGCGGCCTTGGCGAGGGTCGCCAGCCGGGCCAGCGAGGTCGTGATGTTCTCACGTTTGGCGTCCAGCCGGTGGGCCTCGGAATCGGGCAGCGCGACGTGCACATCGATCCGGGTGCCGGGCCCATCCTCGGCGAGCTGCCAGACGAAGTCGATGCCGCTGATCTGGCAGGAGATGGTGACGCGCCCCTCGGCGCGGTCGCCGCGCGGCCGCTGTGGCATCGGGAAGTCGGGGTAGTCCTCCAGCCACACGGTGTAACCGTCTGCGCCGTCATCGCGTACGGTTTGCACGCTGGCCCACCACTCGGGGAACCGGGTCGGATCGAACAGCAACTTCCAGACCTCCTCGACGGGCGCGTCGGCGCGTCCGCTCAGGGTGAATTCTGGCATCGGGCCTCCTTCGTCTCGATCTCCGTGTTGATCCCGGCCAGCTCGGCGGTCAGCCTGGCCAGCTCGCGGGGGGGCGCGACCAGGCCCACGACCGGCGCCCGGCCGAGGTCGACGAGGTTGGCGGTGTACTCCTGCCCGAGCCGGGGCCGGCGCAGGCGTCGCCACGCCGCGGCGGCCTCGGTCAGCCGCCGGTGGGCCTCGCCGCGATCTCCGCGGGCCAGCGCGACCAGGCCCTGCACCCGTGCCATCCGCGGCACGAGCGCCCACGGCTGGTCGCCCG
>CAXUFG010000288.1:0-5442 GCA_964250265.1 uncultured Pseudonocardiaceae bacterium | reverse complement strand
GTAGCACACCACGTGGGTGGTGTCGCTGGCCAGGAAGTGCATCCCTTGTCGCGCGAGTGCGGCGAGTTCGTCGATATTGGCCTGCTCCGCGCGCAGCAGCTCCTCCTTGTGCGCGGGGCCGAACATGTAGTCGCCTAACCGGCCGTCGGCGCGGATCACGCGGTGGCACGGGATCAGCAACGGTACGGGATTGCGGCCCAGCACCGAGCCGACTGCGCGCACCGCGCGGGGTCGCCCGGCCTCGCGGGCGACCCAACCGTAGGGGCGGGTCTGCCCGGCTGGGATACGGCGGGTGGCGGTGAGCACATCGCGCTCGAAGTCCGACAGCCCGCGCAGATCCAGCACTAGCGTCGCGGCCGGGGTGCCACGCAATGCCGGCAGCAGCCCGGCGGGTACTCGGTCGGCCTGGCGCAACGGCCGTCCGAACCGGTCGCGATAGGCCTCGGCGAACGCGCCGGCATCGTCGCGCACCGACTCTGCGGAGCGGAGGAACTGCACTCCGTCGCCGGTGAAGGCCACGAACACCTCGCCGAGGCGGCTGGGCGCAGCCAGCCAGCTGCCGAAGATCCGGTCTGCCAGCCTGGGCGCAGCGGGAGCGCTGAGCCCAGCCAGCGCGTCCTCGATCGAGCGGAGATCCTTGATCATCATCGAACTGTCCTTCCAGGGGTGAGCAGGCTGGTGTCCCCCTGCTCGGTGAGCAACGCTCGTAATCGTTGTAAGCCCCGCGAGATGTGGGACTTGGCCGTGCCGTCCGGGCACCCCAGGACCTCGGCAACCTCGCTGGTCGCCATGCCGACGACGTGGCGCAGCACCACCGCCATCCGCTGGGTTTCCGGCAGCGCAGCGAGCACCGCGCCCAGCTCGCGCTGGATGTCGCCCTGCTCCACCTGCTGCTCGACACTGGGCGCGCTCGCGCGCTGCTCCGACGGCTCGAACGCTGGCGGTGGGTCCGGCCGCCGCGCGGCGTCCCGGACTGCGTTGCGCGCGAGGTTGCGCAGGATCGTGAGCAGCCACGGCCGTAGCGCAAGAGTGGTGATCCGCTCGGTGTCGTAGCCGCGTAGGGCCCGGTAGGCGTGCAGGAAGGCCTCCGCAGCGAGGTCCTCGGCGTCCGCGGGACCTCTGCTCAGCCGCAGCGCGACGGAGTAGACGACCCGCTCGTAGGCGTGGACCACATCGGCGAAACCGGAGTCCAGGTCGGCCACCAGCGCCAGCCGCAGCTCCTCGCCGGCTTGACCGTCGCGGGCGCCCTCCTGCGTCATCGGCAGGGCCATCGTTGGGTGATCCTCTCGTCGCATCGCGGGCGCAGGCTCACCGGGCGTTGTGGAAGATGACGCCCAGCACGTGGCGCTCACCGGTGTGGACCGCGCTCACGCCGTGGCGCATCTGCACCCTGTGGTCACCCCGGGTGCCCCGCTTGGGCCGGTGCCGGACGGGGAAGATCACCGCCTGGCCCTGGCGGGGGCGGGCCACCATCGGCCGGGACTGCTGGCGCGGCCGCTGCTCGACGAACACGCTCTCCCCGCCGGTGAAGTCCTCATCGGGCCTGTTAAGCATGATAAGGAACTGCAGCGGGAAGGTGAGCTCGCCATAGACATCCTGGTGCAGGCAGTTGTAGCCACCTGGCCCGTAGCGCAGCACCAGCGGGGTGGGCTTGTGCTGACCAAGAGAAGCGCACTCGCCGAGCAGCCCGTCGAGCGTCTCGGGGTAGCAGCGCTCACCCAGCCGCTGCGCCCACCGGTTCGCGATCACAGCCAGCGGCGGGTAGAGCCTCTCCCGCAGTCCCTGCACCAGCGGGGGCAGCGGATCGGCGAAATAACGGTAGCTGCCCTCACCGTAGGCATGCCGCGCCATGATGACGGTGTTGCGGAACTGAGCGTCGTCGTCGAACATTTCCACCACCCCGGCGCACTGCTCGGGTGAAAGCAGCGGCGCGGTGATGGCGAAGCCCGAACCGTCGAGCTGGCTTTCCAATGTCAGCCAGTCGAGATCGGCCAGCGCGGGCAGCTCCGGCGCCGGGATCTTGCTGGCCTTGCTCATACGTTCTCCTCGGGGAAAATCGGGGGCGGGTACTCGCCGGTACGCCGGCCTGCCCTGAACAGAACCCCACTCTGCGGGCATGGGTTGCAGGTTGCAGGCAACTCGCGGTACTAGCCGGACCCGACCGGGGTGTGCCGGCGCACCCCGACTTGCTGGTGAACATCATTGAGCAGCAGGCGAAGCAGCTCGGTCAGGGCGGCGCGCTGGTGTGGCGCCAGGCTTGTGATCAACTCTGCTTCCCGGCGCAGGACCTGGTCGACGAGGCTCTCGACCACTGCGTGTCCGGCTGGGGTGAGGCTGACGATGACGGCGCGTGAACCGTCCCCGGCACCGGCCCGCTGGACCAATCCAGCGATCTCCGCGCGCGCGAGTCGCTGCGAGATGGCGCCGGCGGTCACCCGGGTGCGCTCGGTCAGCTCACGGGTGGTCAGCCGGTAGGGCGCGCCGGCCCGGCGCAGCACGCTGAGCAGATCGAGGATGGCCGGATCCGCACCGGCGGCGGCGAGAGTGCGGCGGCGGTCCTCGCCGAACAGCTTGGCCAGCTGCCACACCCTGGTGACGATGCCGATGCCCTCCACCGGGGTGCCCGGCCGCTCACGCAACCACGCCAGAGCAGTGGCGTCCACGGGATCGTCCTCGTCCCACTCGTCGATCACGGCTACACCTCGTTTAGACCTGAATGATTCAGGTACTGTATAGGTCTAAATATATCTTGCTAGGAGGAATTCGGATGGCACGCAACGTGGTGGTAACCGGTGGTGCTACCGGTATCGGGCGGGCGGTGGCGGCGAGCTTCGCCGCCCAGGGCGACACCGTGGTGATCACCGGTCGTCGGCCGGAGCCGTTGCAGCAGTGCGCAACCGAGCTCGGATCCACCGTACGGCCCGTCGTGTGCGACGGCACCGATCCAGCCCAGGTGAAGGCGCTGAGGGCTGAGTTGCCGGCCATGGTCGATGTGCTGGTCAACAACGCGGGAGGCAACACCGATTTCGATCGCGCCGGCTCAGATGATCTGGTTTCGCTGGCCGCCAGCTGGCGGGCAAACCTTGACGCCAACCTGCTGTCCGCTGTGCTGGTCACCGCCGCTGTCGCCGACCGGCTCGCCGAGGGCGGCACTGTGATCAGCATCGGTTCGATCGCGGCAGATCGTGGCGCTGGTGCCTACGGCGCGGCCAAGGCAGGGCTCGCCTCGTGGAACATCGATCTGGCCGGCCAGCTCGGCCCACGAGGCGTGACCGCGAACGTCGTCGCACCGGGCTATATCGCCGCCACCGAATTCTTCCGGGACCACCTGACCGACGAACGCCGCGCCACGCTGATCGCTGACACTCGAACCGGACGCCCCGGTACCCCCGAAGACGTGGCCGGCGCCGTCGCCTTCCTCGCCTCCCCGGCAGCCAGGCAGATCACCGGGCAGGTCCTTGCTGTGAACGGCGGCGCACTGACCACCCGCTGAACACAGCTGATCGAGCCGGCCGGGATCTCAGACTTCATGAAGAATGCATGCAGTCATAGGGCCGGCGCAGAATCTATTCATGCAGGCTAGTGACCTCGTGGGTGGCGGTGTGAGACGTCGCTGATCAAGACTCGCGCAGGAACTCGGTGAGTAGCGCAGTGGTGTGCTCCGGCGCTTCCTGCTGCATGAAGTGCCCGATGCCGGGCAGCACCTCGTAACGGTAGCCAGCACCCGCCCAGCGGACCGAGCCGCGCGCCGTGCGTTCCAGCACGTACGGGTCCTCGGCGCCGTGCAGCTGCAATACCGGCACCCGGATCGCCCGGTCCACCGCGCGGGATAACCGGCGCCCGTCGAAACGGAACTGCGAACGGCCGACCCACCGGTAGTACTCCAACGCGCAGTGCGCCGCGGCGGGGATCAACATGGCCTCGCGGTAGCGCCGGGCCGTTGCGGCGAACTCGCTCGACGCCCGCCACTGCGGTCCCGCGCCGCGGCGCAGGAGCTGTTCCACCAGCACCGCGCCGTCGCGGGTGAGGCGACGCTCGGGCAACCAGGGAGCTTGGCACTCGGCCAGGTACCGGGCCGCTGAGCGCTGCGCCGCATCGAGCAGCAACGCCTGACCCATGGCACGCGGATGTGCGGCGGCCAGCACCGTCACCGAGCGGACCACCCGGGGGTGCAGCGCGGCGGTGCACCAGCCGAGGATCCCGCCCCAGTCGTGCCCGACCAGGTCGGCTTGGCGTTCCCCGAGCGCTCGGACCAGGCCCGCCACGTCGCCGGAGAGCGTCCACAGGTCATAACCGCGGGGAGGCTTGTCGGAATCGCCGTAGCCACGCAGATCCACCGCGACCGCTCGCATCCCGGCTTCGGCCAGCATCGGGAGCTGGTAGCGCCAGGACCACCAGAACTCCGGGAAGCCGTGCAGCAGCAGCACCAGTGGGCCGGTGCCTGCCTCCGCCACGTGCAGCCGGATCCCGTTGGCTGATACCTCGCGGTGGATCCACGGTCCGGGAACCCGGACCGAACTGGGGTCCGGAGGGCGCTCACCCCTGGGATGGGTCAGCGCTGAGGTCCTCGCTGCGCCGACGGGTCAGCGCTGCTCCGGTGTCGCGGACAGTGCTGATCGTGCGCTCGGGCTTCCGGATGCTGCGCACCCGGCGCAACCCCAACAGCGCGAACGCTCCCGCCGTGGTGAGCATCAGCCCGAAGACGATGCCGAAACCGGCCCACTGCGGCAGCCAGATGGCCAGGACCTCCGCTACCGTGATGAACAGGAAGAACAAGCTGAACAGAATGATTGTCAGCGCGATGACGAAGAAGAGACTGCCCTTGACGCCCTTGCGGACCTCCGCGGTCACCTCCGCTTTGGCCAGCTCCACCTCTGAGCGGAACAAGGTGGAGAAGTGCGTGGCGGCATCCCGGACCAGCTCGCCCAGGGATGCATCGGCAAGCTGCGGGAATTCCACTGGTGACAGCGGGACAGCAGGGGCCGCAGGCGGTGGTTCCGGTTTAGCGTGCCGGCCGCGGCGGGGCTGAGCGCTGCTCACGGGCGACATCGTGCCACGGCGCGATTTCGATCACTCACTGTGGCCGTCCAACTCACTGCTTGTGGTCGAAGCTGATCTCACGGCGGCTGCGGGGGGCCGATCGGAGCGTGCTCCGGTCGCCGTGGACGTTCAACTGCTTTCGTGCTCACCGACCGGCGATCGTGGTCAGCAGCGCGGTGATCTGTGCCATGCCGGTGGACTGCATGGCGACGCCCTCCACGATGTCGCCGGCTCGGCACAGGCGTAATCCTCGGCGGTGGGCTCGCCGACCTATGCCAGCAGCTTCTGGAGGTACTCGTCGGTCCAGGGATCCCGCTCAGTCCTCTGTCGGCTTGCGCAGGCGCTTGGTGAGTGTGCGGCGGCGTTTGGCGGCCAAGCGGCGCTCGCGGGCGGCCCGGGACG
>CAXUFG010000287.1:0-5471 GCA_964250265.1 uncultured Pseudonocardiaceae bacterium | reverse complement strand
CCGAGGACGGCCCCTTGGTGCTCACGGTTGACTAGTCCGGCGTAACCGTCGTGACTAGTCGGGATGTACCGGTTGCGACTAGTCGGGGGTATCCGTTGCGGCGAATGGCCGCATCCGTTCGTCGCCGTGCAGTTACCCTTCGCTGAACCTCTGCACGTTCTTGGTGACCTTCTCCCCGAAACTGGTGGCATCGCCGGGCTATCGGGCACCGGCCACCCGAAGGGCGGGCAGTCATGGGCATCCTCGAAGGCAAGGCGGTCGTGATCACCGGTGCCGGCCGCGGTCTGGGGGAGGCTTACGCGTTGCACGCCGCCCGCTCCGGCGCCAGCATCGTGGTCAATGACGTCGAGGGCGCCCTGGCTCGGGCGGTCGCAGACCGGATCGTCTGCCACGGCGGCCGGGCGGTGCCCAGCGTCAAGTCGGTCCGTGATCCAGACCAGGCCAGTGGGATTGTCGAGCAGTGCCTGGCGACGTTCGGCCGGGTTGATGGTCTGGTGAACAACGCGGCGCTTGGCCCCCAGGAGGTACTGCCTTGGGAAGAGGACAGTGGCGCCGCCCGCGACATCATCGAGGTCAACGTTCTGGGAGTGCTCTACTGCGGCATCGCGGCTGCACAGGTGATGCGTGCCCAGGGCAGCGGATCGATCGTCAACATCTCGTCGGGATCGTCATTCGGTCAGCGCCGCGCAGGTGCCTATTCCGCTTCCAAAGGAGCGGTTGCCTCCCTCACCTATTCCTGGGCGCTGGATCTGGAGGAGGTGGGAGTCCGGGTCAACGGGGTCTGTCCGCTGGCCTGGACCCGGCTGGTAGAGCAGTCGCCGGCCGCCCAGCTGCGCTGCACGCGTGAACGTACCCCAGACCTGGTAGCACCGCTGATCACCTACCTACTGTCGGATCTCGCCGAGGGCATCACCGGGCAGCTCATCCGGTGTACCGGGGACCAGCTGCACATCGTGCGCCAGCCGGCCATCAAGGAGCCGGTGCTGCGTTGCACCGGCTGGGATACCGAGGACATCGCCGTGGCCTTCGACGGCGCCCTAGGCCACCACCTCGAGCCCTTCGGTTTGGAGAAGCGGATGCCTCCGGGCCTGCGAGTAGCGAGTTCTCATCCAGCCAGCTGACCCCGTTCCTCGTGCTGGACGCCGGTGGTCGGCAGGGACCGACGCCTCAATCCCGATCACCCGCTGCCTCAGCAGATCTGCCCGTCGCTCGGATGCACCCGTAGGGGTAATCAGCCATACTTGCGGTGATTTGTTGCTATTTTTATACGCATTTGCGGGATTCTGTGAATTGACCCACTTGCTGGGGTCTTAACCTGCGGGTTCCCCGTACGTGACTGCGTTTGCGGGGGCGCCGGATGCGCGGTGGGATAGGTGTAGCCGCCACAAGGTCGTGGCGGTTCCTCGGTGATTTCTGGTCGTCGAGGGGAACCCACTAATGCGGTCGGCGGCGCCGACCGGACGAGGAGTAGAGCCCGTGACGCGCATTACGGTCATGGTCGACGGCGTCTCCTACGTCGACGAAATTGAACCACGAGCCCTGCTGGTGCACTACCTCAGGGAAAGGCTGGGAAAGACCGGAACGGTCATCGGCTGCGACACCAGCAACTGCGGCGCCTGCACCGTTGCGCTGGACGGCCGGAGCGTGAAGTCCTGCTCGGTTTTCGCGGTGCAGGTCGACGGCAGTGAGATTACGACCATTGAAGGCCTGGCCCGCGACGGGAAGCTGCACCCGATGCAGCAGGCCTTCCACGACAACCACGCCCTGCAGTGCGGCTACTGCACCCCCGGCATGATCATGCAGGCGATCGACCTGCTCGGCGATGATCCCGATCCGGACGAGCAGAGCGTGCGGGCGGGACTTGAGGGCAACCTGTGCCGCTGCACCGGCTACCAGAACAT
The DNA here is from genome assembly GCA_964250265.1 of uncultured Pseudonocardiaceae bacterium. Taxonomy (GTDB): domain Bacteria; phylum Actinomycetota; class Actinomycetes; order Mycobacteriales; family Pseudonocardiaceae. The sequence goes on along the minus strand of CAXUFG010000287.1, from coordinate 3,570 downwards.
CGTGCGTGCCGTGCTGGATGCCGCGGAGAAGATGAAGCCGGCCCTACGCACCCAGCAGCCCAGCACCGCCGCCCCCAGCACAGTCAGCACGGGGGGGAACTGATGACCGTCACCACGCAGCCGGCGACCGGTGAGTTCGGCCGGGCCCGCAAGCGCAAGGAGGACTCCCGGCTGATCACCGGGCGGACCCGCTGGACGGACAACATCGCGCTACCCGGGATGCTGCATCTGGCCGTGGTCCGCAGCCCGCTGGCGCACGCCAAGATCACCCGGCTCAACACCGACGCGGCCAAACAGCTGCCCGGGGTGCACGGTGTGTTCACCGCCACCGACCTCGGCGCGCAGGACATCAGCATGCCCTGCGCGTGGCAGATCACGCCCGACATGAAATCCCCGAAAGCCCCGCCGCTGGCCGTGGACACCGTGCACTTCGCCGGTGAGGGGGTCGCTGTCGTGGTGGCCCGCGATGCGGCATCGGCCGCAGACGCCGCCAACGCCGTCGAGGTCGACTACGACGTGCTGGAGCCGGTGCTGGACATGGAGGCTGCGCTGGCCGAGGTCGCCCCGCTCGTGCACCCCGAGCTGGGCACCAATCGCAATGCACTATGGGTCTTCGATTCCGGTGAGGCGGGCAGCGGCGGCAGCGCCGATGCGGCGATCTCCGCTGCGGAGTCCGACCCGGCGGCCATCGTGGTCCGGCGGCGGTTCCATCAGCAGCGGCTGATCCCGGCCTTCATGGAGCCGCGCTCGGTTGTGGTCGACCCGACTGGCGAGCAGCTGACCATGTGGTCGTCCACCCAGGTGCCGCACATCCTCAAGACAATGACCGCGCTCATCCTGGGCCTGCCCGAGCAGAAGGTGCGGGTCATCGCACCGGACGTCGGCGGTGGGTTCGGTGGCAAGCTCCAAGTGATACCGGAGGAGTTCCTCACCGTGCTGGTCGCTCGGCGGATGGGCAAGCCCGTCAAGTGGACCGAGACCCGTTCGGAGTGCATGGTTGCCACCCACCATGGTCGGGGTCAGATCCAGGACCTGACGCTGGCGGCCCGCAAGGACGGCACGGTCTTGGCACTCAAGGTCGAGTTGATGGCTGACATGGGCGCCTACCTGCGAATCATCACGCCTGGGATACCGCTGCTCGGGGCGTTCATGTACGGCGGGATCTACAAGTTCCCGGCCTACCGCTTTGCCTGCACCAATGTGTTCACCACCAAGACCCCGACCGACGCCTACCGCGGCGCCGGCCGCCCGGAGGCCACCTTCGCCATCGAACGGATGATGGACGAGCTCGCCGCCGAGCTGGGCATGGAGCCGCTGGAGCTGCGGGAGCGCAACTGGATCACGCATGAAGAGTTCCCGTACACCACGGTCGCCACGCTGACCTACGACTCGGGCAACTACGAGGCCGCCACCGCCAAGGCCAAGGAGCTGTTCGGCTACGACGGGCTGCGCGCCGAGCAGCGCCGCCGCCGGGAGGCGAACGACCCGGTGCAGCTGGGCATCGGCATCTCGACCTTCACAGAGATGTGCGGGCTGGCCCCGTCCCGGATTCTGGGTGCGCTGTCCTACGGAGCCGGCGGTTGGGAGCACGCCACCGTCCGGGTCCTGGCCACCGGCAAGGTCGAGGCGGTCACCGGGGTCTCCGCGCATGGCCAGGGGCATGAGACGGCGTGGAGTCAGATCATCGCCGACCGGTTGGGGGTGCCGTTCGAGGACATCGAGGTGCTGCACGGCGACACCCAGGTCTCGGCCAAGGGCATGGACACCTACGGCTCCCGGTCGCTCGCCGTCGGCGGTATCGCGATGGTCATGGCCGTGGACAAGGTGATCGACAAGGCGAAGAAGATGGCAGCGCACCTGCTGGAGTGCTCCGAGGACGACCTCGAGTTCGTGCACGGCAAGTTCACCATCAAGGGCACCGACCGGAGCATCACGATCCAGGAAATCGCGTTTGCGGTCTTCGCCGCACACAACTACCCGGAGGGCATCGAGCCCTCGCTGGACTCCGAGGCGACCTTCGACCCGGAGAATTTCTCGTTCCCGCACGGCACCCACCTGTGCGCGACCGAAGTGGACACCGACACCGGCTGGGTGAAGATCCGCAGCTACGTCTGCGTGGACGATGTGGGCAAGGTGGTCAACCCGATGATCGTCGAGGGGCAGGTGCATGGGGGCCTGGCCCAGGGCATCGCCCAGGCCTTATTCGAGGAGGCCGTCTACGACGAGAGCGGCACGCTGGTGTCCGGCACGCTGGCCGATTATCTGGTGCCCAGCGCAGGGGATCTACCCCACTTCACCACCGACCGCACCGAAACGCCCGCGACGTCCAACTCACTGGGAGTCAAGGGCGTCGGGGAGGCCGGCGCCATCGCCTCCACCCCGGCGGTGGTCAACGCGATCATCGACGCGGTCCGCCATCTCGGGGTTACCGACATCGAGATGCCATGCTCGCCGCAGCGGGTCTGGCGAGCAGTGCGCTCGGCCCGGGGAACCGCCAAGCCGACGTCGGAGCACGCCACCGAGCCCGCCGCCGGTGGCGGGTTGGGCTCGATCGACGCGCAGGGAGGCGCCCGGTGATTCCGTCCGCATTCGATTATGTTGCCGTTTCCACAGTGGAGGAGGCGCTGGCAGTGCTTTCTCAGGCCGGCGAGGACGCCAAGGTCCTGGCCGGCGGCCAGAGCCTGGTGCCGGTGCTCCGGCTGCGCCTGGCCTCCCCGACAACGATCGTGGACCTGAACAAGATCAGCGAACTGCGCGGGGTTCGGGATGACGGTGGTGCCATCGTCATCGGGGCGATGACCACGCACCACGACGTGATCAACGATCCGCTGGTGGCCGAGCATGCCGCGCTGCTTGCCCTGGCCACCCGGACGGTGGGTGATCCGCAGATCAGGCATCGTGGCACCCTCGGGGGTGCCCTGGTACACGCCGACCCGGCCGGTGACCTGCTGGCACCGGCGGTGGCACTGGATTGCGAGATGGTCATCGTGGGACCTGGCGGCCGGCGTACCGTGCCGGTCGCGGAATTCTTCGTCGATCTGTTCACCACCGCGGTGGGCCCTGACGACGTGCTCGTCGAGCTTCGAATCCCCAAGAAGACCGGCTGGGGAGCGCATTACGAGAAATTCAACCGGGTTGCACAGGCCTGGTCGATCGTCGCGGTCGCCGCGGCGGTGCGAACCGAGGGCGGGTCGATCGCCGAAGCCAGGGTGGCCCTGACCAACATGGGCGCCACCCCGATCCGGGCGACCGGCGTCGAGCATGCCCTGGTCGGTCAACCGGCCAACGCCGAGACGATCCGCGCCGCCGCCGAACACGCGGCCGAAGGCACCAGCCCGAGCTCGGACGGCAACGCCGACGTCGACTACCGCGAGCACCTAGCCCGCGTGCTCACCGGCCGCGCTCTCACCACAGCCGCCGGAGTGGGGGGCTGACTCTCCTCCTCCCGAGCTCAACAGCAGCGCTGTTCCCGGTCAGCAAGGCAGCTCTGTTGTTGAGCTCGGGAGACTGAGGCATCAGGGGAGGTGTCGCCGCGGCCGCCGGAGTGGGAGGCTGACCTGCATGAAGTTG
>CAXUFG010000286.1:0-5580 GCA_964250265.1 uncultured Pseudonocardiaceae bacterium | reverse complement strand
TTTGGGGGCGGGCCCCCGACCTGCTGGGTTGCGGTTGGGGCCCCTTCTCTACCGGTTGGACTGTGGATCAGCCGAACTGGCCGCCACGGATGCCGGGGGTGAACGCCGACCACTGGGCCGCGGTGAAGCTCAGCCGTGCGCCGTCCGGGTCCTTCGAGTCCTGGACCACACGGCCGCCGGGTAGGTCCGCCACCTCAACACAGGCGGCCTGGCTGTTCCTAGCTTTACACTCTCTCCATAGTGAGGGAGTTGGGTCACGTTTCATGTGTCGCTCATAGCCAACCATCACGAGTGTTTGGCCAGTCCGACATCGAACGGCAACACCAGCAGCTCCACGTTCGGCCACTGCGCGACCTCGATCAGATGCTCCATTTGATCCGCTACCGATCGATCGTGAGCGCAGCGCAGCAAGGCAGCCTCGGAGACCACGGCCGTGAGCTTTAGCGGCTCCGGTCCGATGAGTAAAGGATGTACTGATCTTGAGGGGAATCGAGCACGGTCCGCCTGACCTGCTAGTTATGTGGGCCGCCTGGGGATCAAACCCAGAACCCAACGATTAAAAGTCCGCTGCTCCGAGTGTCGCGTAGTGTCGGGTAATGACGATTAAGGCAGGTAAATGCACGTCAGCAGCCATCTCGCTGGTTTCGAGTGTCGCTTAGTGTCGGGCAGTGCCGGGTTCGCACAAAACAGCGGAGCCCGATATGAGCCCGCTGTTGGTTGTTGGTCACCGGCTTACGCCGCATGGATTCCACCGTAGGCCCTTGATGGCGAGGCCGCCAGTTGTCGTGATCTGACTGCTACCGTGATGAGGGTGTGGGGTGGTGATTGGATCCCGGGGTCCGGAGGTGATCGGTGAGAGTGCAGTCGTAGTTGCGCGGTCGCCTTTCGCCGATGACGTCGCACTCAATATCACCGTGCGTGGTCTCAGTCGTCGTCGCGACCAATCGTCTGGCTTGATCTCCGCGGCTTCAAGGTGTCCGAGTTCGATCAGCCTGGTCCCGCAACCGCTTGAAGTTCTCGTCCGCCGACCCTTGGATGACGGACCGGAGCATTTCGGTGGCCGCGCGGGCGACATAATACCGCTCCCACGGCTCGTCCTGGCCGAGAAGAAGCAGCAATATCCTGGTGCTGCCCTCAGATGCGTGCGTGGTTTTGCAGCGATCGGCCACGTCGATCGGTAGGTCGATGGACCCCCCTGTGAGCTCTAGGGTCTGAATTGTGAGTTGCGACCAGGCCGTGTCTGACAGTCCGGTCACGAACACCCACCGGCAGGAAGAACACGGCGGTCAGCTTCGAGCAAGGCTTGCCAGAACTCGGCGGTGATCGTCAAGTGACGATTGTCCGCCTCGCTGGACAGCACCAAGAAGGCCATTTCATTGGCGGCTTATGTCAGCGCGGCGGTGTCGCTGCGAAGACCCTCGATGATCCCATCGAGGGAATAGCCGTCCTCCTCGTTCAACGCGCCGATCAGCAGCCAGATGATCGCGGGGTCGGCTCGCCTTCCGGCAGCGGTGAAAAGCTCATCGCGGAAGTGACGGTAGAACCACCACCAATCACTCCCTCACCCGCGCGAGCTTCTCGTGCTCGTCGGGGCCGCTCCTCCGTGGCTTGTTCGTCGGCGTAGCTCACGCCCTGCTGAGCTGGGCCATCAACAACCCCACCATTACCCACCATTACCGAGCTACAGTACCTACTCTCGGGAATGGAAAGATCTTTACTCCAGGTCGCCCTATTCTCCCCGGGTGGTGATCTGAAACCAATAGAACCCGTGGCCGGGAAGGGTCAACGCGTAGAGGAGTTCGCCGATAGGCGGGAATCGCACGCCGCCAATCAGTTCGGTCGGCACGCTCCAGGCGTACTCGGAGAGGTCCAGCTCCACCGGTTGCGGGAAGCGCGACAAGTTGTTCACGCAGAAGATCACATCTTGCTCGCCTCCGGAGTGGACCCAGCGCCGCAGGTAGGCCAGCACGCTCGGGTTGGACGAGCCAAGTTCAGTGAACTCGCCGAGCCCGAATGCCGTGTGCTCGCGACGAACCTGCAGCATCCGTCGAGTCCAGTTCAGTAGCGAGGAGGTGCTGTTGGCCTGGACCTCGACGTTGACGCTCTGACGACCGAATACGGAATCGGGAATGATCGGCAGGTACAGCTGAGTGGGCTCCACCCTGGAGAACCCGGCATTGCGGTCCGAGGTCCACTGCATGGGCGTGCGCACGCCGTCGCGGTCGCCGAGCCCGATATTGTCGCCCATACCGATCTCGTCACCGTAGTAGAGGACTGGGGAGCCGGGCAGCGAGAGCAGCAACGCGGTGAGCAGCTCGAGTTGGTTGCGGTCGTTGTCCAGCATCGGGGCGAGCCGTCGTCGGATGCCGATGTTCGCCTTCATCCGAGGGTCCTCAGCGTACTTCGCGTACAGGTAGTCCCGTTCCTCGTCGGTGACCATCTCCAGGGACAGCTCGTCACGGTTGCGCAGGAAGACCCCCCACTGGCAGCCCGACGGGATAGCCGGGGTCTGCGCCAGGATCTCCGAGATCGGAAACCGGGACTCGTGCAGCACCGCCATGAAGATCCGCGGATTCAACGAAAAGTGGAGCGCCATGTGGCACTCGTCGCCGCCGACCGCAGGATCGCCGAAGTACTCAACCACGTCGTACGGCCACTGGTTGGCCTCGGCCAAAAGCACCCGACCGTGGTACTCGTCGTCGACCATCTTGCGGCATTGCTTGAGATACTCGTGCGTGCGCGGCAGGTTCTCACAGTTGGTGCCCTCCTCCTCGAACAGGTAGGGCACCGCGTCCAGCCGGAACCCGTCGACGCCCAGATCCAGCCAAAACCGGATGACGTCAAGCATCGCCTTCTGCACGGCCGGATTCTCGTAGTTGAGGTCGGGTTCGTGGGAGGAGAACCGGTGCCAGAAGAACTGGCCCCGGTGTGGGTCGTAGGTCCAGTTCGAGCTTTCCGTGTCGAGAATGACTCGGGCGTTGGGATACCCGGTGTCGGTGGCGGCCCACACGTAGTAGTCACCGTATGGCCCGTCGGGGTCGTTGCGGGACTCCTGGAACCACGGGTGGGTGTTCGAGGTGTGATTGAGCACCAGATCGATGATCACCCGGATGCCCCGCTGGTGCGCCTGGTCGAGCAGATCGACGAAGTCGTCGACGTTGCCCAACTCGGGCAGCACCGCGCGGAAATCGCTGACGTCATAGCCGCCATCACGCAACGGGGAGGCGTGGACCGGGCCGAGCAGCAGACAGTCGATGCCCAGCCAGTCCAGGTAGTCCAGTTTCTGGATGAGCCCGAGCAGGTCGCCGGTGCCATCGCTGTTGGAGTCGCTAAACGCCTGCACCAGCACCTCGTAGAAGACCGCACGCTGGTACCAGGCCAGTTCGCTAGAGGCGGATTCGGCGGCCTGCGGCTCAACCAGGCAGCGGACCGGGTCGAGACGTTGCAGGTGAGTGTGGGCCGCAGCAGCGACGTCCTTGTCGTCGTCGCTCGCGAGGTCCACCAGGTTCGCGCGTGCCTGGATCCGTGTCTCGAGGTCATCGGAGTTGACGAGCGCGACAAGGTCTTCCAGGACGGCGAGTCGGACCTTCGGTAACGGGCTGTCTTTGGCTTGGGCGATCGCCAGAAGCATCCCATAGGTGTTTCGTGGGCCGCGGACGCTGGTGGCAATGTACAGTTTTCCTTCAATCTGACTATCGAGCTGGGGGGTCTGCTGGAACCGCGTGGCTTTCATTTGCTCGTAGACATACCGATACAACTCTTCTACGTCGATGTAACCGTCGCCATCCAGGTCGGCGTTCCCTGTCTTCAGCCCTTGGATCAACATGTTCGTGAACACCCCTCGGCCAGCCGTACCGGTGTCAGTAGATGTGAGATTCGGTTCTGCGCCGGTCTCGAAGGCGTATTCCATGGCCGAGGACGCCGTCATCACCGCACGACCTCGCCCGTTCAGCTGTGGAAGAACGTCCATGACCTGTGTCGCCGCGCGAGGTATGGCGCCGGGTGGGAAAGCCCCCGCATAGCAGCAGTCCAGCCAGACCGTGATGCACCTAGATCGGCTTCGGGTCATTTGATCGCGGACGAACTGGGCGGAAACCGTGCTCGCCTGGAGCCGATCACGCCGAGAATTGGCCATAGCCAGATACAATTGCCCTGCGTCGTTCTTGACGCCATGTCCGGCCGCATACAGGAGGATCAGGTCATCCCGGCCTGCCTCGACGAACAGACCCTCGATCGCCGAGGTTACGTCGTGCGCTGCCTCATTGCGCAATACCTGAACCGAGTACCCGCCGATCGACGAGTCGGCCAACACAGCGGCCAGCATCTCAACATCCGCGCTGGCTCCGCGCAGCTCGGAGAATAATGGATCCGAATATGTATCGGTCGCTATTAGCAGCGCCCTACGTTCGCCGGCCACTTTCCACCCATCCGCAGATCATGATCCGAACACCCCCTCCGTCCGGCCATGCCGATAGGCAGGATAACTGGCACGCACCATCGACCCCAGCGGCCACGAGTAGCATGTCGGGGCCGATGACGGAAGGCTTCCTGTGACCACGGTTTCCGTGCACCTCCACAGCGACGATGAGCCGGAACGGCTTGACCGGCTCACCCGCCTACTTCGCCAGGAGCTCCTCAGTTTGGACGTCGACGACGTGGCCCTCCCTCGCGAGGACCACGCGCCTCCCGGCGCCCGAGGTGATGCGATCACCGTCGGAACCCTCATCGTCACCCTCGCAAACTCTGCCGGCCTGGTAGGCATCTGCCAAGTGGTGCGCACCTGGGTTACCCGCGACCAAGGTCGCCGCATCACCATCAAGGACGGCAAACGCACCCTGGAGATCACCGGCGCAAACGCAGCCCAACACCAACAGATCATTGACGCCTTCCTGTCCAGCCAAGATCACGATCTGTAAAGTAGATCGCGGTGATCGCGCCGCACAGTTCCGGTTTCCGGTCCGCAACCGGGCTGGGCAGTTCACCGCATCCTTCGATGCGCTCCTGGCCGATACAGGTATCGCCGCAGTGAAGATCCCGCCGCGAAGCCCTCGCGCGAACGTCTTCGCGGAGCGGTTCGTGCTTACGGTCCGGAAGTGACCGACTAGATGCTGACCCTCGGAGAACGACATCCGCACGCTGTCCTGACCGTGTACACGCGGCACTACAATCGACGACGCCCGCACCGCGCGCTCCACCTCCACCCGCCCCGGCCCGACTACCCAGCCATCGACACCTCCACGGAGCGGATCAAGCGCTGACCCGTTGTCGGTTTCTTGATCAACGAATACGAACCAGCCGCCTAAAAGACCAATTCAACAATGGTGGTCGAGTTCTGGCACCCCACACGCTCTCGGGACTGGTCATCGCCCGAGGACACCCCCGGCTACCGGCCATAGCGAAGGGCAACGCGCAGGAAAGCACGTGACACGGCCAGGTAGGCGAGCTTCGGATAACACAAACGAGGCCCCCTCCGCTGGCCGTCCTTCCCGAATCACATGGTCAGCTTTGAGCTCAACCCGCGCCCACGCCCCAAGACCACCTTCGCGATCCTGGCCCGCACCCCCACCCGCTAAGGACGGC
>CAXUFG010000285.1:0-5587 GCA_964250265.1 uncultured Pseudonocardiaceae bacterium | reverse complement strand
GGTCATCTGACCCCACCAGTGGCCGCCCCGCCACCGATCCACAGAAAGTCCCCGTCTGTACACAGCGTGTTGATGCCGCCCCACCCAGCCTCCCCCCTACGGTGTCGCCCGTGAGTCCAACACCGATCTACGATCAGCTCCGTGGTGAGCGGATCAATGCCGATGTCCCGGCCACCGGGGCGGAGCCACAACGGGTAGATCGCCCTGGGAAACACCGCAGCTCCGGGGGCGGCCCAAGTGCGGCGGCGGTGTCTGGTCCGCCATCAGGGGCACGGGCTGATCGCGCTGCAAGCTGGTCCTGGTTCGCGCCGATCGATCCCGCGACAGCAGCGTGGGGACCGCAAGCGGCCCTTCCGCCGGCAGCCCGCGCGCAACTCGCCGCCGTGCACCACGGCGACTGACCGCGGCCGCGTCACCGGTGTCGAATTTCGAGTAGTCGACGCCCCGCTGCGCGCAGGCTCAGCTCACCCGTTCTGGATAACACAGCTTCGGTTGGATAGGGAGAACACTGATGACGAGCATCGGACGGCGGGAGCAGAAGAGCATGACAGCCGTGGAGGAACACATCACGGTGGCTGCACCCCCGGCTGAGGTCTTTGCCGCGGTGGCGGACGTGCGCCGAATGGCCCGCTTGGGCTCCGAATGCTTCGCGGTGTGGATCTGGCGGAGCGAGCACGGCAGGCCGGCTCGGTTCATCGGATTCAACAGGCGGGGCCCATACGTCTGGTTCAGCGGCTGCCAGGTGCGGATAGCGGATCCTGGCAGGGAGTTCGCGTTCGACGTCTTCGCCTTGGGGTTGCCGGTGGCTCGCTGGGGGTACCGGCTTTCTGCTACGGAGGGTGGCACAGAGGTCACCGAGTACTGGGTCGACAGACGTACTCCCGGGTCCACGCTGTTGGGGCGGATCTTCACCGGCAAGTCGGCAAACATCCGCCCAGAGGTGAATCGGGAGGGCATGCAGGAAACCTTGCGTCGCCTCAAATCCGAGCTGGAATCCGGGACTGAGAACTGACGGACGCCGCGGGACGATCTATCCCCGCCTGTCTGTCGACGAGACCTCGCCACCGCTTGTGCTCTTCCGGCCGCCGGTGATGATAAGGAATGACAATGGCACCGAATCTCCCTGGACAACGAAGTTGGCAGACCCGGCCGGACCACCAGGATGACGACGGGTATAGCGTTCCGCCACTAGCGCGATGCTTCCCGGTTTCCGGGGGAGACTAGCGAGGGAGAAGTGATGATCGAGTCGGGGTGTGTCTCGTCCGAATTGCCGGAACTGGACCGGACGGACGATCCGCGGGGCGGGGCAGTCGCCTGGGCACTGCTCGCGGTGGGCATGGTTCCTGTGGCGGGCATCGTCCTGACCGCAATGTGGGCAACCGGATCCTGGTAGGACCTGCGCCGCGGTCGACCGCTGATTCGGCACGTGCTACCAGACCCAGATCACCGCCAAAGCAGCGCCGGCGAGGCAGAGGGCACTCACCGTGAGCAGTGCCCAGGCAGCGGCTCCGCCCCGCGGATCGTCCGTCCGGTCCAGCTCGGGCAATTCGGATGAGACGTGCTTTGATTCGATCATCGCTACTCCTCGACGCGGAACCGGAAAGCGAATCCTAACTCATAGCAGGTCATAATCTGCAAACTCTCCAAAGAGGCCTCAAAAAGACGGCGCCGGAGTTAACAGGGGGTTTATTCTCAGCACCTCGGTAAACAAGGGGTTACCGCGTCCGATACTCAAGCCCAGTTCATGACGAGTGAGTGATCGATTCCAGCGGCGCATCGGCGGCCCAAGGAAGGAAAGCGTCGAGGAATCGTCCTGTGGCTGGCATGAAATAGCCGCCGTAGTGACTGATCGGGTCCAATGTCGACACGACGACCGTGCCCGCAGTAGAAACCTGGTCGACATACAGCAATGCTTCCCCGGTAGCCAGCTTCACGAGCACCTGGGCGCCCTCCGGCGCTTCGAGGACCCCGTGGTAGTGCCAGGTGCAGTCGCGCAGCGTGAGCCGCTGGAACAGTGGGTGATCCTGCGCGCCGAGGCGGATGCCGAGGTCGGCCCCCGGCTCCAGCCACCACCAGAAGTTGGTTGGCCGATGCTGCCAGCGCACACCAGGCAAGAACTCCGGGATCGGCTCGCCGCCGCTGAATGCGATCACCATCCCACCGGCGTCCAACAACTCCAATATCCGGTCGGCGGCACGCTCGAGCAGGCCGCGGTGCAGGCGTTCCGGGATGAGTAGCCCGCGATATGCGGTCAGATCGGTGTCCACCAGTTCGGGAAGATAGATCATCCCGCCGGTGAGGTGCCGGGCGTATTTCGGCTCGGTGAGTGTGCGGTGATGTTGGGAGGAGCCGCCATAGACGGCGGCGAGCCCGCGGGATTGGCGGGCGGCCTGGGCCCGGCGCTGTGCCGACTCAGCGACGACCCAGTCGAGGAGCGCCTCGCCGCAATAGCTGAGCAGGTCACTGGTCGTCTGGACGATGATGGTGCCCGCGGTCGACACCCGGTCCAGATATGTCGCCGGCTCGCCACCGAAGAGCCGGGTGAGAACCTCGGCACCAGCGGGGATCGGATGGTGCCCGCGGGCGAAGAAACCGGCGACCCCTCGCCGGAAAGTCAGCTCGGTGCCCATCCCACGAAAGATCGGATGATCTGCCACCTCCACCACGCGGTAACCGTCCAGCGACCGGTTCGTCAGCGGAATGAACGCCGACGCACCGGGTAGCCATTCTCGGTGCAGGTGACCACCGAAGATCACTACACCGCCGCGGTCCAGGTAGTCGCGAAGCTGGCGCTGCTGACGATTGAGGTGCTCTTGGTCGACGTTCGGCGTGATGATCACGGCCGCGTACCGAGCCAGGTCGATGGACCCGATCGCGTAGCAGTCGACCCGATCGACCCGACGCGACCAATCGTCTGCCTCCCCGCTCCGGACATCCATAGCCAGCACCGCGATCTGGCACACTGCCGAGGTGCTCATGCGCGCCTGCTCTGGACAAACAAGGTCGGCGCTTCACCAGGCGTCACGATACACCGTATCGAGCTAAAGTAAGTATCACCTCAAGGATGGTAAAGTTAGGCTAACCTATCCGCAAGGTGATGCCTGCATCCTTGCCCGGTTCCTCGTCCTCCTGAGCGTGAGAGCGCTCGCTCGGGATCTACGGACAGCGGCTAACCCTGGGGGGGTTTGGGGTCGGATTCCTCGGAGGTAGCTCTGTCGTGTGCATCCGCCAGCCCTCCGGGCGTCACCTTCGCGGCGTCGATTGCCGCGCCCAATGACGGTGACGACGCGCGCACCGCGTCGAGTGCTTCGGCCAGCTCCTTCGGGGTGGCGCTGGTAGCCTCTTTCTGCCGAGGAAGGTCGGCACTGCCTACTTCGCCACTGGCTTCATCGATCATCCGCGCATGGTAGCTCTAATAGACTGGCGGCGCAGGATGAGCGATTCGACCTCGCTACCTGCCACCGGAGTCCGCGCCGGACGTGCTCACGGGAGGATCGCAGCACAGTAGCTCCTGATGAACCCGCCAGAGCTCCTGGCACGCTTGATGAAGGTCGCTCTGTGCCGCCTCGAGCGCCTCGACCGGTGCGGGAGTGGGAACCCAGCGACCGCGGACCGGTTCGACCACCGTTAAGGCTTCCAGCGCGTGCGAGGCATTGCGAAGGTGCTGATGGGCTCGGTGCAGCTGCTGGCGTTGCTCCTTCGAGAGCTCCTCTGGCTTACGACCTAACTCCACGTCGCACCCTCCGAGCAGCGAGTCCTTACTTGGTCCGGACAGCCCAACCGTAGCCCAGCGACACCCGCCAAGCTCGGCCACATCAGATCAATTCGTACATTCAGGCCGATAGTCTATATTAGTTAGCTGTGCGAACTAACTGCTTGCTGGTCTTCGCGGTCCGGCTGCTGGCGAAGGTGGCGGAGCTGCGGTGAGCCCGACGGCGACCGCGGCGCGAACGCCCGTGCCCGATCGGTACAAATGGGTGGCACTGTCCAACACCACCCTGGGTGTGCTGATGGCCGCCTTGGATGGCTCGATCGTGATCATCGCGCTGCCGGCGATCTTCCGTGGTATCGGGCTGGATCCGTTGGCGCCTGGGAACATCGGCTACCTGCTGTGGATGATCCTGGGCTACCTGCTGGTATCCGCGGTGCTGGTGGTGACCTTCGGGCGGCTGGGCGACATGTTCGGCCGGGTGCCGATGTACAACGTCGGTTTCCTCGTGTTCAGCATCGCCTCGCTGGCCCTGTCGGTCGATCCGTTCACCGGTGCCGATGGGGCGCTGTGGCTGATCGGGTTCCGGGTAGTGCAGGCGGTAGGCGGCGCGATGCTCACGGCGAACTCCGCGGCGATCCTCACCGATGCGTTCCCGGCTCAGCAGCGTGGCATGGCGCTGGGCGTCAACCAGATCACCGCGCTTGCCGGGCAGTTCGTCGGCCTGCTCGCCGGCGGCCTGCTGGCCGTCGTTGACTGGCGCGCGGTGTTCTGGATCAACGTGCCGATCGGGATTGTCGGTACCATCTGGTCCTACCGCAGCTTGCGGGAGATCGGGGCCCGCCGACGCGCCCGGATCGACTGGGTGGGCAATCTGGCCTTCACCGCAGGTACCACGGTGCTGCTCGTCTCGATCACCTTCGGCATCCAGCCCTACGGCGGGTACCCCACCGGCTGGACCAGCCCCTGGGTGCTGGGTGGCCTAGCGGCCGGCGCCGCAATGCTGCTGTTGTTCTGCGTTCTGGAGACCCGCATCGCCGAACCGATGTTCCACCTTGCGCTGTTCAAGCTCCGTGCGTTCGCCACCGGAAACCTGGCCGCCTTGCTCATCGCTATCGCCCGGGGCGGGCTGCAGTTCATGCTCATCATCTGGCTGCAGGGAATCTGGCTGCCGCTGCGCGGCTACGACTACGCCGACACCCCGCTGTGGGCCGGTATCTACCTGCTGCCGTTGACGGTCGGGTTCCTGCTCGCGGGCCCGCTGTCCGGGCACCTTTCTGATCGGTACGGCACCCGGGCCCTGGCCACCGGCGGCCTGGTTCTGGTGAGCGCCTCGTTTCTGGGGCTACTGGCGCTGCCGGTGAACTTCAGATATCTGGAGTTCGCTGCTTTGCTCGTGCTCAGCGGCATCGGGCAGGGCATGTTCTCCGCGCCCAACACCTCCGCGATCATGAGTAGCGTCCCCGCCGCCCAACGTGGGGTGGCCTCGGGGATGCGCTCGACGTTCCAGAACGCCGGGACCTCGCTGTCGATCGGCGTGTTCTTCTCCCTGATGATCGCGGGCCTGGCGGGCTCACTGCCCACCACGCTCAACGCTGGCTTGCAGGCGCAGCACGTGCCCGCGGATGTCGCGGCCGGAGTCGCCCACCTGCCCCCGGTGAGCACACTGTTCGCTGCCTTCCTCGGCGTCAACCCGATCGGCCACCTGCTGGTGCCCACCGGGGCACTATCCAGCCTGCCCCCGCACAACGTTGCTGTGCTCACCGGCACCCGGTTCTTTCCCGAGCTGATCTCAGGCCCCTTCCACCACGGCCTGGTCATCGTGTTCACCACCGCCGCGATCATGGCCGCGGTCGGCGCGATCGCCAGCGCCACCCG
>CAXUFG010000284.1:0-5652 GCA_964250265.1 uncultured Pseudonocardiaceae bacterium | reverse complement strand
AACAAAGCCACTACCAGCGACAACGCCTCAAACATCACAACGTGCGGCTGCCGTACTAGCGACCCGTTCCTGAGCCACCCAATCCCCCTCCCAGAGAACCCCGATATGGAGACATATCGGGAGCGCTGGGAGGCGTGGTGAATGACGGGGGCGAGTTCGCTCGGCTAGATACGGGTGAGTTGCTGGCTCGGGCTCGCGCCGTGCGGGACGTCACCCATGGCACCCGGGTGACCTACTCGCCCAAGGTGTTCCTGCCGTTGACCATGCTGTGCCGTGATCGCTGCGGCTACTGCACCTTCGCCCGTGCTCCCCGTGAGCTGCCGGCAGCCTACCTGGAACTCGACGAGGTGCTGGCCATCGCCGTCCGGGGTGCTGAGCTCGGCTGCCACGAGGCACTGTTCACCCTGGGTGAGCGCCCAGAGCTGCGCTACCCGTCGGCCCGGACCTGGCTGACCGAGCACGGGTACGGCTCCACGGTGGATTACCTGGTGGCGGCGTGCCGCGCGGTGCTTGAGCAGACCGGGCTGCTGCCACACGCCAACGCCGGTGCGCTGCACCGCGACGAGTTGGCCGCGTTGCGCGAGGTGACCGCCAGCCAGGGGATGATGATCGAATCACTACGACCGGATCTGGTCGCGCATCGCGGCGCCCCCGACAAGCACCCAGACCGGCGGCTTGCCACCTTGCATTCCGCAGGTGCGCTGGCGATCCCGTTCACCACCGGGATCCTGGTCGGCATCGGTGAAACCGAGGCAGATCGGGTGGTGGCACTCGAAGCGATCGCCCAGGCGCACCGCCGCTACGGGCACGTGCAGGAAGTGATCGTGCAGAACTTCCTGCCCAAGCCAGGCACCGCGATGCGGCACATCCCATCTTGCCCACCGCAGGAACATCTGCGGGCTATCGCCCTGGCCCGACTGGTGCTGCCCCCCCAGGTACATGTGCAAGCGCCCCCCAACCTCACCGACAATCCGGGTGAACTACTCGCCGCCGGGATCGACGACTGGGGTGGGGTGTCGCCCCTCACCGCGGATCACGTCAACCCCGAGCGGCCCTGGCCCGCGCTGGACGAGCTGCGCAACGCCACTGAAACGGCGGGCCACACCCTGGCACCACGGCTGACCATCTACCCGGAGTACTCCCTGCAACCGCAGCGGTGGCTGGACGAAGCGGTGCGCTTCGGCGTGCTGGATCGCTCCGACGCCGAGGCACTCGGCCGGGACGATCCAGGCGCGGTATTGCCCGAGTGCGCACAACAGGCCATCAATGTCGGCGATGGTGCCGAGGTCACGCTGGCCGGGCGCCGCTCCACCGCCTGGTATTCCGGCACCGGCATCTCGCCGCCGCAGTTGCTGCCCGCGCCGGCAGGGGCCACCGGCGCGGTGCGCGAGGTCCTCGAGGGGGTTCGGGACGGCCACACACCAGGTGTCGAGGAGCTGGTGACGTTACTGCGATCCCGTGGTCCCGAAGTCGCCGCCGTGGCGGGGCTCGCCGATGAGCTGCGGGCGGCAATCGCTGGCGACACCGTCACCTACGTGGTCAACCGCAACATCAACTACACCAATGTGTGTACCTTCCGGTGCCGGTTCTGCGGGTTCTCCAAGGGCAAGCTGTCGTTGAACCTGCGCGGCGCGCCGTACCTGCTGGAGCTTCCTGAGATCGTGACGCGGGTGTTGGACGCCCAGCGTCGCGGCGCCACCGAGGTCTGCCTGCAGGGCGGGATCCACCCCAGCTTCGACGGTGAGTACTACCTGAGGGTGTGCCGGGCCATTCACGAGGCCGCGCCCGTAATCCACATCCACGGCTTCACCGCACTCGAGGTCACCGAGGGGGCCCGGCGGCTACACGAGCCACTTGCCGACTATTTGACCCGGCTACGCGAGGCGGGCCTACGGTCTCTGCCCGGCACCGCCGCGGAGATCCTCGACGATGAAATCCGCGCGGTGCTGTGCCCTGACAAGATCACCACTGCGGAGTGGCTGGAGGTGCACCGGGTGGCCCACTCGGTGGGGCTTCGCTCCAACATCACGATGATGTTCGGCGCAATCGAGCAACCAGTGCACTGGGCCCGGCACCTGGTGCGCGCGCGTGACTTGCAGGAACAGACCGGGGGATTCACCGAGTTCGTCGGGCTGCCCTTCGTGCACATGGCGACCCCGATGTACCTCAAGCGGGCAGCCCGGCGGGGACCGACCTGGCGCGAAGTGCTGCTGGTGCACGCCGTGGCCCGGATCGCCTTGCACGGGCTGATCGACCACGTGCAGGCCTCTTGGGTCAAACTCGGCGGCTCCGCTGCTCGCCAGCTGCTGCAAGCCGGCGTCGACGACCTCGGTGGCACGCTGATGGATGAGAACATCAGCCGGGCGGCGGGTGCCAGCCATGGGCAGTGCCTCGATGAGGCCGGCTTCCGGGCCATCGTCGAGCCGCTAGGCCGGACGCTGGCCCAGCGCACCACCCTCTACGAGCGGGTCAGACCCAGCGAGTCCGGCGACAATGCGCCGGCTGGACGCACGGCCTGGTAGCGCTCGATGACCCGCCCCGGCGTGGTATCACCTGCCTGGTGAGCGAGGGCGGGACGGTGTGGTCGTGGGAGGCGGCGCGCTCGCCCTGGTCCTGGAAGGCGGGACCTCCATGGTTGTCGCGGGAGGCGCCGAGGACGGCTTGCTGGTCGGAGGAGGCGTCGTGGCCGGGGCCGAAGCCCGGGGCGTCGTCGGAGGGGGGCTGGACCAGCTGGTTGTCCAGGTGTAGCTGCTGACCCAGCTGGGCGCCGTCGCGCGGGTGGGATCGCCCGCCGGATTCGGTTTGGCGACTCCACCGGCCGGCGGCCCCGATGCGGCAGGCAGTGTCGTACGGGCGGCGGCGCCGGAGCCGGCTCTGGGTGAGTTCCCGTCGCCGGTCGTCCCAGGTGTCTCTGCCCTCCCTGCCGGGTCTCCGGGGTTCGCCGCATCGGGACCGGGGAGAGCGCCCCCGGGCGTCCCGGGTGCTCGCGGGACGCTGGACGACACGGTTCCGGCCCTGCCTGCGGGATTCGGATCGCTGTGGGCGATCAAAAATGGGACCGATACCACCCCTGCGGCGGTGCCCAGTGCCAGCACGGCGGCGAAAGCAACCTGTTTCGCGCGCCGGGGATTGTTTCCGCGCTGTTCGCTCTCAGCCGGTTCCACATCACGGGGAGACGTGATCAGCGCCGGCCGTTCGGGCAGCTGCATCGGGCTAAGGGTCGGTGGGTTGGTCTCGGTGAGCTGCGCTGGGGGCTCGGTGAGGAGTTCGTGATCCGGTGGGTCGCTGGTGGCGGGTGCATCAGGGGCTGCGAGCAGCGCAGCGCCGAGGGCGATCGCGGCCTTAGGGTCGGCGTCAACGGCGACGGGGCGGCCCAGCTCAGCGGAGACGAGCTGCGCGACCAGCGGTACCCGAGAGGAACCGCCGACCAGCAGCACCACGTCCAGCTCCTCGGGTTCAAGCTGGGCGGATTGCAGGGTGCGGCGCAGCGCCTGCACAGTGTCGCCGACTTGGGCCCGAATCATGTCTTCAAACTCGGCGCGGACCAACCGTACCTGGGACTGGATCCCAGGGGCGAGAACCGGGATCGTCACCTCGGTATCGGCGGACAGCGCCTCCTTGGCATCGATGCACTCTCGCCGCAGCGCCACAGTGGCGGCCAGGACGCCTGGGTCCTCGGTATCCAGCTCGGTCAGAGCCGGAACCGCGGCCAGCACGTGGCCGAACACCGCGTCATCGAAGTCGACCCCACCTAGTT
Organism: uncultured Pseudonocardiaceae bacterium; assembly: GCA_964250265.1. GTDB lineage: Bacteria > Actinomycetota > Actinomycetes > Mycobacteriales > Pseudonocardiaceae. The sequence goes on along the minus strand of CAXUFG010000284.1, from coordinate 1,895 downwards.
GCTCGAGGCCTTGGGGCTGGCCCAACACGCAGAACCCGCCGGCACTGGTCTTACGGACCACCGCCGCATCGAAGGTGCCTCCGCCCAGGTCGTAGACGGCTACCGTGCTCCCGGGCTCGATCCGCTCCTGCATCGCATAGCCGGCCGCGGCCGCTTCCGGCTCGGTGCAGAACGTGATCTGAGACAAACCAGCGGCACTCAGCGCCCGTGCCAGGACCTCAACCTTGTAGCTACCCCAGGCAGCCGGGTGGGTGAGCACGATCCCCGCCGCCGGGCCGCCCTCACGCGCCGCGACCTGCTCCACCACCCACCGGATCACCATCGCTGCGATCTCCCCAGCGGCATAAGCCACACCACAGACCACGATCGGGACCTCATCACCGATGCGACGCTTAAACCCGCGCACCACCTGATCGGGATCGGTCACCACCCGGCGCTCGGCGGCCTCCCCCACCACTACCTGGCCGCCCTCATCCAGGTACACCACTGAACTCACCGCAGCCGAGCGGGCCCCTAAGGCCACGACCTCAGGCAGCCCCCACCGCTCACCGTCCCCCCGACACACCGCTGCAGCCGTGAACGTGCTACCCGCGTCAATCCCGAGCCAGTAGCCCATCCTCCGCGTGCCCTCCTCGTTCCCGCACCCACAGATCCCTAGCTCAGCGTGAGCCAAGCGCAACGGGCCTGGCAGCGTATCGCCAACACAGCGTGCTCGGTGAGCGATACAGCGAGTGATCACTAGGGGTGACCGGTTGGCGCCCTGTCAATCTCCTAACGCAGGACTGCGCAACCCGGTGCGGCCCTGAGATGACAGCGTGGGGGCGGATTGGGCGACCCCACGCTGTCACGTCTCAGTCGAGCTGGCCGCGGATTGCTCCATCCCTGTGCGCAGTGGTGTGCAGGTTCAAATAGAATTCAGACGGATCGTCGAGGACCTCATCGATCTTATCCCGGCTGCTGTGAACGCAGTCGGCGATCCGGTTGCGATCTCCGTCGAAGTGCTGGTCGTTGAAGAAGTCAATCCAATGCCCGCCATCCTGGTGACGAGGGGCGTGGTGCAGATGGAAGGCGGTCACGTCACCCGCGAGGCTGTCCCACTGGATGTAGTAGCAGACCCTCTCCTGCTCAGCGTCGAAATCGAGGCCGGCGACGCCGCGACCCCGGTGATCTCCACCATCCCTGAGCTCGTCACCGCTTAGCTCAACCAAGAACTGCCTATGGTCGGAGTGGTACCCGGTGGTGACCTCCTGCGCTGACGCTGCGGCGGGCCCGGCGAACATCAGGATCGACGACCCGAACGCCAGACACGCTCCAACCCGCCCCATTTTCCGGATTCCTGTGCTGTGCTGCATGTGCGTGACCTTTCTTGTCCTTGTTGGCCATTCCCGGTTCTTACGAAGGTCCGCGGTATGCGCCCGATGCTCCTGCGAATTGTCACGCGAACGTGCGCAAGAAGGCGGGCAGGAACCGGGAGGTCTCAACGGACCTCATCGTCGCCGAACGGTTCAACCCAGCTCCGACCACTCCAGCACGAATGGCACATTTGACAATCTGTCTGTCGTCATCCGGCGAGCCGGCGTTACGCCCCGACCGGGGTTATTCACGGCGAGCCTCTCCTCGCCCCGTGTATACAAGATGAGCTCGATTCTGAACGAGCTTCGAAGGTTGCCGACACTTTAAGGGCAGTTGTGTGACCAGTCGACTACTTTAAGTAACTGACAACGGTAAGTGACAGGCTCGGTGGCCAGCTCTACGGGTAGTCACGTCGCCGGGCCGCGTCGAGAGCACAGTCACCATCTCGGAGAGGGAGCACGGCTCGGACCTCATCCCCAGGTGGCTCTACAGAGCGCCGCCACATGGGCGCGCCCTTGACCGCCGACTCTCAGACGGTCAAG
>CAXUFG010000283.1:0-5658 GCA_964250265.1 uncultured Pseudonocardiaceae bacterium | reverse complement strand
GTCCTCGTCCAGGTCGGCCAGCAGCGCACCCCGGCACCGCTCGAGCGCCAACCTGTCCTCGCCCGCGGCGGCCAGCGCGGCGACCTCGGCGACATCGACCCGCAGCGCCTCCGGGCACAGCCCAACTGCGCTCCGCGAGGCCGCCAGCGCGTCCTCGCCCAGGGCGCGGCGCAGCGCCCACACCGCGGTCCGCAGGCTTGCCCGCGCGGCCGGTTGGGGCACCCCGGGCCAGAACCGGGCAGCCAGCGCGTCCCGGTCGTGCGGACCCGGGTGCAGCGCGAGGAAGGCCAGCAGCCGCCGCGCGGACCCCGGCACCGTCACCGGCTCGCCGTCCCGCTCGGCGGCCACGGCACCCAGCAGCCGCACCCGCAGCACGCACCGACGATAGCGGCGATTGACGCTGAGTTGACGCTGCCGCCGACATCTATTTCCGGCGCTGGCGCGCATGACCCTCCAGGCCCTACCCCGGGAGCCCGTTGACGACGCGGGGTGCACCGGCGGACTCTCGTCCCGAACACCGGCCCAGGAAGAGGTGTCCACGATGGTCCGACCTCCTACCACCGACAAGCTGGTCGCCGCCGCGGTGCAGGCGGCGCCGGTGTTCCTCGACCGGGAGGCGACGGTCGACAAGGCAACCGGCTTGATCGCGCAGGCCGCCGCCCAGGGCGCCTCGCTGATCGCGTTCCCGGAGACCTTCGTGCCGACCTACCCGGACTGGGTCTGGCGTACCCGGCCCTGGGACGATGGCCCGGCCGCCTGGTACGAGCGTCTGCTCGACCAGTCGGTTGAGATCCCCGGACCGGCCACCGACGAGCTGGGCGAGGCGGCCAGGGTGGCGGGCGCCTACGTCTCGATCGGGATCAACGAGCGCGCCGGGACGACCCTGTACAACACCCAGCTGTGGCTCGGACCGGACGGTGCGGTCGCCGCCGTGCACCGCAAGCTGATGCCGACCGGCGCCGAGCGGCTGGTGTGGGGCTACGGGGACGGCTCGACGCTGCCAGTGCTGGACACACCGATCGGCAAGCTGGGCGGCCTGATCTGCTGGGAGAACTACATGCCGCTGGCCCGCTACGCCCTCTACAGCCAGGGCATCGACATCCACGTCGCGCCGACCTGGGACAACAGCGACGCCTGGGTGCCGACCATGCGGCACATCGCCAAGGAGGGCCGTATGCACGTCATCGGCGTGACGTTCTGCCTGCGCGGCTCGGACGTGCCCGCCGACGTTCCCGGCCGTGACGAGCTCTACGGCGGCGACGAGGACTGGCTGGCCCGGGGTAACAGCTGCATCGTCGGCCCGGACGGCGACCTGCTGGCCGGTCCGCTGGTCGGCGAGGAGGGCATCGTGACCGCCGAGATCGACCTCGCCCGGGCAAGGTCCGCACGGCGCCAGTTCGACCCGGTGGGTCACTACGCCCGCCCGGACGTCTTCCAGCTCATCGTCGACCGCAGACCGCGGCCCGCGACCCTGTTCCTGGACCGGGAGTCATCCGGGCCCTGACCCGTCAGCGACCCTCCAAACCGGCGGTGGATTGGCGGGGCGACCGGGCCGCTGCGGCGCCCGAGCGGCCGGCCTTGACGCTGGGTTGACGGTGCCCCAACGGGTGGCGGCGACGCTTCCGGGTGTCGATATAGCACCTCACCCAGGGAGATCACCATGGCTATTGACCAGGACAAGCTGAACGAGTTCCTCGGGCGGTTCGTCGGCGACCTCGGGGCCACCATGGCCGCCGGGAACATCGTTGTCGGGCACCGTCTCGGCCTGTACCGGGCACTGGCCGCCGGCCCTGCCACTCCGGAGGAACTGGCCGCGCGTACCGAGACCGACCTCCGCTACGTCACCGAATGGCTGCGCGGCCAGGCCGCCGGCGGCTACATCACCTACCAGCCCGAAACCGGCAGCTACCGGCTCAGCGAGGAGCAGGCGTTCGCGCTGGCCGATCCCACCGGCCCGGTGTATGCGCCGGGTGCGTTCATGCTGGCGCTGGGGGCGCTGCGCGCCGAGTCGCAGATCACCGAGTCATTCCGGACCGGGGCCGGCATGGGCTGGCACGAGCACCACGATGACGTGTTCGTGGGCTGCGAGCTGTTCTTCCGTCCCGGATACCTGGCCAACCTCGTGCCGAGCTGGATCCCCGCACTGCACGGGGTGCAGGCCAAGCTGCAGGCCGGGGCGCGGGTCGCAGATGTGGGCTGCGGGCTGGGCGCGTCCACCGTGCTGCTCGCCGAGGCCTACCCGGCGTCGACGTTCACCGGCTCGGATTACCACGAGGGCTCGATCGAGCTGGCTCGCAAGCGGGCCGCCGATGCCGGGGTCGCCAACCGCACCTCGTTCGAGGTCGCCTCGGCGCAGACCTTCTCCGGCACCGGCTACGACCTGGTGGCCACCTTCGACTGCCTGCACGACATGGGCGACCCCGTTGGCGCCGCACGCCACGTCCTCAAAACACTGGACACGGATGGCACCTGGCTAATCGTCGAGCCGTTCGCCGGTGACGCCGTCACGGACAACCTCAATCCCGTCGGCCGCTCCTACTACTCGTTCTCCAGTTTCCTGTGCGTGCCCAACGCGCTGTCCCAACCCGGCGGGTACGCGCTGGGCGCGCAGGCCGGCGAGGCGGCCATCCGGCAGGTCGCGCTCGACGCCGGGTTCACCCGGTTCCGCCGGGCCGCCGAGACCCCGTTCAACCTCGTCTTCGAGGCCCGTCCCTAACCCAGGTCCTACGGCGGCTTCATCGTGTGCGACTACCTGCGTGCCTATGGCCAGGCCGCGGTCGCGGGTATCAACTTCGTCGGCGGCGCCGTCACCGGGAGTGAGCGAGCGTTCGGCACCTTGATCGGTCCCGGCTTTCTGGAGCCCTTCCCAGGGGCCACCGCGGCTGACCTCCCGACCAACATCGCGGCCATCCGCGGGTTCGTGCGTGGGCTCTTCCACACGCAGCCGCCGCAGGACGACTTCGAGGTGGCGCTGTGCAGCACCATCGCCGTGCCGAGGGAAGTCCGCGCGGCGCTGTTCCAGCGGGAGATCGACTCCGACGACGTGTTGTCGACCCTGGAGGTGCCGGTGCTGGTGACCCACGGCCGGCACGACAACGTTGTCCTGCCGGCGATGGCTGAGCACATCCTGCGGTTCTGTCCCACCGCCGAAGCGTCGTGGTATCAGGATGCGGGCCATGCGCCATTCATGGAAGACGCCGGGCGCTTCAACACCGAGCTCGCGACCTTCGTCCGTTTCGCCGCGAGCTGACAGTACCCCCAGCGGCGCACCCCCTCTCGTCTTATAAGCCCGTCCCTAACATGACGGGATCGGGGCGCGATGCTGAGCCCCACACTATGGCCGAAAGCCTGGCGGTGGTCGTCCGCGACGCCGGAATGGAGTGTACCCACTCCTTTCCACTTTCAACATATAGCGCGCGGATGCTTACGGTCTTGCCGTCGCGCTTGCCGTGCTCAAGTTACCGACAGGAGCCATTACAGCGTTTCTCGGTATCCTGCTGATGAGCGGCGAGTTCCTACCCGGCCTCACCCTGGACACATCAGTACAGATTCCCGCTTGGGCGATCATTTTTGGGTACGCGCAACAACTGTTCACCCGCCTTGCCGATCAACGAGCACATATCATACTGGACAACGTGTGAAAATGTCGAACCCCCACAGGCCAGGACTCCTGGTCAATGCTAGAATCCGGATCCATCTCGCTCGCCGCCATCGACACTTCCCGTCCGGGGCTGGCGTGGTCGGTTAGCCTGCACGGGTGACCGGGGGAAGCGACCAGCCGCGCTGGCTCAATGTCGAGGAGATGCGCGCGTGGCGCGCCTTTGTGGTCGGCAAAGCGCTGCTTGACGCGCAGCTAAACCGCGAATTGCAGGACGAGCATCAGCTGGCCCTGGCCGATTACGAGCTGCTGGTCCGGCTGTCCGAGGCGCCCTGCGGGCAGGTCCGGATGAGCACCCTGGCCGAGCAGGTGGGATCGTCGAAGAGCCGGATCTCGCACCAGATCGGCCGGATGGAGAAGGCCGGGCTCGCGCGCCGCCAGGAATGCCCGGGCGACCGGCGTGGAGTGTTCGCTGTGCTCACCGCCCGCGGCCTGGAGGTGCTGCGCAGCGCGGCTCCCACGCACCTGCGCGGAGTCCGCGACAACCTGGTCGATTTGCTGTCTGACCAGGAACGACTTGTGTTGGCCGAGATATTCGAGCGGGTGCTGAGCCACCTGCGGGCACGGTAGCCGACCCCGTGCGGCGGGCGGCAAACCCCCTCCCGGCGGCGTTGGCCCGAATGGCGTAGTAGGTTCCCCCAACCCAGCCCGACGTCAGTTCGGACGGGTCTCATGGCGGCGAGGCGGTGGAGCTCATGACAGATCCGGTAACAGGGTTTGCAGCCAACGGGGTGGCGACCGACAGCTTCCCAGCCCAGGAACCAGCGATGGGCCCGGTCAGGGGCCCAGTGAAGGGTGCTGTGCAGTGCTCAGGAAAAGACACTGCAGGCGGCCCGACGCTGGGTCTGGAACGGGTGCCGTCGGGGGAACGCTTCGCGCCGGCGCCGCCGCGGCTGAGGGTGCCCGGACAGATCCCCGAGCTCGCGCCGGACACCGCGATGCAGAAGGTCATGCTGCCCGGGTTGGTGGAGCTGACGCTGGGCAATGTGGTGGTGCCGGGGCGCTTCGACCCGCACCGCATCGCCGGTTTCGTAACGAGATTGGAAGACGTGCCGGCGAGCTCGTCATCAGAGCTCATCCGGCGCTACGGGTTGAACCAGGTGGCCGGCTGGCCGGTCAGCGACGTGCTGTACGTGTTGCGCTTCTACGCGCACAGCCCGCAGCTCTATATCGCACCGTTCGAGAGCAGTGTCTACCAGGTGGATCTGATCGAGCTGCCGGCCGGTACCGAGCTGTGGCGGATCGACTCGCAGGGCGACGAACTGCGCGTAGGCGCCTACCTGAACCGTCACGTCGGCTGGGTCGGCACCGGAGCGGCAACCTTGGGTCCGGCGTGCTGGAACTGGCCACCGGTAGCGCTACGGTCCACGGTCCGCCGCGGTCTGGTCGCGCAGTATCACGGCGGGGATTTCGACGCCGACTTCGGTCCGCGCCCCGGAGAGGTGACCCTGCACCCGCTGCCCGGCAACCGACCACCGGACGAGCACATCGGGTATCCGCTCGTGGTGACGTTAGGTGATCTTGACTCTCTTGACCTGGTGCGCTGGCGTGGCGGATGGAACGGCTTGCCGGTCGAACTGGTGGACTTCGGTCCGGAGCGCGCCGCGATCCATTACATCGGGGAGAACGGCCCGCGAGCCGCCGACCTCGGTCTCGCGGAAGTCGACTACCGGGTCTGGCGTGGATTCGTACCCCGCGCCGAGCTAACCGACGTGCAGGAGCAGTGCATAGCGCTCGTCCCGTGACTGGCTCGACCGGTCGTGCTGGCCGACGGTCGCGTAGCGTGCTCTGAGTCCCCCCAACCCACCCCCCGCGCGTGGGGGCGGGGCGGGGGCTGCTCGGCTGTTGGGTTCGGGAACCGGAGGGTTGGTCACAGACGTGGCGATCTTGGGGACACGCTAGCGTGCACGATTGGAAGCGTGGCAGAGCGGTCTAATGCACTCGCCTTGAAAGCGAGCGTGCCGAGAGGCACCGGGGGTTCGAATCCCTCCGCTTCCGCC
>CAXUFG010000282.1:0-5670 GCA_964250265.1 uncultured Pseudonocardiaceae bacterium | reverse complement strand
ATCCCCCCCCCCCCCCCCCACCGGCCCACTTTGGGGGGACCCGGGCCCGGGGGCGCCCCTTTTTGGTCTCCATGTCGGGGCAGCAGAGGGGTCCGCGTATCCTGGGGGTGTGCTGGAGACGCTCGATTTGTTCGTGTACCAGATCCTGTACTGGGCTGCTGTCCCGGTAGGGATCTTCGCCTTCGTGCATGCCACACTCCAGCGGGCCGACGCCTACACCGCTGCGGACAAGTTGACCAAGCCCGCCTGGCTGGGCATCACCGGCGGCGCTACTGCTCTATTGCTGCTCAACCTGCTGGTATCGGGCTCGATGCTGTTCTATCTCGTCGGTCTGGTGGCCGTACTGGTCTACCTGGTGGATGTGAAACCCGCGGTGACCGAGGTACAGCGGGGGCCGCGCTGGTGAGGTCGCTGGGCCCAACGGCCGGACGGCACGGCTCAGTAGCCGGGCGGCTGGACGTGCGGCCCGCCCTGGATGCCCCCGAGCTGCTGGCCGAGCCGGTTCGGGTCGCGTTGGCCGCGCTGCCAGGGGAGCTGGCGGCCCGCTGCGCGGTCGCCGAGATCGATCCTGCACTGGCCGATACCGCGGCGCTGTGCGAGCACTACCAGGTGTCACTGCGGGCATCGGCCAACTGCGTGGTGGTCACCGGCAAGCGAGCAGGTGAGCATCGCTGGGCTGGATGCGTGGTGCTTGCGACCACCCGGGCTGACATCAACGGCGTGGTGCGGCGGCGGCTGGACGTGCGTAAGGCCTCCTTCGCCGCGCAGGAGGAAGCCGTCGAGCGGAGCAAGATGGAGTATGGCGGCATCACCCCGCTGGGAATGCCCCCCGGGTGGCCGGTGCTGCTGGACGCTGCCGTGGCTGCCGCTGATCAGGTGGTGGTGGGATCTGGCTTGCGGTGCAGCAAGCTGCTGCTGCCCGGTGCGGTGCTCGCCGCGCTTCCCGGTGCCGAGGTCGTCGAGGGTCTTGGTCGTCCGGCTTAGCGCCGGTGGGTGCAGACCAACATCTGGTTGCCGCCGGCCTGGAACTCGTAGTCGACGTCAGCCAGCCGGGTAGCGATATGGCGGTCGGCGAGCTGGACGCGAAGTTGATCGAGGTGCGGGTAGATGCCGGCGCCCATGGCCACGAGCGGAAAGATCCGTAGTTCCTCGCGGGTGACCCGCATGAGCTCACAGATCCCCTCTCGGTGGAATGACAGGTCGAGACGGTCCGCATAGCTGAACAGCAGGTGCGAGCTCAGCACCAGGTCAAAGGCGTGGTGAGCGAACGGCAGGCAGGGCAGCTCGCCAGGGATGTAGCGCTCGGGGTAGGTGCGCCGGTCTGCGGCAAACCGGGCACCGGCCGCACTGCGGTGGCGGTGATGGTCGTCGGGGTCGGTAAAGAAGCTCCAGCGGTACTGCTCGGGATGAGCGCGGACATAGCGGCTGGCGCGGTCGGTCTCCGCCTGGACGTCGAGCTGGCCGGCGCTGAAGCTCGCATAGACCGGATCGCAAGCGATGGCGTCACCCCCGGCGGAGTTGACTTCGGCGGTGAGACTGGCCGCTCCTCCGGGGCAGTCCAGCAGCCGGCGGCGCAAATTCGCATCGGAGAGGGCGAACATAGCCCGGTACTCAGCCAGCGAGCGCGAGCTGACCAGCACCGCACCGATACCGCTGTCGGGTACAGCAGGGGTGGGGAGGCAGGAAGGATCCAGGTCGGGCACGTCGACCAAGATTAGCCTCACCCGGCCAGGGGGCTAACTCATGCGCGAACATGCATGTATGGTGACGCGCATGGGCGATCACGGGCATGGGCACGGATCCGCCCCGTCAGACCGTCGGCGCCTGGGCCGGGCGTTGGCGATCATCTCCGTGGTGCTGCTGGCCGAGGTCCTCGGCGCCGGCTTGACCGGCTCGCTGGCATTGCTCGCCGATGCCGGACATCTGGCCACGGACGTGCTGGGCCTGGCGGTCGCGCTGATCGCCACCACGCTCGCGCAACGCCCGCCGAGTCGCTACCGCACCTACGGACTGGGTCGGGCAGAGATCCTCGCCGCTGCATTCAACGCACTGGTTCTCCTGGTCGTGGGCGCGGTCGTGGCATTCGAGGCGGTCACCAGGCTGGCCGCGCCGCCGCCGGTCGCCGGCGTCCCGCTGCTGATCATCGGAGCACTCGGCCTGGTCGGCAACCTGGCCGCGCTGGCGGTGCTCACCGGAGGCGGATCTGGCGAACGCAGCCTCAACCTGCGAAGCGCACTGCTGGAGGTGATGGGCGACGCGTTCGGCTCCGTCGCGGTGCTCGGCGCGGCGCTGATCATGCTCATCACCGGCTGGCGCCAGGCTGACCCCATCGCATCACTGGCGATCGCCGCGCTGATCCTGCCCCGGGCGCTGAGCCTGCTCCGCGAGGCGGCGCACGTGCTGCTGGAGGGCGCCCCCCGGGGCGTGGACACCGCGGAGGTGGACCAGGTACTGCGCACCGTGCCAGGTGTCCGTGACGTGCACGACCTGCATCTGTGGACGATCACGTCGGGCCGGCACGCCGTCTCGGCACACCTGGTCGTCGAGGAGGCCCGGTCGGTGCACTGCGGAGATGCCTCAGTGCTCGACGCCGCAGCGCACGCCCTGCGTACCCAGTTCGGCCTCACTCACAGCACCCTGCAGGTCGAGCACGACGACCACGCAGCCCACGAGCACACCTGCTAACCCCCCGCGTGTCATGCTCGGGTTCAGCCGGCGCGGTACACCGCGTCGGCGAGCCCGATCACGGAAGCGTCCGGCTCGGTCACCGCTTGCGGCGCGGTCTGCTGCGGATCGGCGGTCTGCACCACCCGGATGACCATGTCGAAGACCTTGCTGACCGCCGAGGTCGACTCCAGGGTTGCCCGGACGGAGCTGAGCAGCCTTAGTGTCGAACTCGGCGACATCAGAGCATCGGTCAGGGGTTCACTGGATTGCGCAGCCACTTCAGCGTGAACTGATATTCCGATTCCATCAGCGTGGCGACGCTGTCGGTGATGACCTTCTCCACCTTGCCGCCGAACAGCGGCAGCGGAACATCGGCCGTGAGCTGGGCGCCGAGCACGCACCCGTCAGGGTCAGGTTCGAGACGCATCACGCCGGTGATCGTGCCCGGAGCGCCGTCGACCACCGCATGCACCTCGCCGGTGGAACCACTCCAGGTCTCGGTACGGCGGATCGTCAGGTCGCCGGGCAGCACAGAGCGCAGGAACGAGGGCATCGCGTCCTCGGGCACCGCCTGATGCAGCACGATGGTGACGCCACGTGCGTCCTGTTGCCACGTCACCAGTTCGGCGCGCGGCCCGCCCACCGCCTGCAGCTTTGCCTGCACGTACTGCCGGTCGATGAGCACCTCCCGGATCCGCTCTGGTGACGCGGGGTACCGGTGCCGCAGCGCCAATCGGCTCGCCATGACCCGGAGGCTACCGTGAGCGCTCATGACGACACCCGCGCCGCAGAGCCTTGCGCGCGACGCAGTCGACCTTGCCCCGTTCACCACGCTGCGCCTGGGTGGGCCGGCCCGCCGGCTCGTGGAGGCGAGCACGGCTGCGTCCTGTGTCGAGGCCGTCCGTGCCGCCGACGACGCCGGCGAGCCACTGCTGCTATTGGCCGGCGGGTCCAATGTGGTCGTCAGCGACGGCGGCTTCGACGGCACCGTGGTGCGGATGTCCAGCACCGGGATGCACATCGACGGTGCCGGGGTGTTACACGCCGCCGCTGGTGAGGACTGGGACGCGGTGGTCGCTCGCACGGTGGCGGCCGGCTATGGGGGGCTCGAATGCCTGTCCGGCATTCCGGGGTCGGTCGGTGCCACGCCCGTGCAGAACGTCGGCGCCTACGGCGTGGAGCTCTCCGACGTGCTACGCGAGGTCGATCTCTACGATCGCCGGCGGGATGTGGTGCAGACGGTGCCTGCGTCGGCGCTGCAGTTGGGCTATCGGGCCAGCGTGCTCAAGGGAACCGATACCGCGGTGGTGCTCCGGATCCGGCTCGCGCTCTCCCGCGACGGGCGCTCCGCTCCGATCCGTTACCCCGAACTGGCCCGCCTGCTCGACGTCGAGCCCGGCACGCGGGTGGCCGCCGGGGTGGTCCGGGATGCTGTGCTGGCGCTGCGCCGGGGCAAGGGGATGGTGCTCGACCCGGACGACCATGACACCTGGTCGGTCGGATCCTTCTTTATCAACCCGGTCCTGGACGCCGCCGCAGTCGAACGGATCCGGCGCAGGGTCGGCCCGGAGGTGACGGTGCCGCAGTATCCCGGTGGCGGGCCCGGCCGGATCAAGCTCTCCGCCGCGTGGCTGATCGAGCGAGCCGGATTTGTCCGGGGACACCAAGGCCCGGGCGGGCGGGTTGCGCTATCCGGCAAGCACACGCTGGCGCTGACCAACCGCGGCCGGGCATCCACGAACGATCTCCTCGCGCTGGCCCGAGAAATCCGCGATGCCGTAGCCGCCTGTTTCGGGGTGACCCTGCTACCCGAACCCACGCTCGTCAACTGCAGCCTCTGAGCCAAGAGGGGCACATCCTGGGCCCTCCCGGCGATCACCGCGGCGTGGCACGGTGGCGTCATGGTGCTGCGGTGCCTCGAATAGGTCCGCTGCGGTCCGTTGCGCCAGCTGGCTGTTGCGCCGCAGGGTGATAGACATCAGGTCGCTCGGGCCGTCAAGCTCGACGCGGTGCCACCGGCTGCGCGGGACGACGACGAGCCGACCGCCCGACACCGCGGTCATCTTCTCCTCGTCGTCGCCGGGCCCTTCTGAGCGCAGGAACAGGTTTCGTGATCTTGCGGCACTACTCTCCTCATTTGCCGGACGCTCTAAGTCCTGTTCTGGCCACCAACCGCGTCAATTAACTGGGATCGGACGAGCGCCGGGAGGCGCGCATTGCGGAGTGCTGGTCGCGGGGTTTGACGACGATGAGATCTAAATTGACGTGAGGGGCTCTGGTGACGGCGAATGCGATGACGTCGGCGACGTCCTGAGCGCTCAGCGGGGTGAGTCCGGCGTAGACGCGGTCCGCTTTCTCGGCGTCGCCGCCGAAGCGCACCAGGGAGAATTCGGTTTCCACCATCCCGGGTGCGACTTCCACGAACCGCACCGGCTGCCCGAGATGCTCGCCGCGCAGCGTGCGGTGCACGGCCGCTTGCGCGTGTTTGGCCGAGGTGTACCCGGCGCCGTTGTCGTAGGCTTCCAGTGCGGCAATCGAGGTCACGGTGACCAGCACACCGTCCCCGGAGGCGATTAACTTCGGCAGGAACGCCTTGGTCACCCGGAGGGTGCCAAGCACGTTGGCCTCCCACATCCAGCGCCACTGGTCCTCGTCGGACTCCAGCACCGGGTCGAATCCCTTCGCGCCTCCGGCGTTGTTCACCAGCACCGCAGCGGTGGGCACCGCCGCCGCGAAGGCCGCTACGGACTCCGGGTCAAGCACATCGAGGGCCAGCGCGGTGCCGTCGATCTCATCGGCGATCTCCTGGCAGAGCTGCACTCGACGGGCTCCCAACACCACATGGAGACCCGCTGCGGCCAACGCCCGAGCCGTCGCCGCCCCAATCCCACTACTTGCCCCGGTTACGACAGCAGTAGCACGCTCCTCACCCACACTCCCCATCCTGGACCGTCCGCATTCAGCGGGCTCAGCGGGGTGAATAGGGCGTCGATAACCCCGCTG
>CAXUFG010000281.1:0-5768 GCA_964250265.1 uncultured Pseudonocardiaceae bacterium | reverse complement strand
TCAGGGGAGGTGTCGCCGCGGCCGCCGGAGTGGGAGGCTGACCTGCATGAAGTTGGAGCATGAGTTCACCGTCCCGGCGCCCATTGATACCGTCTGGCGGGCGCTGCTGGATCCCGAGCGGATCGCGCCATGCTTCCCGGGAGCTACGATCACGTCGGCCAGCGGTGATGAGTTCGCCGGAATCGTGAAAGTCCGGCTGGGTCCGATCTCTTTGCAGTACCGGGGATCCGGCCGCTTCACCGGCACCGATGATGTTGCGCACCGGACCCTGATCGAGGCATCGGGCACGGCATCGGGGGGTCAGGGTACGGCGGCGGCCAAGGTGCAGGCCAGTCTGGTCGAGAATGGCCAGGGCACCACGGTCACCGTTATCACCGACCTGACCGTCACCGGTAGACCGGCCCAGTTCGGCAGGGGACTGATCGAGGACGTCGGTAAGAAGATCATCGGTCAGTTCGCGGACTGCCTGAGCAGGAGCCTGGGACCGGCGGAGGAACCCGCACCCAGCGCTGCACCGCCACCATCGGCTCCTGCGCCACAGGCACCGGCACCGGCAGCCAAGCCGCGACCAGCCGCGCCGCGGCCGGTGCCGCCGCCGGTGGCTGAGGAGATCGATCTACTTGATGCCGCGGGTGGAGCGGTGGCCAAACGGGCGCTGCCAGCAATCGGCGTCCTTTTCCTGCTGGCACTAGTCATTCGCCAGCTGCGTAAAGGACGCCGTAAAGCGGCCCGGGAACTCACCGCTCGAGGTGCGCCGAATTCGACGACAGCGCTGCCCAAAGGCGACCAAACAGCTCTGACGTCGAACTCGGCGCACTCAGAGTGAATTTGCCTAACTAGCCGCATCGGAGCTCAGTGCAGGTCGTCGGCGTCCATGATGTGGTAGGCGTAGCCCTGCTCGGCGAGAAAGCGCTGGCGGTGGGCTGCGTAGTCGGTGTCCAGGGTGTCCCGGGAGACCACCGAGTAGAAATGCGCCTGGCGGCCGTTGGTTTTCGGCCGCAGCAACCGGCCCAGACGCTGGGCCTCTTCCTGTCGGGAGCCGAACGTGCCGGACACCTGTACGGCGAGTGAGGCCTCCGGCAGGTCGATGGAGAAGTTGGCCACCTTGGACACCACCAGCCTGCGCACCTCACCGCGGCGGAACGCGTCGTAGAGCTCCTCCCGCTGCTTGTTGCTGGTCGAGCCCTGCACCACCGGCGCGTCCAGGGCTTCGCCGAGTTGCTCCAGCTGGTCGAGGTACGCCCCGATTACCAGGGTCGGCTCGTCAGGGTGCCGGTCCAGAATGGCCGCGACGACGGAAAGCTTGCTGCGCGCGGTGGAGCACACCCGGTAGCGCTCGTCCGGCTCCGCGGTGGCGTAGCGCAGCCGCTCGGACTCGCTCAGGGTGACGCGGACCTCAACGCAATCCGCCGGCGCGATCCAGCCCTGTGCCTCGATGTCGCGCCACGGTGCGTCGTAACGCTTGGGCCCGATCAGGGAGAAAACGTCGCCTTCTCGGCCATCCTCGCGCACCAGCGTCGCGGTCAGCCCGAGCCGCCGGCGCGATTGCAGATCGGCGGTCATCCGGAAGACCGGTGCGGGCAGCAAATGCACCTCGTCGTAGATGATCAGCCCCCAGTCCCGGCTGTCGAACAGATCCAGATGCCGGTACTCGCCCTTCGATTTGCGGGTCATGATCTGGTAGGTCGCGACCGTCACCGGGCGGATTTCCTTGCGCTCGCCGGAGTACTCGCCGACCTCATCGTCGGACAGCGAGGTGCGCGCGACGATTTCACGCTTCCACTGCCGGCCGGCGACGGTATTGGTCACCAGAATCAGCGTGGTCGCCTTCGCGTGGGCCATCGCGGCGAGCCCGACCAGCGTCTTACCGGCGCCGCAGGGCAGCACCACCACCCCGGAGCCGCCGGCCCAGAACCCGATGACCGCGTCGCGCTGGTAGTCGCGCAGTGTCCAGCCGTTCTGCACGAGCTCGATGGGATGCGCCTCGCCGTCGACGTAGCCGGCCAGATCCTCAGCCGGCCAGCCGACCTTGAGCAGGCCCTGCTTGAGCCGGCCGCGCTCGGAGGGGTGCACCAGCACTGTGTCGTCATCGACTCGCGCGCCCAGCATGGGGGCGATCTTGCGGTTGCGGAGCACCTCCTCGAGCACCGCGCGATCCAGCGACACCAGTGCCAGCCCGTGCACGGGGTGCGCCACCAGCTGGAGCCGGCCATAGCGGCTCATGGTGTCCACGACGTCGACCAGCAGTGGCTGCGGCACGGCGTACCGGGAGAAGCGCACCAGCGCGTCGACAACCTGCTCCGCGTCATGTCCCGCGGCTCGCGCGTTCCACAGCGCCAGCGGGGTGACCCGGTAGGTGTGCACGTGTTCGGGCGCGCGCTCGAGTTCAGCAAAAGGCGCGATCGCCGCTCGCGCCGCGCTGGCTGCCGGATTGTCGATCTCCAGCAGCAGGGTCTTGTCGGACTGGACGATGAGCGGTCCGGCATCGGACGTTGAACTCAACCTAATTCCTCCGCACTCAGCCAGCACCGCTACTCAGGCAGCACCGCCACTCAGGCAGCACCGCCACTCAGGCAGCACCGCGGCCGGCTATCGGCTCGGCGCCCAGTTAGTGTCCCAGGTGGCAGCGAGCACAGTTGCAGTGCGGCTGGTGGCTGGCTCCCGCCCGGGCTCCCAGCGAACCTCCGACACGTTACGGGGCGGCCTAGCGCGCCCGTGGTACGACTTGTCCGACTTCCAGGTGGAAACCAATTACCTTCCGTAGTTCATCGGCCTCCATGGGGGTAACGGTGTCTGCGCCGGGCGGGTGTTGTCCCACCCCGGCACTGGCGCCATCAGCGGCCAGCGAGCACGGTAACGAGACCCGCGGGATGGCCCGGGTCAGGCCGCCGTATCGTCCGTGCACTACATCGGGCGCATCTGGCCCGGCGCCAGAGGTGTTCCGTCCGTGCGGTGCGGATTGCCCACGACCGCGGTGACCTGTGGCGAGCCGGATGCCCGGCTGCCGTCGACCCCTGGGGAGGGACCCCAAAGTGCCAGCGCGTAGTCTCGCGACTCCCGTCCGCTGCGGGAGGCTGGTCATGACCGTGGATGCTTGTCGTGTCGCGGAGGCGGCGTGATGACCGCCCTGCTCAGCCCGAACGCGGACTCCGCGGTGAGGAGCTCCCCGGAAACCATCCGGTCCCGGTGGTACTGGCGGAACTGGCCTGTGGTGGTCAAGCTGGCCGCGGTTCTGCTCGTGCCGACCCTCGTGGCCCTCGTGGCCGGCGTACTCCGGATCGTGGATCAAGCGGGTTCCGCGCCTGGCTACGTCCGGATCACCCAGATCGTGCGCGTGCAGCAGGAACTCTCCGACCTAGTTGGCGCCATGGGTCGGGAACGGGACCTGGCTACCACGTTTGTCGCTACCGGTCGCCTGGGGGACCGGCGCGGCCTGGATGCCCAATTCCGAGCCGTCGACGACAGCGCGCGGGTAGTCGCGGGCGCAGCCGGGCAGGTGGAGGGGCTGGGCTTCAGCCGCCCTCCGCTCGCCGCGCTCGGTGCGTTGGCGACCCTGCGCGCGAGCGTGACCACGGGCTTCGGCCCGGTCGAGGTGGTGGTCACCGAGTACAGCGACGCGATCGATCCGCTGATCGAGCTGGACGCCGCGCTGACCCGCCAGCTCGACGACGTCGCCATCACCAACGACGCCGCCGCCGTGCACGACCTGCTGGCCGGCCGCGAGCAGGTCGCCCGGCAGCACGCGATCGTCTTGGCAGCGCTGTACTTCAATCGTCTTGGCCCCGGCCAGATCGAGGACCTGCGCACGGCGACCGTCCGGTTGGCCACCGAACAGGATGCGGTCCGGGCAGCATTGGCGCCCGCGGAGCGCACCGCGGCGCTGGCCGGGGTCGGTCCGGAGGCCGAGTTGTCCCGGCAGCGGGTGTTGCAACTGGTGCTCAACCGCGGCGTTGCGGGGCTGCCGCTGAACACCTCACCCGAGGATTGGGATCGCCGCAACGCGGTGGTCGTCGACAACATCGCGACCGTCGAGAAGAACCTGCGGCAGCGGATCGAACAGACCGCCCAGGGCCTGCTTGACCACGTCCGCACTGTGGCCGGCCTGAACTCGGTCATCCTGTTCTTCGCCTTGGGGCTGGGGGTGCTGGTCGGCATCCTGGTGACCCGGGCACTGCTGCGGCCACTCGGAGTGCTCAAGCGCACCGCGCTGGATGTCGCTGATCGGCGGCTGCCGGAGGCGATGGCCCGGATCCGCGAGGGCGAGGCGTCCGAAGCAGCGATCGAGCCGGTGCCGGTGGGCACTCGCGAGGAGATCGGTCAGGTCGCCCGGGCGTTCGACGAAGTGCACAGCCAGGCGGTCCGGCTGGCCGGTGAGCAGGCTCAACTACGGGCGAACGTCAACGACATCTTCGTCAACCTCTCCCGGCGTACCCAGGGTCTGGTCGAGCGCCAGCTCAAGCTCATCGACCGGCTGGAAAGCGGTGAACAGGACCCGAAGCAACTGGACAACCTGTTCCAACTCGATCACCTCGCCACCAGGATGCGGCGTAACAGCGAGAACCTGCTCGTCCTCGCAGGCACCGACGCGACCAACCGCTCCGGGCGCCCGGTACGGCTGATCGACGTGCTTCGTGCCGCGGTGTCCGAGGTGGAGCAGTACCAACGGCTTGTGCTGCAGCAGCCACCTGCGGTGCTGGTGCTGGGCCGCTCGGCGAGTGACCTGGTCCATCTGCTGGCGGAGTTGCTGGACAATGCGACCCAATTCTCGCCGCCCGATAGCCACGTGATGGTCTCCAGCGACCTTGGCCGGGACGGCGCGGTCGCGATCGAGGTGGCTGACCGTGGCGTCGGGATGACCGATGCCGAGCTCGCCGAGGCCAACCAGCGGCTTGCCAGCCCAGCGGCGGTGGACGCGTCGGTGTCCCGCCGGATGGGGCTGTTCGTCGTCGGCCGGCTGGCTGGCCGGCATGGCATTGCGGTGCAGCTACGCCGGGGAGATGCAGGAGTGGGTATCTGGGCGACCGTGGTGATGCCCTCCCGCCTGGTGCGGGTGGCAGTGGAGCCCGACGAGCCGCCAGCGGCAGTAGCCACAGCGCCGGAACCGGTGGCCGCAACCAACGGATCCGTCCCCGGCAGCGGCGCGGGATTGTTGGCGAGCCGCAATGGCGTCCCGACTCCCCGTCAGCGGGCCGAGCCGGGGGCCGGCGCCGCCGATAGGCAGGAGAACGACGGCGACGAGACCGAACTCACCGGAGCGCAGGCCGGCGGCGACGAGGCCCACGACGGCCAACCTGACGGCCAGGAGATCGATGCCGCGCACACTGATGCCGAGCAGATCGATGCCGAGCAAACCAATGCCGGCGGGCAGACCGAGGACGATGGCGGGCCATCCGAAGGCCAGCCGATCGCGACCGGTACCCCTGGCGGCTCTGGGTTACCACGGCGCAACCGCACCCGGACAACCCCGACCGTGCTGCCGCCAGCTCCTCCGGGACCGCCTGCCAGCCCTCCCGGGGAGAACTCGGAGCAGAATCCCGGCGGGGGATCGAACCCTGATCTGTTCCGTCCGGCTCGGCCTAGTGTGGCCGAGGCAGCGGGGCCAGGACAGCGGGTGACGCTGCAACACTCCACGCCTATCTTCGACGACGTGGCGTCGGCGTGGTTCAAGGAATACGAGGGTGATCCGGTGGGCTGGACCGCTCCAGCCGGGCGCGCCCCCGCGGGGGCGGCCCCGGCGGGCCCCCCCCCCCCAGGGGCCGCCCCGCCAG
>CAXUFG010000280.1:0-5817 GCA_964250265.1 uncultured Pseudonocardiaceae bacterium | reverse complement strand
CCGGGCGCGCAAACCCCTTGGGTCAGGGGCCGGTGCCTGGTCTAGCGGCCCCGGCCGCGCCGCCATGCCCTGCCTGGCGGCCACGGCCGGTAGCGGCCCGGAGCGATCCAGGATGCCGGCCAGCGCACTGGGTGCCTGCCGGGGAATGTGCAACACGATCAGCACAGCCGCCGGCAGCTCGGGGGTTAATCCTGCGACAACCGCCCGAAGCGCTTCCACGCCACCAGCGGAGGCGCCGATTGCGACCACGCCGGCTACCTGCTCCGCCGGCAACCCCTCGCCGCCTGCCCCCGACGCGAGCCGATGATGGTCACGCTCGGAATCCCATGGTCGAGCCATTACTTTCCCGCCTGCTCGTTGCCTGGAGCCAGAGGGCCGCAGTCCCCAGGATGGCCTTCCGGCGACCTGGACACCAGCCGGCAACTTCCCGTAGATAGCACGATCAGCAGGCGAACTGAGCCGCGACGTGCTTGACTGGCCACTGGTGTCAGTTGAATTGGTGGAGCCGATGTCACGAGGCCTTGTGATCAACCTATGCAACCAGGTCGATCACGTTGTCATCGAGCTCCGCGGCGGCCTGCATCTGCGAGACGTTCCCCGGGTCCGGGAAGCGGCTGCCAAGTCGCTGCTCGGCACCGGCCGAGTACTGATCGATCTGTCCAGCTTGCGCTGCGCCCAGGCCACCTTCGTCACGGTTTTCCCGACCGCGCTGGCCTTCGCCGGCGGTTGGCCAGCGGCACGGCTGGTCCTTTTCGGTGCCGACGCCGCCATGCGCTCGACGCTGAGCTCCGCGCGGATAACGGAAACCGTGCACCTGGCGGCCGACCTTCCCTCAGCCCATGCGTTGCTGGAACAGCGGCCTCCCCAGGTACGTTGCCACCGGGATCTGCCTGAGCGCGACACCGCTCCGGCCGCTGCCAGAGCGCTCGTGCGGGAGGTCTGCGACGTCTGGTCGGTCCCTCAGGACGTCCGGGAAACGGCTGAGCTGGTGTCCACCGAGCTGGTGAGCAACGCTGTAGAGCACGCCCACAGCTCCAGCCGCCTCACTATCACCTACACCGGAGCGGTTTTTCGCATCTCGGTCCGAGACTACGGCCCGCCGTGCGTCCCGCGGACACGACCGATTGATGTCTGCGCGACGCGCGGCCGCGGGCTGCACATCGTGGCCGCTTTGGCCCACGCCTGGGGGGTCGACCAACATCCAGACGGCAAGACGCTGTGGGTCACCTTGCAACCCGACTCGTCCGTGCGCCTGGAACCCGGTTAGGCCGACACGACGGCCGCGTAGCCGCCCAGACCGATCAGCCGCTGCCCGGCGATGGTGTCGGTCTTGGTGATCAGTGTGGTGACCGCACCCGACTCCGGGTCGAAGTCCACGTCGGTGACGGTGCCCAGCTCCGTACCCTGCTCGGTGAGTACCCGCTTGCCCAAGATGTCCAGGTCGTTGTCCTCGGCCCGTTGCTCCAAGCCGTCGCGGGCCGGCCGGATCACGGCGTCGGTCGCGACCGTCACCGCGTCGGGCCCGAAGCCTTGCACGTCGCTCCAGGCAACGAGGGTGCCCGCACCGCTGACCTTGCCCAATCGCAGCAATGCCACCCTGGCCGGCCCGGGCAGCACCACGAAGCCGTCCACCCGGGCTACCCGGGTCGCGGTAGCGGTGTTCACCACATCGCGCTTGCGTGCCTGGCTGAACAGCATCAGCTGGCCCCCTCTCTCAACCGGTTCCGAAACGCGTCCACCGCCGCGCCGAACCCGGCCAGATCCTCGGAGACGAATTCCGTCGCCGCGGCGGGCACGATGAGGTGCTCACCGGAGACGGCCATGGTGTCAGGCAGGGGGATGAGCACCCGCCGTCCAGCGGTGCCGAGCGCCTCGCTGGCCTCCACCTCGTAGCCGACCACGTCCAGGCTGGTTCCGCCGTGCAGCACGACGTCCACCACGCGTCCGAGATCTCGGCCGTTGTCAGTGAGGACGCGATCCTGCAACACATCCGATTTGCGGGCCTGCTTGTGTGGAGCGAGCTCCTCCGCCGCGACCAGCACCGTCTCATCGGGCACCATCACGGCGTCCCGGCCCACTCCGTGCACTCCACCCCAGGGCAATGAATCCTTACGGGAGCGGCTGAACAGCCCTGGATTGCGCAAGGTGA
This sequence comes from uncultured Pseudonocardiaceae bacterium, assembly GCA_964250265.1. Lineage (GTDB taxonomy): Bacteria > Actinomycetota > Actinomycetes > Mycobacteriales > Pseudonocardiaceae. The sequence goes on along the minus strand of CAXUFG010000280.1, from coordinate 3,668 downwards.
ATCCGGCGATGCGACCGCCGGTGCTTTCGAACACGATGTCCTTGACCTCGGCGACCAACTCGCCGTTGAGGGCGACCACTGGTCGGCCGATCAACTCGCTGGCGCGCAGTAGCAGCGCAGGGGTGGGTGTGGTCACCGTCGGTCCCCGCCCAGCCCGATTACGCCACCGCGCCGTCTCTTGCGCTGAAGCAGCACGGCGAGCGTGATCAGCAGCAGTACGACGACCACCGCGATGATCACCCAACCCCACCAGTCCATCGCTACCTCCGCGCCTGCTCCGCGTCCGGGTCCTTCTTATCGCGCACAGTAACGCGCCACGATGGTGCTCGCTTGTCGGCACCTCACCGGGCGGAGGTACAGTCCGAATTACTCATCGGGAACCGGACCTGCCTTAGGCGCGTTAAACCCTTGACAGCACAGACAGCCTGCACGGCCCGCTCAGGAAGGAACACGGTGCGCTCCACCAGCAACCCCGCATTCCGCAATCTTCCCGTAGGGGGCGGCGGCTACGCGGGTTTCAACTCGGCCCCCGCACGCTTCCCGGGAGCCGGATACTCGGAATCGGATACCCGGTCCCGCTATGGCGGCGCTCTGCCGACTACCAGCCGACCGATGACCGTCGATGATGTGGTCACCAAGACGAGCATCACCTTGGCAGTGCTGATCGCCACCGGTGCGGCCACCTACTTCAGCGGCCTGTGGGGACTCGCCCTTCCTGCTGCGCTGGTCGGGTTCGTCCTCGCCCTGGTAGTGATCTTCAAGAAGATGGTGAGCCCACCGCTGATCCTGGCTTACGCGGCTGTCGAGGGCGTCTTCCTCGGTGGCATCAGCGGGGTGATCGGGTCGACGGTGCAACGCTACACAGGTAGCAGCTCGCTGGTGGTAGAGGCGATCACCGGCACGGTGCTGGTGTTCGCCGGGATGCTGGTCGTCTACAAGACCGGGGCGGTGAAGGTCACCCCGCGCTTCACCAAGTGGATGACCGGTGCGCTGATCGGTGCCGTCGGTCTGATGCTGGTGAACCTCATCGCGAGCTTCTTCCTTCCCGGTGGACTCGGGCTGCGCAGCGGCGGCCCGCTGGCGATCGTCTTCAGCCTGGTCGTGATCGGGATCGCGGCGTTCAGCCTCCTGCTTGACTTCGACGCCGCCGACGAGGCGATTCGGGCCGGTGCGCCGGAGAAGACCGCCTGGTACATCGCCTTCGGTCTCACCGTCACCCTGGTCTGGCTGTACCTGGAGATTCTGCGGCTGCTGTCGTACTTCCAAAGCGAGTAGCCGCCACTCACCCGCTTGCTATGGGCCCGGCCCCCCTCGGGGTGGCCGGGCCCGTTTCTGTGCTGCCGATCATCCATTTCGCAGCGCCGAGCCCCCGTTTCGCAGCGCTGAACACAGCGCAGGGAGCAGCACCGCACAGGCGGCGTCGTAGCCTGCGGAGGACGGGTGATAGTGGTCCCGGCTGAACATGGCGTCGGGCTGGGTGAGAAAGTCGTGAGCGAGCAGTTGGGCCAGCGGCACCACCAAGCCACCGGCGCGGCAGACCGCGTCGCGCTGCAAGCGGGCAAGGGTCAGGCTGGAGGTGTGCGCAAGGGCGCGCAGTGGTTGGGGGATCGGCCGGATCGTGCCGAGATCCGGGCAGGTACCGACGATCACAGTGGTGCCGGTGGTTCGCAGGCTTGACACCGCCTCGCCGAGCAGTTTCGCCGATTCCCACGGCGGCACCCGCCGGGTGACGTCATTGGCACCGATCATGATAATGGCCACTCGGGGCGGATCGCTCAGAACGACGTCCACCTGCCCGCGCAGCCGGCGGCTGGTGCAGCCGCAGATCGCTAGCGTGTCCAGCCGGACCGGCCGGTGAGCGTCCTTGGCCAGTCCGCGAGCCAGTACCACCCCGGGTAGCTGCTCGGGGCCATCCACACCGAGTCCGGCGGCCAGGGAATCACCCAGCATCGCCAGGCTGACCACGCCCGACGTGAGCGCAGAAGCGGATGGTGGGAGCGGGCCTGTCCCGTCAGGTAGGTACACCCCGTCAGCCCGGAAGGGAAACCAGCCCGGGATCACGATGTTGCGGCGAGCCCGCCGTCCTTGCTGACTGAGCACCCCGTACGCGGCGCCGACCGTGGCTCCGGTAGCACCCACTACGACGGCGGTAGTTCGCAGCAGATGTTGCATCGCGCAAGACCTCCTCGACGCGGAGCCGCACAGGGTCACCCTCATACTCTGATATACGCCTCAGCCTCGGCAGCGTGCTGCGTACGAGCGCGACCAGCTCTATTACCGCCAGGAGACCCCGGTGCACTACGCCGAGCACATCATCGATCTCGTCGGTAATACCCCGCTGGTACGGCTGAACGCGGTCGCCCAGGATGTCGCGCCGCTTGTTCTGGCGAAGGTGGAGTACCTCAACCCTGGCGGCAGCGTGAAGGACCGGATCGCGCTGCGCATGGTGGAGGCGGCGGAGCGATCCGGTCAGCTGCGACCGGGCGGAACGATCGTCGAGCCGACTTCGGGCAACACCGGGATAGGACTGGCGATCGTCGCCCAACGTAAGGGCTACCGGTGCCTGTTCGTCTGCCCTGACAAGGTCGGCGGGGACAAGCGCGACGTGCTCAAAGCCTACGGGGCCGAGGTCGTGGTGTGCCCCACTGCCGTTCCGGCCGACCATCCCGAGTCGTATTACTCGGTATCCGACCGGCTCGCCGCCGAGATCGACGGGGCGTGGAAGCCCGATCAGTACTCCAACCCGGAGAACCCGGCCAGCCACTACCACAGCACCGGCCCCGAACTGTGGGCGCAGACACAGGGCCGGATCACGCACTTCGTCGCGGGAATCGGCACCGGCGGGACGATCTCCGGTACCGGGCGCTACCTCAAAGAGGTCAGCGATGGTCGGGTTCAGGTGGTCGGGATCGATCCGGAGGGCTCGGTGTACTCCGGTGGCAGCGGCCGGCCTTATCTGGTGGAGGGGGTCGGGGAGGACTTCTGGCCGCACACCTTTGACCTGACCATCTGCGATGAGGTCCTCCCGATCTCGGACACCGACTCCTTCACCATGACCCGGCGGCTGGCCCGTGAGGAGGGGCTGCTCCTCGGGGGATCCTGCGGGATGGCGGTGGTGGGCGCGCTCCGGCTGGCGGGGCGGGCTGCCCCCGAGTCAGTGATCGTCGTGTTGCTACCTGACGGCGGACGCGGCTATCTGGGCAAGGTCTTCAACGACGCGTGGATGGCCTCGCACGGTTTCCTGCCCCCGGACTCCTCGGGCGCGACGGTCTCAGACGTACTGGTCGGTAAGGACGGCGCGATCCCCAAGCTGGTCCACACCCATCCGAATGAGACGGTCGCCGAGGTCGTGATGATCCTGCGCGAGTTCGGGGTCTCACAGCTTCCGGTGGTCGCGGCCGAGCCGCCGGTGATGGCGGCAGAGGTGATTGGCGCGGTCAACGAGCGGACGCTCTTGCAGGCCCTGTTCGCCGGGGACGCCCAGCTCGCCGACCGCATCGAGACCCATATGGCGGCACCGCTGCCGACGATCGGTGGGGGCGAGTCGATCGGATCGCTCATGCGAGCGTTGGCCGAGGCCGATGGCGCCATGGTCCTGTTCGACGGCAAACCGGCGGGGGTGGTCACCCGGCAAGACGTGCTGGGGTTCCTGGCCGGGCGGTGACAGC
>CAXUFG010000279.1:0-6077 GCA_964250265.1 uncultured Pseudonocardiaceae bacterium | reverse complement strand
ACCGGCTGGTGGCGATGCCGCTCGCAGCCCTGTGGATGCCGTCCGAATGAGCGTTGGGCTGGTAGGTGGCGGAGGATGCGGGATTTGAACCCACGAGGGCTTTAACACCCAACACGATTTCCAAGACCAACAGCGAGCGTTCGCCATAGGTCAGCCGAGACATTCGCCCTGCTCAGAACGAGCAATGATCCCCGGTGTACTGGCTGGTACCGAGCTGAACTGAGACCCAAACTGAGACCCCGCACTCGCCACTGAGGCATAGACAGCCGACCGCCCGATGGGCGGCTAGGGTGTTCGGTGTGACTGCCGCCGCAACGCCGGGACCTGCGCAGGGCCGTAGCAGCCCGTCCTTCGCCGACGCCACTCCGGCTGAGGTCCGCGCTGCGTTGATCCCGGAGGAAGCTGCCGAGTTCGATCAGCAGTGGCGCGAGGTCATGGCCGCGGCTACTGAGGCGCTGGATCTGTCCGAGGTGTTGGCGACGTTGGAGTCTTGGCGGCGGGTGGCGCGGTTGACCGTGGTGAGCGGGCACGAGGCACACCGAGCCATGTATCGCCGGGCGGCCGCCAGGCTGGCTGGGGAAGACATCCCGGCTGATGAGCCGCTGCCGCGGACCAAGGCTCGGCTGGGCCTGTAGCCGCGTTGTACACGGTCACCACCGACAACCAGTCACAGCAGCAGATCGAGGCGTTGCCGGCCGAGGCGCTGGCCCCGTTCGCCGAGGCCCGTGCGGCGCTGGAGGTCGCCCCCTGGAGTGGTCTGCCGTACAACAAGCAAAAGCCAGACAGTCCCATGCGAGCTCTGACGTTCGGCCTGGACGGACAGGGCGATATCGTGTACCTGATCCTGGACGATCTTCGCCAGGTCGACATCCTCGTAGTTATCTGGCTGGGCTGACCAGTCGGCTGTTCAGGGGATGCCCAACGGCGCCGCTGCGTCTCATTCGACGTCCCAGCCCCCGAGCGCGCCACCGGAGCCGCCACCGACCCCGATCAGCGCTGGTCGCTGGTCGCCCGACTGCTCCACGGCGAAAGTCACGCGACCGCTGACTCCGGCGACGCGACGTGGACGATCTCCGGCCGAGGGGGCGGCCACCCCGAACCCGCTGATTTTCGGGCCATTGTTGTGGTTGCTCGTGAGTAGGGCCGATTACCTGGCGCTTTCTCGATGCACACGCTCGTCGCGTGCGGTCTTTTGGGTTGTCTGGACGTGTTTCGTGACCGTAAAGTGTCCAACTGCCACGCTGGGCGGCAGGCCGACCTCTTAGCGAGAGTTAGGGACAACTGCCTGTGAGCGTGGAAAAGCGAAGGGCGTTTCGAACATCCGGCAGGATGCCTTCGGCTGAATTCGCGCCGGTGCACCATGTAAGAATGTGCTGGTAGTAGCCGATTCATAAAACTTCTACAGGACATTGGGGGCACTGCCCTGTTGCGGCACATCCGCTGCCAGTCAACAAGGTGCGAACATGATGGTAGGCGTCCCCAGGAAAATCGGCCTTTTCGCATACCAGGTTCCGCTCCGCTCGTTGTGAATGAGTGTAGCGGCGGCTGAGGGCCGGATAGGTAAGTACAGGTGGTCGCTGACTTGGCGTACCAGAAAGGTTCGATCGAGGTAGTCACACTCGTCGCTCATGGGTCGGTTCACAGTCCACCATGCAGTTGCATCTACCAGTGTTCCCGGCCCCCATAGGAGATCGGCTGGGAAGTGCGTCGCTTCGACACGGGAGTCGAACTCGGTCAGTCCCGGATCGGAGAATCGGTCGTGGGGTCGGAAGACGGCCCGGACGATGATGTACTGCCACTCCCGGTCCGCGGGATCCACCGCGGGGGGCAGCCCTTCGGCGAGGACGATATCGACACCGTCGCCGTCGGTGGGCCACGCGATGCGACGGCCTCACGTCTGACTGGATACAGGCGCCCGCCGAGTGTCGGATATCCCCACAGGTGGTTGATGATCTCGGCGAGATCGCTCAGCGTACGCACAGCCTGTACGGGGTCGACCAGGTGGGTAGCTGGTCGGGTGGCCACGAAGTTCCGGAGGTTGGACATCGCACGCTCGACACCGCGGTTGCGCTGAGCACGCAACAGGCCCACGTGTCTAGCCCACGTGCACAGGTCCGCCAGCATCCCGTTGAACTTGATGGGCTGCTTGCCGTCGAGGCCCAGCAGCCAGTTCTTCTGCCGCTTGGCAATCTCATATATCTGCTCCTAGCGTTGGGCGGTCACAACGTGCTCAATCCCGTCCATGCTGCGCCGGTCCACGAACCTGACCGTGCCTTGGTGGTAGTCAAGGAATCGGTCGCGCAGAGACTGTTCGAGCAGGAGCAGGGCGCAGTCATTGACCAAGGTGAAGATGTCGTAGCAGAGCACCCCGTAAGCGAAGATCGTCCGTAACCTGTCGAAACTCATCCGAGTGCCTTCGGCCACCGCCGGCGCCAACTCAAGCCGGTCCATCTGGAACTGCGCGGCGTCCGCCTCGCACATCTCCAGGCCGATACCTAGGCCGTGCGGTGCGAAGTGCAAGGTACGTTCGTCGACCGCACGTAGCTCATCTAACGACTTGATCACCAAGGCTGCCTCCGATCCCGAAGCGAACCGGGCAGGATACGCTCGGAGGTGGTTTGACCACGCTGGCCCTGTGATGCCGCCTTGAAATCTTGAAAGGCCTATTCGGCAAACAAGCGGACTTGAACCGCGAGGGTTGTAACACCCAACGCCATTTCCAAATTCAATTCCCAAATCAATAGCCGACGTTAGTCTAGTCTTGTTACACTTATTCGGCGTGCTTGTCTTCCTCTACCAGCCGCTATGATCGTCTCGGCTGGCGCCCCAACGACCGAGCGGTAGGACTGGGGCCCTTAGTCCTCGGCGCCGTCGGCGTGCCACCTGACCCCCCTTCGGCCGCGCCCAACGATGACCTTGCTCGTGGTGGCGACAAAGGTGTCATCAAGCTGACACTGTTCATGTCGGCTACGTGACAGCAAACCGCCGTGACAGTGCATAAAATCTCGTTCCAGCGCAACCAACCGGCGGCGTTCCAGCGCAACCAACCGGCGGGCGGTGGCCACGCCAGCACCGCCGCCATTCCGAATTTTGTCACGAACGGAAAAGGTAAGACAATGACGCGAGATGCGAAAGATCTTCGAGTTACCTTAGAAGCAGTAAGATGCACCAATTCCGCGGGCGACCCGGGGACTAACCTGGAAATCTACGGCCAGCTTGAGGCACGGGGAGTAACCCTAGACGAACAGGGTGATCCCCAGGTAGGATTCGGAAAAGTTCTGTGGAGCCAGAGCAAGGATGCCGGGGGAATAAACATCGCTCCGAATACCGAGATCCCTATCAACAGCAGCGTCGGGTTCGTCGTCTTCGAACGTGATTTCTTATGGATTGGTGGTAAAATCTTCGAAGAAGATACTTTCAGCGATGACGTACTGGGCGACGGGTTCAGGAAAATAAACTATAACAGTATAGCCAATGATACTATTAGTGTTGGATTTAACAAGAATGACCAAGAAGTCTTAGCAAGGTACAGGATAGAAATGTTGCGAGTTATCCCCCACCTTGAACCGTAACTTAGGACAGGGCCCGGCGAAGTCGAAAATGAGCAAACAGGATTCGAAGTCCGTTCGATTGGCCATCGGACGTTCTGTCGCGATGCTTGCGCTCGTGGTGGCGGCAAAGGTGTCATCAAACTGACACTGTTCATATCGGTGCGTGATAGCAGACCGCCCTGACGGTGCATGAAGTCTCGGTTTCCAGCGCAGCCAACCGGCGGGTAGTGGCCACGCCAGCACGCCGACTCTATCGAGATTTACCAGAATACTCCTCGAAGGTCAGGAATCCATCAACGGAGAAACGACATGCCATACAATTCTCTGCAGTCCGTCAACTTCCCGGATAAATTTATCCGTCATCAAAATTTTCTTGGAGAACTTACCCCGATCGAGAGCGATTTAGACCGCCAGGATGCCACGTTCCAATTACCGGATGGTGCCGCATTTGGAGACGTTCTTATGCTTCGTTCCACTAACTTTCCGTCACACGTCCTGCGGCATCAGGACTTTCGCATTAAGCTTCAAGAGTTTAACCCCTCACTTATTCCTCCAGGTGGACATTCGGAGACACCGGACGAGCGACTATTGCGGGAAGACTCAACTTTTATTTTAGAGCCTGGCCTAGCGGATTCCACCGCCGTCTCCTTCCGTTCGTTCAATTTTCCTGATCGCTTCATTCGTCATCGGGATTTCCATCTTCAAGTTGAGCCTGTGAATGACGATCTGTCGCGTCATGACGCGACCTTCCGGTTGACGACGCCTTTCGCCCCACCTCCACCGATCATCCTTCATTGACACAGATCAGCATGATGACCACCCGCAGACACAAGGGGTTCGATGCCATCCGCGAAACCCACGATCCAAGCCGCTGCTGTACTGGGCAAGTACTGGGCCTCTCGCTCCCAAAGCCTCGGCAGACCGTGTGCAGTGGTGTGCACTAGACGGATCCCCTGCGCCGATGCGATGGCGAACCTTGCGCGAGATGGCGGCCGTCAGACGTCGTTGCTACATGGCTGCTACACAGCGGACTCGACATGGGTGAATTCTCAAGATCGACAACGACCCCGCTCAGGCTTGACCATGGTCGGGCCTCTGCTTGGCGTCGAAGTGGCGAAGGGCGGCGCTGGCGATCGGATAGCGGGGTGCGGTCTATGCTGCATCCGTGAAGTGGATCTTGTCGGACCTGACTGGCGAAGATGGCGAACTTATCGAGCGGCTGTGCTACACGCTAGATCAAGCCTGTGAGCGCTACGCCGACGTGGCTGGGGGCGTAATCGTGCAGGGGTGCCTGTGCATCGGAGCGCCTGTGCAGCGAAGTGAGATTCTAGCTCGGGACCATGATGCCGCGCTGACCCACCTCGCTGAACAAGCGGTCCAGCTAGTTGAAATCGGTGTTTCGGAGAGCTTTCTTATTCGTGCACTGCGTGATCGACTGACGAAGCTTATCCATGAGTCGAGCGACGTTGGGAATGCCAACCGCATGAGGGCGGAAACGTTGGACGACATCGGACAGGAGTTGTCGCCTGAAATGGTTGCGAGTATGCAACCGATGGAAGCGGATGAGGTTAGCGACAGATGGGCACTGCGGGAGTACTGGGCAACAGCGAACACGGAGATCTTATCCGACCGGTGGATCGATGATTGGCATCAGCTCCGATTGCGGCAACTCTACTTACGCTCGCGTGAGGAACGATAGCGATCAGCTAGCTGGACTCTCCGTGTGGTCGTCGGCCCCTTTCCCAGTGCGACGAGATCAGGAGTGAGCCCGGTTGAGTAGCCCGGATCCATCGCGTCGCCGTGTGTCGGTAGGTGGCCAGGTGCACGACGACGTCAGTGCTATATCCAGCCCTCGGCGGGACAACGCCCTGCTCGAAGGTCCGGACGTGTCTCTGCCATCGGATCGGGGCCTCGGGCGGTCTCTGCAGACTATCTGGACCACAACTGGCGGCAGCGCGGTCCTATGGACGTGTATGCGCTGGTCATGAAGCCTGATGGTGTTGGATCTAGCGCGATGCGGGTTGCACAGTTACGGTACTCCGCTGCGGTACCGGTTCCCCGCTCCAAAGTCTCAGCAGGCCTCGGCTGAACCTTGAATCTCTACAGCCTGCTCGGCACGAGTCCGTCGATGAATGATGTCAGCCGCAAGGGGGTGGCTCCCAGGGCCTATCACGTCGCACAATGTTAAGCAGCGTCTTCTCGCTTACCGCCTGGCGACCTACGATAGTGCAGTACGTGGCCGACTTTATATCACTCGGATTGACTACGAGGACACGCCTTGGCTCATATGTGAGAATTGAAACACCAGTAGGGGTCGTGCCGAGCACAGAACCAACAATAGGCCGATTTGTTAGCTTAATACTTTGTAGAGGCAAGACGTCGCCGGGAATATACGTACAGATTGCTACAGATGCGATGGCAGCGATGACGAAAACTCCATTAGCTCTGCGTCGATTTGAGATCTCAACCTTAGAGCGTTATTCATAACTGGTCCAGTTGAGTCGGTAGAATTCGAGTGCGGCGACT
>CAXUFG010000278.1:0-6159 GCA_964250265.1 uncultured Pseudonocardiaceae bacterium | reverse complement strand
CACGGGGACTGCCCATGATGGACGAAGAACCCATCCTGCACCTCGCCGAACCACCTTCACCACAGCCAGCGCGACCACCACCCACCGAGCTGCCTGACGAACCACCATTTTGATCAGACCACCCCACCGCACCCGGCGGGCGGCCGATCCTGCCCGCCGGACGACACCCGATCCAGTCTGGCACCGCTGGCGATGTCGGCCAGGGCGGCTACGGTACGGCGCGTGACCCAACGGCCTGTGCTCGATCTGCCCCGGGAACAGGAGATCCGGGACGAACTGCAGCGGCTCGTACTGGCGGACCTGCACGGGCCACTCGGCGGTGACGATGAGGAGTTCTCCGGCGAGAACCCCATCGACCGCTACCCGTTGGGCCGCCTTGCACCCAGAGGCGTGGTGCTGGAGCCGGATACCCACGACGAGCTCGCCGCCGCCGACGCGGGTGACCCGAGCGAGGTCGACCCGGAGCCCAGTGCGCTGAACGTGCCCGGCCTCAACCCCTCCGCGGTGGGTTTCGCCGCCCACATCGACGGTGGGGCATCCGAGCTGCACCTCATCGCCAAATGGGCGCGTTACGAGCTCGGCTCATCCGAGCGGGAGGAAACACTCGGCCGACGCCTGTGGCAGCGCGCACAGTAGGGTGGAGCGGTCCGACTGCCACTCGCCGAAGGACTGCTCCCGCCGCTGGCTCCCGATCCTGATCAGCCGGACGTCGTCGTACGCGGTCGCGCTCGCCGGCATCACGGGAACTGGCTGATCTCAGTGTTCCTGGAGAATGGCCAGAGTCAGCCCCACCGCGCCCGGCACGCAGCGCGGGCCGCGACGCCCCCCGTCCGATCGACGTGCTGCTGGCCACCAACATGATCGCGGTCGACGTCGACGTGTCCCGGCTGGGCGTGATGGTATGAGGCTGTGGTCCGGCAGGAACGCACCGGCTCACCCTGGGTCACCTGGGGCGAGTTCGTCGAGACGCGGCTGCTTTCTGAGTTCCGCAGTTCCGTTCCTATGATCAAGCTGCGACCAGTCGTTGAGTGGCTTCGCGAGCGTGTCGACCGGGACTACCCGTTGGCCTACGCACGGCCGTTCCTAGCTCCGGAGGGTAAGGAGCTGCTGGTGGTTGCCCAGGTCGAAACCGGCTTGGACGAAGAGCTGTGGATGGTGGTGCCTTCCCAACAGGGCGTACTGCTCACCCCAACCAGCAGACGTTTCACCGACGCCACGTACTACCCGGACCTCGAAGGCCCCGCCGAGCACATCATCGCCGATCCCGCGACACCCGCGGTGTGGCTGCACCCGCTGCGGCGGCAGGGACAGCCGACAGTCAACAACATCCGCACCGAAACCCTGACCGAGTTGGTGACCGCCGGCGAACCGATGCAGTTCGTCGCCGACACCTACGGGCTCACGCTCGCAGAGGTCGAGCAGGCTGTGACCTACCAGACAACCCGCCGACGTGCCGCCTGAACTACCGCAGCCACGGCCCCGACCGCTCGAACAGATCCGCTTCTACGTCGACGAGGACATCCTCGGCGTCGGCTACGCCCTGTGTGGGCGCGGCCCGACGCGGTGACCTGCAGGATCGAGCCAGTCGCCGAAGAGTTACCTCGCGGTGTGCTGGACATCGACTGGATCCCCCGGGTGGCCGCTCACGGATGGTGGCAATCACCAAGAACCACAAGATCCGGTCCAATCCTGTCGAGGCGCGCGCCGCAGTCGAATCCAAGGCTCGCATTGTGGGCTTCGCCGGGAAGTCCGGAAACATGACCAGCTGGCAGATGATGACCACGTTGGCCCGGCACTGGACCGCGATCGAGAACCAGATCGTGTCGGACCCATCGGGGCCTTGGTGGCTAAGCTTATCCAGCCAGAAGCAGGATTGCTGGACTACCGGATGTAGCGAGGAGACGCGCCAGGGCAATAGCTGCCCGCCTGAAGTCCGGCCGATAGGGAGTGGCCATACCTTGTCGACCTGTTGCCCACGACCGGAGCTACCAGCTCAATGTGGAGCATCGAAACCTCATCGTGATTGGCTCAACCGAGCGAGCTGAACGCCTCATTCCAGCGTCGGCCAACGTCCGGATCGGGTCGGCAGGAGACAACGATCCGGCATCCCATCGTCATCGAACGGCAGTCCTGCGAGATCATCCAAGCAGCGCTCAACAACGGAGACTGCGGCCACAGCCAGGGGCTGTCCGACGTAAGCGAGCACCATAAATCTCTTCGGGCGGGACCTCGGGGACGCTGTCGTCGCCGTCCAGCGTCTCATCCCATCGGCGGAATACGGGGTGAAGCACCACAGCTCAATGCAGGATGTCGAATGTCCTCCACCGCCTGTGCGAGTACCGCTCTTAACTCCTCCACGCTGGGCCACCTTCTCCTGGCCTGAGCAGCTTCGTGAGCATTATCGTGCCCAGCCTGGCGAGAACGCCGGGTGGTAGGCATCTTCCCCAACGAGGCGGCCGTCATACGGCTCGTCGGCGCGATCCTGGCCGACATGCACGACGAGTGGCAATCAGGCGAGCGCCGCTACCTGTCCGAGGGATCTATGGCCCAACTCAAACCAACCAGCGATACTGGCGACATCGCCGCGATCGACAGCGGCGAGTAGACACCGAGGATCAACCTCAAGGCCCACCACTCCGCGGGGCATTGCCGTCCGGCATGTGGTGCTGCGCCATCGCAGGCCCGAGACGACCAAGAGAGGGCGCATCCTCGACGGTCAGCTCATGAGTGAGTGCGCGGTTGCCCGTCAAAGCGGTAGCGCGCCAAGTGAACGCTCATTGCCACGCCCAGCCCAGCCACGATTACTGCCAGCACGACAGTCGCATCGCGGCCGGGCTCCTGAAGCGAGGTGATGAGCATGCCGATGAGGCCCAACTCCGACAGCAGACCGGCGATGAGCTTTGCCCGCGGCAACTTGCGGTCGTCTTCGAGACCTGCACCGAACCGTTCGCCGCCGTACGGCTGCTGCGTCATGTCGCCCTCCTCAGCGGCCCCGGCGCCGCGTGATACCTCGCGGCAAGCCGTCCATGAGGTAAGGGGCGTCAGCCACGAGGTCGGATGTCTGCACTGCCTGCGGCCGTCTTTATTACCGGCTGGCTGGAACCCCTGGCTGCGGCTTCGGCAGGCAAGGCGACGAACAGCGCGGTGCGGGACTATTCCCTGAGAGTCAGCCGCGTGGAAGTCCGCTGACCGGATCGGCCGGGTGGCCGCCACCGTCGCTTCTGATCAGCTCGCGAATGGCATCGGCCGACAACGCGGACTTGGGCAGGAAGCCGACTACGGGGCTGGCCGCGATCAAGTCGAGGTAGTCCTGCTCGGCATGAGTGGAGATCAGGATCATCCGGGTGGGCGCCAGGCTGGCTTCCCGGGACAGCTGCCGGGCCAGCTCGAAGCCGCTCTCCCCACCGAGGTCGATATCGAGCAGCGCGATATCCGGCTGCAATTGGGTGGCCTGCTGCAGGGCCTCAGCACCGGTCGACGCCACGCCGACGACCAGGAGCCCCTGGCGTTCCAGCAAGCCACGGGCGGCATCCAGAAAGCGGGGGCTGTCATCGACGATGAGACAGCGCAGTGTCATGACACCAGGATCGCACCGCGGCTGCCGGGCCGCCTTGCGGCTAGCCGGAAGCTCGGGCCGTGCCGGCAAGCGGGGCAGGCCGGTGACGGTCCGGGTCGCGCCCTGCGGGGTGATGAGGGTGATTGGAACGGTCTGTCCCGGGTCGAGCTTGGCCAGTATCTGGGCGAGCTCGGAGGCGCGGTGCACTGGAGTGTTGTCGACCGCGGTGATCACCTCACCGGTCTGCACTCCGGCCGCTGCGGCCGGCCCGCCAGGCATCACGCTGACCACCCCCATGCCGACCGGCTGGCCGGTCAGGTCCACCACGGTGGTCACCTGGATGCCGAGTTGGGCGCGATGAGAGTCGACCACGTGGCCGTTGTGTGCGATGAGCTGCCCGGCGATGTCGGTGACGACGTTGCTGGCAATCGCGAAACCGATGCCCGGCGCGGGGGCGGCCCCACCGCCGTCTCCCGCCGGCTCGAGCGCGGTCAGCGTAGGTACGCCGATGACCGCGCCGGCCAGGTTGACGAGCGCGCCACCGCTGTTGCCATCTCCGCGAGGACCCATCCGCTCAGAACAGCGATGATCCCCATGGGGGTGGACCACAGCAAGAACCGGTGAAAACGTGGCGAGGTCCACAGCTTGCGCCGGAAACGCAGGAGCGTCGCACAGAAGACCGCGGCGAGCGAACCGTAGCGCTCTGCGCTTGACCAGGTAGTAGGCCCCCGACGCCGGCGACGAAGAAGCTGGCTGAGACCAACACCCCGACCAGCATGTGCGGGTGCGTCTTTCCACTCCGAGTCATTTCGTCGCGCTCCATCCCGACCACGCCTCGCTGAGCCGCCACAGGCGCTGGCGGACACCGGTGTCGTAGGCCTGGTCCTGGCGCTGGACTCGGCGGCTACGCGGCCGGCGAGCGCGAATGGCGGTGTGGACGTGGGCTGGAAGAGGTACCCGTGGTAGCTGCCATATGCGTGGAATGCGTTCCGTGGAGTTCAGCGGTGGTGATCGTGCTCGTCATGGTCCCGCCCCTCGGTGATGCTGAGGATTGCCCTCGATCAGCTGCTGGGCCGTCCGGTTGGGCCGGACGGCCCCTAGCGGATCATTTGTCGTCGGGGTTGAGGGCGAGGAAGGCCAGCCCGGCGGCACCGCCGCCGATGACCTGGGCGACCAGGTAAGTCCATAGGGTGGGCCAGGCGAACAGGCCGATGGCGGCGCCGCCGATGGCCACAGCCGGGTTGAACACGCCCCCGGAAATGGCGCCCACGGCGATCGCGCCGGTCAGCACCGTGAAGCCGATGGCCAGCCCGTAAAAGGAGTTGTTCAGGTGGTCCTTGCTGGTGGCGACATTGAGCACCACGTAGCACAACGTGAAGGTGAACAGCAGTTCGGCGATGAACGCGGCGGCAAGCAGGTGACCGGACAGGGTCAGGGTCGTGACGTGCGCGGGGTGGATCACCCAGCGGGCCAGCGCCATCCCCAGCAGCCCACCCACGATCTGCACGACCCAGTATCCGATCGCGTCCACACCTCCGATCCGGCCACGGACCAGCGCGGCAAGAGTCACCGCGGGGTTGTAGTGCCCCCCGGAGATATGCCCCCCGGCGTAGATCATGACCATCAGGACCGCGCCGATGGCTAGCGGGGCTAGCGTGCTCGCGCTGAGCACGCTAGCAGCGATAGTGAACAGGAAGATGAACGTCCCGATCAGCTCCACGGCGTACTTGCGCCCGGCGGCGGGCGGACCCACCTCCACAGCTACCGGGGACGCTTCGGGATGAGTATCGGTATGCGTGATGATGTCCATGACCCCGAGAGTGGTCTCGCAACCGGGACCTGTCGTCAGGGCCACCGCCCATCCACGCTCCCGGTCCGCTGCACATTTCGCCTACCGGCCAGCTGCAACACCCCTCCCCAGCAGGCCGGCGAAGGCGGACCCCACCAGGCCGAACCCTTACCCCGGAGCGAGACGTGCCGCCTGACTGCTCCGGTCGGTCGCGGCAGGGCTGTTGGGTGCCCGGCGCACCGGCATCATGCGCCCATCGACGGCGGAACCCCGGGTAGCGGGAATAGGTGGATTCCGGCGAGCACCCAAGCATGACGGTCGCTGGTGGCGATGCCAGCGGCAGTATGGGCGGTAACACTGTCCGGGTCGGCGATCGACCGAGCGGGGTTCTGATGTGACCGCAATCCTCGCGACCGTCGGCGGTGCGTTCGCGGTGGTCGATCAGGACTACCTGTTGCAGGCGCGGCAGATGCAGGCCCTCTCGGTTGCCGTGCACATCCCGCGCCCTGGGCGTCGTCTGCCTGTTCGCCGGCGCCATATCCACCTTCGGCCTCGCCACGGAAGAACCGGACGAGGGGACGCGATCGGTCATTCGACACTGCCTCGTCCTATTCGTCAACCCATCTCCGGGCAGTGATCGCACTGCCCGTGGACGATCATTGCCAAGATCGGAGCTGGAGATCACTCGGCCCGTTCTCGGCGGGCGAAACTGTGGCGGTGCGGCGGCGCAGGGCGCTAGCAGAACTGCGCACCATGCTCACCGGAGTCGACCCGGGCTTGGTACGGCTACGGCTGGCCGGCATCGGGACAGCGT
>CAXUFG010000277.1:0-6218 GCA_964250265.1 uncultured Pseudonocardiaceae bacterium | reverse complement strand
CCGGCCGCCACGCATCCCAGCACTCCACGTCCAGCAGTGGCGTCCGCAGCGGTGGCCCGGAATACGGGTCCTCATCGGCCACCCACAGGAACACCCGTCCGGCGTGGCCACCCTTGCCGCGCACCCGTTCGACGATGAGCTGAACCTCATCGACCGCCAACGCGGACGCGAGCGCGTCCCGATGCTTGATCACATCGGCGGCCTTGCGGGTGGCCGGTAGGTCCACGGTGATGGCCCACCCGTCACCGACCCGCGCGGCGCGCTCGACCAGGCGCAGGTTTTCGTCCTTGCCGATCAGCTTCGCGTCCCGGAACGCGTCGACCAACACTTGCGGGTCCATAGTCCAGGTCAGCGTGCGCGGACCGGCCAGCACCGCCCTGCGCCCCGGCGAGCCGTCCTTGCGCCGGCCGATGGTCGCCAGTGCCACCGCGCCGGCACCGGCAGTGATCCACAACGCGCTGGCCCCGTAGATGAAATCGACGACGACCACCGCCACCACACCGGCCCAGATCGCGGCCGCGGTGAGTTTCCATCGGAACACAGTCAGGGCGCGGATCTCGATGAACTTGTCCGCCAGCTTCTCGGCCTGCTCGGCCGCCTCCCGGTAGTCGTGCACCCGGACCCAGCGACGCCACCCGCGCACAGCCAGCACCACTCCCCGGCTGACCGCGCCAACGAAGCTCAACGGCGAGCGCACCACCCACACGATCATGTCCTTGGCTGCCTGCCGCAGCGCTGGCCGGGATCTGAGCGCGTCCGGCACGCACCGGCAACGCCCCCACCAGGTCACCAACCGGCGGACAGCCGCCCGCCGGACAGCGCGCGGCAGGTCGTCCACGACGCCGTATATCGGCTCGGCTGGCGCCATCTGGCGCGTCTGGGCCGCGACGGGCACAGCAGCGTTCACTGCTGACGGTTCTGGCGGGGTTTCTTCCCGTGGTGGGAGGTGGCTGGTCATCGGCGATCCCGCTTGTGGGCAGTTGGTTGGACGATTTCGGTGACGGAGAACATCCGGGCGATCGCGGCACCGGCAAACAGCGCCGGGACGCCCAGCGCCACAGCCCACGCGCGGGGGTCAGAGGTGAACACCACCACCGCCCACTGCACGGCGACGATGAACGCCGCGGTGCCCAGCGCCCGCAGGAGATTGCCGCCCATGCGGGTGACTTCCTGGCTGTGGCGGGCCAGGCGGTGCCCGCTGCGGGCGCCGCTGCGAAACGCCGCCAGCAACCCCACTCCGGCCAGCACCAGCACCACGACCAGCACCGCACCACTGGGTGCCTGGCTCATCGGGACTCACCCCCGCCATCGCCGCTGGGCTCGGCGAGCAGCCCGGTCAGGGCACTGGCCGGAACCACCAGCCGGCCATGCCGCCGGACAGCGCGCAGCGTGCCCAGCCGAATCGCACGAGAGACGGTCGACGGCGTGACGCCAAGAATCCAGGCGGCTTCCCGAACCGTGTAGTACGCCGGAGGCCCGGCCTCGGACATGTCAGTACGCATGAAATGAAGCCCTTCTGATCGATACACCTTGGATGATTTAATGCCACATTTTCGGATGATTTAAGGCGCACGATGGCATGGATGCGGCCTTGGGTGGATACATCCGTCAACCCGCGTGAGCCCGCGCTACTCTTTGCCGCCAGAGTGGAGCGCGGAGGAATAGGTGTCGGAGGACTGGGCGGCCGTCGCGCAGGCGATCAGCCAGCGCATGACAGAACTCGGCATCAATCAGGCCGAGGTGATTGAGCGCTCGCGGGTCTCGAAAGCAACAGTCGGCGAGCTGTACCACAACTCCGCTCAGCGTCGGCGGAGCGCGCGGACGCTGGAAGCGCTGTCCATGGCGCTCGGGTGGCACCCGCAGCACTTGGTCGCGGTACTGAGGGGCCGGCATGTCCCGGATATCGGTGAACCGGTGAGCCGTTCTGATGACGACGTTCCGGGCAGGCTGGCCGCGATTGAATATCGCCTTGCGCAGATAGAGGCACGGCTCGGCGCTATTGATGAGTTGAGCGGTCGCCTCGAAGAGATAAACGCCAACGTCGAAGCGATGATCCGACTCGTGGACTTCGACCGGAAAAAAGCGAGGGGCTAGGTGTTCCAGGTGGCTGCTGTTCATGCCGATAAGTCAACGGCGAATCCGCCGCACCAACCATGCACCGGCGATGCACTACTAGCGCGCTTGCAGGGCATTTGTAGCGCACTTCGCGGTTTTCGGGACTACTTATAATGGAGCCGGTACAGCTGTGGACGGGTCGCTCCGCGTGCGCCCTGCAAGCCGCGCTGCGGATGACCAATGAGTCGTTTGCCGCGCATCTGGGCACTGCGGTGCGGACGGTCGCAACGTGGCACCAGAAGCCCGACCGCGTACCCAGTGCCGAGATGCAGCAAGCGTTGGACACCACCCTGGAACGCGCCGGAGAGGGGGCCCTAACACGGTTCACCAGGAATATCGCCGAAACCAGCGTCACGGCGACGCCAACGAGCCCGCCGTTCGATGATCCTGCTCACACCGCTGAAGACGCGAGCGCGACAGTGGCGGACGACCTGACAACCGCTGCAGCACCTGCGATCATCACGGCGACGGCTGAGGACACCGCGGACGGGGGCTTCATGGGCTGGTTGCAGGTGGCGCACGCCGCGTCAGCGCCGCCGGATGGTTCGGACGTTGGGCAGATCATCCGCTGGTACCGCACCTACGAGGGACTGACCCAGCAGGACGCGGCAGCCCGTCTCAACACCACGCAGTCGCGGCTGTCCAAGCTGGAGAAAGGCACCCAGGCCCTGCGAGACGTCACGGAGCTGCGGCACATCGCGCGCAAGCTCGGTATCCCGCCGGAGCGGTTGGGCGTTCTGCCGGACCAGTCGGCGGACGCGCGCCCGTTCGCCTCGCACCCCAGCGACCGGCCGGGCCCGGTCCGGGACAGTCAGGAACACTGGCGGGATATCCGGTGCCAGCTCAACGCCCACCGCGCGGTTCTGGGCGATCTGGCCGCCGAGCTGTACCCAGCTGAGCAGCGCATCCCGGGAACGACGGTCCTCACGTCGGCGAGCTGGCTGCCGACCGGCCCGGTCGACCTGTTGGACGTCGAGTTGGCGTGGCGCGCCGAAGCGCCGCCGCCCCAGCTCGGAGGTAGGGCCTCACAGTCAGCAGGCGCGCGGCCTTTGATGACAAGTGGTGAACGTTATGAACGTTACTCCCGCGCGCTCCGCGACCTCGCCCGGCCCAAACTGCTCGACAATCGTGTCAGCTATCGCTTGCTTGACGTCGAATGGTCAGGGCCCCGGGGAATACTAGGGTTCAACTACACAAGCTACTTCGATGTTCTCGACGTGTGCGAAGCGTTGGGCCACGAGTTCGCGCAAGCGTGGCTCACAGCGGGCAAAAAGCGCCCGAGTTTCGCGGACCTGCCGTTTCGGCGGAGCATCATCGACCCCTTCGACCTGTCCGCACGGTCGATGCTGCCCAGTATCAATACGCTGACGATCCGGCGCGACCCCATCGAGGGCCACCGTATGTACCTGCACCGGCGGGACGCCAAGGCGGTGGCCGCCGCGGGCGGCATGTACCACGTGATCCCTGCGGGTGTGTTCCAGCCCGCAGCCCTCGCACCGGCGCATCAAACCAATGACTTCTCACTCTGGCGTAACATTCAGCGCGAGTTCTCCGAAGAATTCCTCGGCAACAGCGAGCACGACGGTAACGGTAGCGATCCAATCGCCTACGACACCGACGAACCATTCGTATCCTTTGAGAAAGCACGCCAGACCGGTGACCTCCGCGTCTTCGCCTGCGCCATGGTGCTCGAACCCCTCACCCTGTGGGTAGAGCTACTGACCGTCGCGGTCATCGCGGCACCCGTGTTCGATGCGCTGTTCTCCGGAATGGTCGCCGTGAATGAGGAAGGTGCCGCGGTCAGCACCGAAGCCGGCCGCCCCACCGTGGGAATCCCGTTCACCGAGGCGGCCCGCGAGCGGTTGCGCACTGAGCCGTTGTCGCCGATCTCCCGCGCCTGCATCGAGCTGGCGTGGCGCTACCGGCATCAGCTACTCGGCCCATGAGAGTCCTGGTCACCGGGGCCGCCGGTTTCGTCGGCTACGCGGTGGCCGCACTCCTGGTCGAGCACGGGCACGAGGTGACAGGACTGACCCGCTCCCCGGCGTCTGCGCTGCCCACCGGCGTCCGGCGACTGCACGGCGACCTGCGCACACCCGAGACCCTGCCCACAACACTCACTGAGGTTGATGGCGTCTGTCACCTGGCCGGGCTGACCAAGGTGCGTGAATCGCGGAGCAACCCGGTCGACTATTGGCGCACCAACGTCGGTGGCACCCTGACCATCCTGGACAGACTCGCCGGCGCCCCTGCCGGGCGAATCGTCGTCGCGTCCACCTGCGTGATCTACGAGCAGTCCGAGCAACCGATCGGCGAGACAGCGACCAGGGCACCGAGCAGCCCGTACGCCACCAGCAAACTAGCCGCCGACCAGGCAGCCGCAGACCTCGCTGCGACCGGAGCGATCGGAGCGATCAGCCTGCGCGCCTTCAACGTGGCCGGAGCCCTACCCGGGCACGTCGACCGGGACACCACTCGACTGATCCCCCAACTCCTGGCCGTCCAACAGGGCCGAACATCCGAGCTGGTCGTCAACGGCGACGGCACCGCAGTCCGCGACTTCGTGCACGTCGCCGACATGGCTACCGCCTTCGCCCTCGCCCTGCACGCGTGCGAACCGGGTACCTGGCGCGCCTACAACGTCGGCAGCGGCCGCCCCAGCACCGTGCACGACGTCATCGCCACCACCGAGACGGTGACCGGACAACCCGTCCCGCGACGACACGCCGCCGCCGCCCACGAGCCAGCGACACTGCTGGCCGACAGCACTCGCATCCGCTCCGAGCTGGGCTGGCGACCCCAAAGATCAAATCTTTCCGAGATCATCTCGGACGCCTGGACCGCCCTGAACAGCCAGTAGTCGCACATCGCATATTCGATTCCGGAATAGTGCCCAACCGACTACGCTCCGTCCACCGTGACCGTCTGAACTGTTGTTGTCTCATCGGCCATGAGCGCAGATCCCGGCAGCGGGCCGGCGCGTCGTACGGATGACCACGCACTAGAACGACTGAGCGCGATTGACCACCGCCTTCATCAGATATCGACCCACTTAGCAGCCACCACCGGCCAGTTGCTCAACCAACTCGCCAAGATTCATGCCAACCTCGAAACGCTGATCGAGTCGCTCGGGTCGACGGAGCCGATCACGACGGTGGCTACATGCGGGTTACCTGACTTGGAGCTTGCCTCGTCACCCACTGCTGCCAGCGGCCGGTCGGTTCTACCCGGTGGTCTCGCTGGAGAGGCCCAGACTCTGCCGGCGCTGCTGGCACAGGTGGCGGAGCTGGCCGCAGACCGCGCCGTGTTGGTGACCGACCCCGGTGACCAGGCGTTACCGCCGACGACTGCCCCTGACCGGCCTCTCACTCCCGGTGAGGCGCTGGCGAAGTTGTTCATGGACAGCGCCGACCGGGGCGCGAACGCCGCGAACGATGAGCTGGTCACGGCGCTACGGGACCGGGCCCGGGTGATCCAGGCACTCGCCGATCCCACGAACCACCCCGATCCCCACATCGAAGGATCACCGCACTGATGACCGCCGACAAGTCGCACCGGTTCGCCCTCACCGGGCAGGACCCCGAAGGCCGCAACCGAACGATCATCTTGTGGCGAGAGACGGATCTGATCGACGGTCACGTGGTACGTCGGGTGGTGGTCACGCTGGACGCCACGATGACCACCGCGACAGTGCTCACCTTCCCCGAAGCCGTTGAAGTAGCGCAGGCGATCCTGGCGGCTGCCCAGTGAGCACCACAGAGCAGCCGGTCCCGCCCCGGGTCCTAGACGCGACGCACGGAACGCTGCGGGGCTACTCGATGGGATGCCGCTGCCTGTTCTGCACATCCTCGGCAAACCCCGCGACGGGCGTGGTCCGCGACGCCGCCACCGGCACCGCCGGGCGGACCTGGCGGGGTGGCTCGTGAACCGGTATCTACGGGTCCTGTCCGCAGCGATGGTCGATCCCGGAACCGGCTACTGCTGGCCATGCCGGTCCACCACCATCCCCACCCCACGCACCGGTAAATGACCTCCCACTGGCAGCGTCCCACCCCGTCCCGCCAGACCAGGTGCGGGACGGGTGCGCCCGGACCGGTTCCGCC
>CAXUFG010000276.1:5909-6237 GCA_964250265.1 uncultured Pseudonocardiaceae bacterium | reverse complement strand
CCTGGGGATGGGGTGGGACGGCCCCGGGCGGCGGGGGCGGTGGGATTCCTGGTCGCCGACCCGCTGGCCGGCGGGTTCACGGTCTGGGTGGCCGCACCATTGCTGGCTCTGCTGGCCTCCTACGGACTGCTGGTGCTGACGGGAACCCCAGTCCGTGCGGTACCCGAACGGATTCGCCGGCTGTGCGGGACGCTGCCCGATGAGGAGTCCGATACCGCGGCGTGCCGCGCCGCGACGGCGGTGACAGAGGCGGGTCCCGCCCCCCCCCCCATGCGCCCGCCGGGGCGGCGCCGGGCGACGCAGTGCCCCGCGCCGAAGTCCAGCTCAT
>CAXUFG010000276.1:0-5899 GCA_964250265.1 uncultured Pseudonocardiaceae bacterium | reverse complement strand
CCCGCTTGCGCCGGCCTGCGCGGCGCAGGCAAGCTACCCAGCCAACAGAGATCAGCTCCGTATCAGACGCTGCGGACGCTTCACCGACTGCACCGCCGGCGCAGCCGAAGCCGGAAAGCAAGCCCACTCCCACGATGGCCGTGCACCGGGTCGTCGAGGGTGACTACCAGTTGCCACCGCCTGACCTGCTGGTCAAGGGCGACCCGCCCAAAGCTCGGAGCAAGGCCAACGACGCGATGATCGAGGCCATCTCCGGTGTCCTCGAACAGTTCTCAGTGGACGCCCAGGTCACCGGGTTTGCCCGGGGACCGACCGTCACCCGGTATGAGGTGGAGGTGGGTCCCGGGGTCAAGGTCGAGAAGATAACCCAGCTGACCCGCAACATCGCCTACGCGGTGGCCACCGACAACGTGCGGTTGCTCGCCCCGATCCCCGGCAAGTCAGCGGTGGGCATCGAGGTGCCCAACAGCGACCGGGAGATGGTGCGGCTCGGTGACGTACTGCGCTCGCCTACCTCCCACCGGGATCAGCATCCGATGGTGGTCGGGCTCGGCAAGGACATCGAGGGGAACTTCGTCACCGCGAACCTGACCAAGATGCCGCACCTGCTGGTCGCCGGTTCTACCGGCTCGGGCAAGTCCAGCTTCGTCAACTCGATGCTCGTGTCGCTGCTCGCCCGGGCCACCCCTGATGAGGTCAGGATGATCCTCATCGACCCGAAGATGGTGGAGCTCACCCCGTACGAGGGCATCCCGCACCTGATCACCCCCATCATCACCCAGCCGAAGAAAGCGGCCGCGGCGCTGGCCTGGCTGGTGGAGGAGATGGAGCAGCGCTACCAGGACATGCAGGCCGCCAAGGTGCGCCATGTCGATGACTTCAACGCCAAGGTGCGCAGCGGGGAGATCGTGGCGCCGCCGGGCTCGGAGCGGGAGTACCGCCCCTACCCGTACATCATGGCGATCGTCGACGAGCTGGCGGACCTGATGATGACCGCTCCCCGCGACGTCGAGGACGCCGTCGTCCGCATCACCCAGAAGGCCCGAGCGGCCGGGATCCATCTCGTGCTGGCCACCCAGCGCCCCAGCGTCGACGTGGTCACCGGACTGATCAAGACCAACGTGCCGTCCCGGCTGGCCTTCGCCACCTCGTCGCTCACCGACAGTCGGGTGATCCTGGATCAGCCCGGTGCGGAGAAGCTGATCGGCATGGGCGACGGGCTCTACCTGCCGATGGGCGCATCCAAACCGGTGCGTATTCAGGGTGCCTACGTGGGGGACTCCGAGATCGCCAAGGTGGTCGCCTTTGCCAAGGACCAGGCCACCCCGGATTACACCGATGGGGTCACCGCCGCTAAGCCAGGCGAGCAGAAGGATATCGACCCGGACATCGGCGACGATCTTGATGTGCTGCTGCAGGCCGCCGAACTCATCGTGACGTCTCAGTTCGGCTCCACCTCGATGCTGCAGCGCAAGCTGCGAGTCGGCTTCGCCAAGGCTGGGCGCCTGATGGACCTGCTGGAGAGCCGGGGCGTGGTGGGCCCCTCGGAAGGCTCCAAGGCCCGCGAGGTCCTGGCCAAGCCCGATGAGCTCGACGGTCTGCTCTACTCGATCCGGGGCGGTGATCCCGGGGGCGGCGACTGAGGGGCTGGCCTACAGCTCGAGGAGCATCCGGATGTTGCCCAAGGTGTTGGGCTTGGCGTAGGGCAGGTCGAGGAACTCCGCGACGCCCTCGTCGTGCGAGCGGCGCATCTCGTCGTAAACCTCCGGTGTCACCGGTGTGCCATCGATCTTCTGGAACCCGTACCGGGAGAAGAAGCGCTCCTCGAAGGTCAGCACGAACATCCGGCGCAACCCCAGCGCCCGCCCATGTTCCACCAGTTGAGTGGCCAGCGTTTGTCCAACCCCCTGGCCTGTGACGTCCGGGTGTACGGCCAGAGTGCGGATTTCAGCCAGGTCCTCCCAAAGCACATGCAGTGCGCCGCAGCCCACCAGCAGGCCGTCCCGTTCGGCTACCCAGAACTCCTGGACGTCCTCGTAGAGCGTCACAAGCTGTTTGGTCAGCAGCACCGCTCCGGCGTAGCAGTCCACCAGTTCCTTGATCCGGCGAACGTCCCCGACCCTTGCGCGGCGCACAGTGATCCGAGAAGTCATATGGCCGAACCTACCGGCCGCACTGCTGTCGCCGAGTTCGACACGAGAGCGGCCTCACCGGCGGCAGCTCCGGGATCGGGCCGGCCATCGCCGTCCGGCTCGAGAGGCGCCAGCCGGGGTATCCGGGTTAACGGCATCGGTCTCTGGTTCATCCGCTTCCGGCTGGCCGCGCCACGCGAGCGGGTTGGTGGCGGGTATAAGATCCAGGTCGATGTGTATGTCATGAGTGCTCTGGCGGGTGACGAGGAGCACAATAAGCTGGATGAGAGGACGAGTCGCCGCCGGGGACTCGGTCGGTGTGTGGACGGCCGGGGCGGTGGCCCGTCGGTTGCGGATCTCGACCTCGACCTTGCGGACCTGGAATCATCGCTACGGGATGGGTCCGCCTCAGCAGCGGCCTGGTGAGCACCGCCGCTACTCCGAAGCCGACGTTGCCGAGCTCGCCGCGATGCAACAGTTCGTCGCGGGCGGAATCCCCCCGGGTGTGGCTGCCGACCTCGTGCGTCGCGGACCGGTTGCCGGCGACGAGCCAACGCCGCCGGCCGCCCGAGCTCCGCGGCAGGCCGGTCGGAGTCCGGTCCAGTCCGCGCGAGGCGTGGAGCACGCGGCGATGCGCTTAGACGCCGATGCGTTGGTTCATGCCTTCGATACCAGTCTGCGGGCCCACGGTTCGCTCACGACGTGGACCATGTTGTGCCGGCCGGTGTTCATGCGTATCGAACAACAAATCCTCGAGGTCGGGAAATGCCGGGATGTCGAAGCGGTCCTGGCGTGGTCTTTGCTCGCCAGCCTGCACCGGGTCCCACAGCGGATGCCGACCTCACGCTCTACCGCGCTGTTGGCATGCATGCAGGGAGAGCACCACGCTCTGGTGCTCGAGATCCTGCACGCCGCCCTCGTCGAGCGCGGCATCACCAGTTGCATGCTGGGATCGTCCGCGGCCGACTCGGCGGTCCTGGAGGCCATCAGCCGGACCCGTGCGGCTCTGGTGGTGCTGTCCTCGCACCAACCACGTACCGCGCGGCTCGGCCCGCTACGCCGGATCGCGCCGAGGGTGGCCCAGGTGATCGCAGCCGGGCCCGGCTGGAGTCACAGCACGGCGGTCCCGGCCAATGTCCGGTACCTCGATGACCTGCACCTCGTGCTGGATGTGATCGAGACGGCCACCGCGGACCTCACTAGTCGACCTGGGTGATCGCACCACGCCGCTGCCGAAGGCGGGGGCTGTCACGTTGCGTCGCCGCAGACGTTGCACTACCGTTTCAACTACTGGCTTTGTGCCCCAGACCCCGGTGTATCGCCCCAGGCAGGTTCGCGGAGACGGGACATGCCATGTCCCCGCACTGCGCGTTGCCACCGATGACGCCCGGGCAGCCTGGCGAAGCGGTTCAGCATCGGCGGGTGTGGATGAACCATGCATTCGATTCCGCCGCCTGAGCCCATGCCTTGACTGCCGAGTTCTGCCAAAGACGAGTCACGCAGATGTCGTGGCCTACGAAGGAGTTTGATATGACGATTGTCGAGAAATCCGTTGACGTGGAGGTACCGGTCGGCGCGGTCTACAACCAGTGGACCCAGTTCGAGTCTTTCCCGCAGTTCATGGAGGGGGTCGAGGAGATCACTCAGCTCACTGACACCCGCACCCACTGGCGCACCTCGATCGGCGGGGTGAGCCGGGAGTTCGACGCGGAGATCACCGAACAACATCCGCAGGAGCGGGTGGCGTGGCAGACGGTGGATGGATCCCATCACGCTGGGGTCGTGACGTTCCATCGGATCAGCGACACGACTACGCGGGTGATGCTGCAGATGGACTTCGAACCGGAAGGTCTCGCCGAGAAGGTGGGTGACGCGCTGGGCATTGTGCGGCGGCGCGTCGAGGGCGATCTGGGACGGTTCAAGGAGTTCATTGAATCTCGTGGCCACGAGAGTGGCGGGTGGGAAGGCGACGTACAACGGGCCCCGCAAACCGGCGAAGCCTCGTGATCAGCTCGAAGGATCGCCACCCACGTACCACCTCTCGAACAAGCAGCGGATCCGAGCTGATCATGCAGGCCAAGGTCCCGCTTTGGCACCCCCCGGGCACCGGCAGTTCGAGACCTCGAGGCGTTGCACTGCCGGAGACGTTGCGCTAACGTTGCATCAGCTGCCTGGCTCGGCCATATGCCCCAGACCCCGGTGTATTGCCTCGATGTGATCACGGAGACGGGGTCTTTTGTGTATAGAAACTCTTTCTCGGGTGTTTCTCCGACGCCTCGCGATAGCTCGGCACAGCAAGAGGCCGTAGTCGGCGAGCTGCCGCGCCGGGAACCTCACTCCGACGAGTGGACTTGGCAACTATTCGGATCTTGTCGAGAGATCGACGTCGACGTTTTCTTCCCCCCGCCCATTGAATCAGGACCAATCCGGGCCGAGCGGGAGGCCATTGCCAAGAAGGTCTGTTCGACATGCCCGGTTCGGGAGGCTTGCCTGCGGCATGCGCTCGCCATTGACGAGGCCTACGGGATCTGGGGTGGTACGTCGGAGTCCGAGCGAGCCTCGCTGATTCGCTGGTCGGCCTCGGTCCGACGCAGCCTGACTTCGGGGTAGGCGGCCGGCGCGGCGCGAGCCCTGTTCGCAATCTCGGTCGATTGTTGATCACTGGATCGTCGGTGCTGACGGCTCTGTAGATCTCTAAGTCTGGGAGGTTTCTCGTGCTTTCGTCCCCCCGTCGTGTCGGCGTCGCTGTGGTCGGAGTCGGTGGAGCTGTCGCCACTACCGCGGCCGCCGGCCTCGAGCTGTTGCGTCTCGGCGTGTGCGGTCGCGCTGGCCTGCCGCTGGCCGGGATCGAGGTCGCCGGCCGACCAGTGGAGCTCAGTACGGGTCTGGTCCCCTACGACGGCCTCGTTATCGGCGGTTGGGACCTTGACGCCAGCGATCTACGCAAGGCCGCGGAGCAACACGGCGTCCTGGATTTCCAGCAGCTCGAGGCGGCAGGTTCGGGACTGTCGAGCATCTCGCCGTGGCCAGCAGCCGGTGACGAGGACTTCTGCCGCAACATGACCGGCGGCAACGTCATGGTGGTCCAGGGCCGGCGCGCGCAGGTTGAGGCGGTCCGCACTGATCTGCGCCGCTTCCGGGAGCAGGAGCAGCTCGACGGCGTGGTCCTGATCAACCTCGCTTCGACGGAGCGGTGGCCAGATCCCGCGGCCGCGTGCCTACAGAGCACGACTGCATTCGAGGATGGACTCGACGCCGACGACCGCGCGATCACCCCGGCGATGGTCTATGCCTACGCCGCGCTGGTAGAGGGAGTCGCTTACGGCAACTTCACGCCGTCGCTCGGCGCTGACGTTCCCGCTCTGGTGGAGCTCGCCCAGCAGCGTGGGGTGCCGATCGCCGGCAAGGACGGCAAGACCGGGCAGACGATGATGAAAACCGTGCTGGCACCGGCATTTCGCAGTCGCGCGTTGCAGGTGGAGGGCTGGTATTCCACCAACATCCTGGGCAATCGCGACGGTCAGGCTCTCGATGACCCGGCGTCGCTGCACAGCAAGCTGCAGACCAAAGCCAAGGTGCTCGACTCGATCCTCGGCTACCCGGTCGAGAACCATGTGGTGCGCATCGACTACTACCGGCCGCGCGGGGACCAAAAAGAAGCCTGGGACGCGATCGACCTGGTCGGGTTCCTCGGCCAGCGGATGCAGATCAAGGTCGACTTCCAATGCCGTGATTCCATTTTGGCGGCGCCGCTGGCCTTGGAGATC
>CAXUFG010000275.1:4426-6239 GCA_964250265.1 uncultured Pseudonocardiaceae bacterium | reverse complement strand
GTCGAGTTCGTCGACGTCCGCTTCTGCGACCTGCCGGGCGTCATGCAGCACTTCACAGTCCCGGGCGAGTTCTTCGACGCAGACATCATTGAGGAGGGCCTGGCGTTCGACGGATCGTCGGTACGCGGGTTCCAGTCGATCCACGAGTCGGACATGCTGTTGCTGCCCGACCCCGCTACCGCACGCGTCGATCCGTTCCGGGTACAGAAGACGCTGAACATCAACTTCTTCGTGCATGACCCCTTCACCCGCGAGCCCTACAGTCGCGATCCACGCAACGTGGCGCGCAAGGCCGAGGAGTTCCTGGCCTCGACCGGCATCGCCGACACGGCGTACTTCGGTCCTGAGGCGGAGTTCTACTGCTTCGACTCGGTGCGGTTCGACACCACGCCCAACAGCGCGTTTCACGAGATCGACTCGGTAGCCGGTTGGTGGAACACCGGCGCCGAGGAGGACGGTCGCAACCAGGGTTACAAGGTCAACTACAAGAGCGGGTATTTCCCCGTACCCCCGACCGATCATTTCGCCGACCTGCGCAACGCCATGGTCACGAACCTCATCGGGTGCGGTTTTTCGGTGGAAAAGGCCCACCACGAGGTGGGCACCGCCGGTCAGGCCGAGATCAATTACAAGTACAACACATTGCTGCACGCGGCGGATGACCTGCAGCTCTACAAGTACATCGTGAAGAACACCGCGTGGGCAGTTGGGCGGACCGTCACGTTCATGCCCAAGCCACTGTTCGGGGACAACGGCTCCGGCATGCACACGCACCAGTCGCTATGGATGGACGGGGTACCGCTGTTCCACGACGAGTCCGGCTACGGGGGGTTGTCCGACACCGGTCGACACTACATCGGCGGCATCCTGCACCATGCGCCCTCGCTGCTGGCGTTCACCAACCCGACGGTGAACTCGTACCACCGCCTGGTGCCCGGCTACGAAGCACCGGTGAACCTGGTGTATTCGCAGCGTAACCGATCGGCCTGCATCCGCATCCCGATCACCGGCAATAACCCGAAGGCCAAGCGCATCGAATTCCGCTGCCCGGACGCCTCAGGCAACCCCTACCTCGCCTTCTCCGCGATGATGATGGCCGGGCTGGACGGCATCAAGAACGCCTACGAGCCCGCCGCGCCGATCGACAAGGATCTCTACGAGCTTCCCCCCGAGGAAGCGAAGGACGTCGCGCAGGTGCCGGCGAGCTTGGGCGCGGTGATCGACCGCCTTGAGTCCGATCACGATTATCTCCTCGAAGGTGGCGTCTTCACCCCAGACCTCATCGAGACCTGGATTGCCCTCAAGCGCGAAAACGAGATCGACCCACTCCGACTGCGCCCCCACCCCTTCGAGTTCGCCCTCTACTACGACGTCTGATTCCGTCCTACATCCCGCAAGCGACTAGACACGGGACGGCGGTCAGAGGCTAGCCCTTGACCGCCGTCCTTATCTTGATTGGACTTCCGTAGGTGCAGGTCTAGAGCCGCCTCGTGAAGCATCGGATGCGTCCGATTCGCCCTGAGCCTCCCGAGCTGAAGATCTACGAGACAGCGGCTAGTTCACTCGACTTCGCAATTCAGTCAGCACCGAGCGAGAATCCCAAGCGGCTTGATCTTCCTGGCTCGCGCCGTCGGACGCGAACTCACCAAAACTGTCGGCCGTAGCGCCGATGCCAACGCCCCGCAGATACCTCACTATGCAGTCGACGTTTGCGGAGCTGGCGAATCTGACGGCAGGGCGGTGCTACCGCTCGGTGTGCCGCCACCACTGGGCGTCCCGCCACCACTGGGCGTCCCGCCACCACTGGGCGTCC
>CAXUFG010000275.1:0-4326 GCA_964250265.1 uncultured Pseudonocardiaceae bacterium | reverse complement strand
TGGGCGTCCCGCCACCACTGGGCGTCCCGCCACCACTGGGCGTCCCGCCACCACTGGGCGTCCCGCCACCACTGGGCGTCCCGCCACCACTCGGCGTCCCGCCACCACTCGGCGTCCCGCCACCACTCGGCGTCCCGCCACCACTGGGCGTCCCGCCACCCTCAGGTAGAGACGGGTTCGATGCTGGAGGAACCGGGGGAGTGACTCGCCCGTCCTGGGGACCTGAACCCACCGGTGCGGGCGGATTCGCGACGGCGGGCGTTCCCGGTGCGGAAGTGATGTTGCGGGCCACCGTGGCAGCTTTGCGGCTGGGGGCCGAGTTGGAAGATCCCGCATTGCTCGCCTTGGCGGTGCCGCCGTGGCCGCTGGCTGTGACGGCATTACTCGGTGAGTCGGCAACGACCGGTGCGTTCTCAGCCGCCCCGTCGGTGAAACCGGGGAGGCCACCCCCTGCCGCTGCGACGCCGAGAGAGACCAGGAGCACGCCGGCGAGCACGCCGGCTCCGACGAGGTTGCGCAGCCGCCCGGTAATCATCCATCGTCGCAGTGATGGATCGTCCTCGGCCGACTCATCTTCTTTGATAACTGCGCGCTGCGCAGGGATGATCGACGGTCGGTCAGGCGCCTGGTCCGGGAGCTGTTCATCTCTCGGGGGGAGCTCGGGTTCGGCAGCTGGCGTTGCGACCGGCGCAGTGGCAGCCGGACCTGGAGCCATCGACAGTGCAGCGCCCAGGGCAATCGTGGTCTTGGGGTCGGCGTCCACCACCACGGGGCAGCCAAGCCGGGCGGACACAAGTTGGGACACCAGCGGCACCCGGGAAGAACCGCCGACGAGCAGCACAGCACCCAGATCCGCACTGTTCAAACCCGCAGAATCGATAGCCCGGGACAGCGAATCGACGGTGTCCTCGAGAGCCGGACGGATCATGTCCTCGAACTCACTACGCACCAGCCGCACGTGGGCGCTGACACCTGGGAGCAGCACGGGGATGGACACCTCGGTATCCGAGGACAGCGCCTCTTTGGCCTCGATGCACTCCCGCCGCAGGCGCGCCAAGCCGCCGAGCACGTTCGGGTCCTCGATGTCGAGCGCGTCCCATTGGGTGCTGTCCTGTTGAGCGCTGAGCACGCCCTGCACGTGAGTGAAGACAGCTTCGTCGAAGTCTGCGCCACCGAGCTGCTCAAGACCGTCGGCGGAGCCCAACAGGGTGAACGAACCCGTGCCGGTCTTGCGGACCACAGCCGCATCGAAGGTGCCACCGCCCAGGTCGTACACCGCGATCGTGCTGTCAGCTTCGACTCGCTCCTGTATGGCGTAACTGACGGCCGCAGCCTCGGGCTCCGCCATGAAGGTCAGATCGGTCAGACCGACGGCATCTAGTGCACGAGACAACAGGTCCTTCTTGTACGGACCCCACCCGGCCGGGTGGGTGATCGCGATCCGGTCCGGGGGCCCGCCTTCCCGCTCGGTAACCCGATCGACAACCCAGCGGACCATCATCGCTGCGAGGTCGTGCGCCGCATAGGGCTGCCCGCCCACAAGTAGCGGCGTGTCGTCACCAATTCGCCGCTTGAATTCCCGGACCACACGGTCGGGATCGGTGAGGGCGCGCCGCTCGGCGGCCTCACCGACGACGACGGAGCCGTCCGCAGCCAGGAAGAGCACCGAGGACACCGACGGCATGCGACCGCTCAGAGCAACCACTTCGGCCTTGTGTTGCTGATCATCCGACCGCCAGATGGCTGCTGCTGTGAAGCTTGTCCCGACATCGACACCCAGTGCGTACCTCACCAGCCCACGACCCTTCGACGGTTGAGGTTCCACCGAATGGCGGTGCCTTCGGCTGCTCCATCGCTTTGCGACTGCCGGCCGTTAACCCCCGATCGCGGCTCAAGAAGTCCCTTTGCTAGAAAGACGCCGCTGCGTGGCAAGGGTTGCGCCGGTCCTGGTAGCCGAGACGGCTGCTCGCGATGATCCGCGAGGTAACAAGACGCGATCCGGTACCGATCGATGCGTTGGCACTACGTACGCGAACAGTTCGGGAAAGGCCAGGATGGTTCGTCCGCACTCCGCATCGCCTGATCTCGCGGTCGCCGGCATGCCGCCAGCAGCAGCCTGGGTTTTTCGCCAGATCGCGGCGGCTCCGTCGAACCCGCTCACTGCCGCAGTGGTGGGTCCAGGCAGCACCGGCAAGTCGGTGCTGCTCGACGCAGTGGCGCGGGAGTACCAGAAGTCCGGCGCTGCGGTGATCCGGGGCAGCTCCTCGGCTGAGCTCAGCATCGACACGCTGGACCCCAGCGAGCCTGTTCTGGTCGACGATGCACACCGGCTGGACTCCGCAACGCTTGAGTGGCTGCGCTCGCTCGCCGAGGGGGACACCACCCGTCTCATCGTCGCGTACCGGCCATGGCCCCGGTCGCGCGAGCTCTCGGCGCTCGGCGCATGCCTGGCTCGCCGCCGATCACCGGTGATCCTGGGACACCTGGATCGCACGGCCGTCGGGACCCGGATCGCTGCGCGGGTGGGCTGCAACCCGCCCAATCCCTTGATTGACCTTGTCCACGAACAGTCCGGTGGGTTGCCGTCGCTGATCGGGCTCGTCACCCAGGCACTGCAGGATACCGGCAGGTTCGACCCCCGGCGCCCAGATCAGTTCCGGCGCCCCGAACGGGTCAACGTCTCCCCTGGCCTGGCCGAACGGTTGCGCTACCAGCTGGAGGCTCTTGACCCCGCAATCTACCGGTTGCTGCAGGCGATGGCTGTCGGTGCGGCCCTGGACCCCGAAGTACTGGCTCAATTGCTCGACACCGACCCGGCCGGCCTGAACGACACGGTGCAAGCAACGCTGGCGACTGGTCTGCTCACCGAGACAGGTGAGCTGATCGCCTTCGTCCGCAACATCGTGCTGCGGTTGATGCCGACGCTGCAATGCCGAGAGATGCAGCAGCGACTGGCCAACATCCAGCTCGATCGGGGTGGGTCCGTCCTCGCGGCTGGGCGGCAGCTGCTGGGCACCGGCGCAAGCGGCAGCCGGGTGGCCGCTGTACTGGAGCAGGCCGGAGACGAGGCACTGCACCAGTCCCCGGCACTCGCCGCTCAGCTGTTCGCCGGAACCATTGAGGCGGGAGCCTCATCGAAGGCACTGGCAGCCCGCCACTCCCAGGCAGTCGCACTTGCCGGCGATCTCGACGAGGCGCTTCGACTGGCGGACCAGGTCGTCTCGGATCCCGCCGCTCCCGACCGGGAGCGAGGGGTTCGCGTGGCCGCGGCCGTCCTCGCGCATCGTGGGTTGGCCGCTCGCAGTGCAGAGCTGTATTGCAGCCTGCCTGCCGGTGCCGCGGGTGGGGCGCTGCTCGCGGTGCCCGCACTGATCGGGACCGGGGAGCTGGCACAAGCCCATGCGCTACTCGATGCGGCGGATGGCGGCAGCAGCGTGAGCGCCACCCTGCTGGGCGGCGCAGAGGTACTGATGGCGCGCGGGATACTCACCTCCGTCACCGGAACACCTACCACTGCGCTCTCACAGCTGGCCCGGGCTGCCCTGCTGCTCGAACCCGCGGGCGAGACCGTGCTGCTGCCAGACACGCCCTCGGCGCTGACCGCAGTGGTCGCGCTCCAGTGCGGTGAGCTGACGGTGGCCGATTCCACACTGCGAAATGCCGTTGCCGCCAAGCTCGGTGGCCGTCCAG
Organism: uncultured Pseudonocardiaceae bacterium; assembly: GCA_964250265.1. Classification (GTDB taxonomy): domain Bacteria; phylum Actinomycetota; class Actinomycetes; order Mycobacteriales; family Pseudonocardiaceae. The sequence continues at coordinate 636 of CAXUFG010000275.1, read as the reverse complement.
CGCATCCTCGGCATATGTTGCTGCACGGCTGGGTGGCGATGACCCGTGGCAGGCTGGACGCGGCGCACCGCTCTCTGGACTGGGCAGCCCGCCAGACCGCTCCGCTCGAACCTCGCGATGAAGTGATGGCTGCTGCCCTGGCGGTGGGCCTGGCTCGCCGCGAGAATGATTCCGCCGAGGTGGCTTCGGCGTGGCGGCGGGCCCGTTGTGCCCTCGTGCGACACCCGATCGATCTTTACGTATTGCAGCCGTTGGGCGAGCTCGCCATCGCCGCCGCCCGGCTGGGCGAACGGGAGTGGATCACGCCGCACCTGAAGGAGGCCGAGAATCTCCTCGACAAACTGGGCAACCCAGTGCTGTGGGCGGTGCCCCTGCAGTGGTGCGAGCTGCACGCGGCCATCGTCGCCCAGGAGCTCCCGGATGCACAGCGGTACGTGGCCGCGCTGATCGATGCTGCATCGAGCAGTCCTTACGCCGCCGCGCTGGCGGCCGCGGCGGGCAGTTGGCTGCAGGTGCTCTCCGGCGAGGTCGACCCGGAGACCGTGCAGGCCGCGGCACGAGGCCGGCCCGGTGTCGGCCTGGTGTGGGTGGCCGCCCCGCTCGCCGGGCAGGCGGCGGCACGGCCCACCGATCGCC
>CAXUFG010000274.1:0-6471 GCA_964250265.1 uncultured Pseudonocardiaceae bacterium | reverse complement strand
GCGTGCTGGTGCCTCCCGGGTCGCTCCAGCACGCCATGCTCCCTCGCCGAATGCGCCGTTGCCGGACGCTCCCTCTGCAGATGGTGCGCGGGCTGGCGCCACAGCAGCGGACGCCACGGTGGGTTCGGTGGCGGGATCGGCCACGGTGGGTTCGCCCTTGGTCCGCCGGCAGCCCGGCAGGACGTTGGCCGGGGCCGATCCCAGCAAGGCGGCCAAACCTCGAACGTCCGCTCCACCGGCTCCGGCGCCGGACGTCTCTCCCTCAGCCGATTCAGCGGACTGGGGTGCCGGGGATGCGGGTTGGCGAGCCGCGGAGGCGCTGGCGATGCCAGTGACCGCGGAGACCACCGCCATGGGGCTGCCCCGACGGCAGCCCCGGGCGTTGCTGGTGCCCGGCGCGGCGGGTGGGACCGAGTCCCCGAGTGCGCCGGTGCGCAGCGCTGAGTCGATACGTGGCAGGCTCGCCAGCTACCAGCGGGGCACCCAGGAAGGTCGCCAGGCCCGCGCGAATGGTGACCACGACGCCGGCGGCTCGCAGCCCGAGCAGCAGGATGGCAAGGAGGAGACGACGTGACCATCGCGCAGACGCGGCCGGAACGCTTCAGCTGGTTGGTCGACGACTTCGTCAACAGGGTGCCCGGAGTGGCGCACGCGTTGGTCGTCTCGGCTGAGGGAATGCCTCTGACGCCGTCGGCCCACCTGCCCAGGGACCGCGCCGACCAACTCGCCGCGGTGGCCTCGGGGCTGGTCAGCTTGGCCCAGGGAGCGGCACGCTGCTTCGATGCCGGCCAGGTCGTGCAGACGGTGGTGGAGCTGGAACGTGGGATCATGCTGCTGATGTCGATCAGCGATGGCTCCAGCCTTGCGGTGCTGGCGGCCCCGACCTGCGATATCGGCCTGGTGGGGTATGAGATGACGTTGCTGGTCGATCGGGTAGGCCAGCAGCTCACCCCACATGTGCGTGCCGGGTTGCCCGGCACGCTGGGCCGCTGATGCAGTGGTGAGGTGGCGGTGAACGGATCCAGTGACGACGTCGGCGGCGATGAGTCGTTTGCTGATGTGGTCAATAACCTCAGCGGTGGTCCTTGGCGCTCGCGGCGGCGTCGTCGGCGGCAAGCGTCCCCGTCGACTGCGCAGCCAGTTCCCGGCGCGCAGCCAAGTGACGGAGCGCAGCCAGCTCAGGACGAGCGGGTTCGGGCAGGATCGGACGACTGGAGTGAGCCGGCGGTTCCCTCGTCGGTGGTACGGCCGTACACCTGGACCCGGGGCCGCACATCACCAGCGTTCGATCTTGCAGTGGAGACGTTGGTATCCACCACCCAGCACGGTCACGAGATGGCGGTGCTGACTAGTGAGGAACACCGGTCGGTGGCCGAGCTGTGCTGCGACCCCCGATCGGTGGCCGAGGTGGCCGCTCTGCTATCCCTTCCGCTGGGCGTAGCCCGGGTTCTGCTGGCGGACATGGCGGATATCGGCTTGGTGGTGGTCCATCCGAGCGCATACAGCGCGGCCGAAACACCGGACATGGCCTTGATGGAAAGGGTATTGAGTGGACTTCGTCGACTCTGATCGGGCAAGGCCCCTCGGGGGCCAATCGGCGGCAGCGGTTCAATCCGCGCCGACCCGATCCGTTCCGCGAGAGCCGGCCGCCGGTCCCAGCGCGATGTCCGCGAAGATCGTGGTCGGCGGTGGTTTCGGCGTCGGCAAGACGACCTTCGTCGGCTCGGTGTCCGAGATCGCTCCGCTGACCACCGAGGCGGTGCTCACCGATGCGAGTACCACCGTGGACGACCTCGCGGCCACCCCGGAGAAGTCCACTACCACGGTGGCGATGGATTTCGGCCGCCTTTCGTTGGACGCGGAGCTGATCCTCTACCTCTTTGGCACCCCCGGGCAGCACCGCTTCTGGTTCATGTGGGACGACCTCGTGCGCGGCGCGATCGGCGCGGTGGTGCTGGTCGACACCCGCCGGCTGGCCGACTGCTTCGCGGCCGTGGACTTCTTTGAGGACCGCGGCCTGCCCTACGTCGTCGGGGTGAACTGCTTCGACGGCGTGCTCGGCCACAGTCTGCAGGACGTCCGGGAAGCGCTGGCCATCGAGTCTTCAGTACCCATTGTCCCGTGTGACGCTCGGGAGCGAGAGTCCACCAAGAACACCCTCATCGCATTGGTCGAGCATGCCATGCGGAGGTCGGTGGCGGCTCGCGGGTGATCGTCAAGAGCGGAGAGTGCGCAGCGTGGCCGGCCACAAGGTGAGGGCGCGTCCACCCGCCGGGAGCCAGGACGGCACCGGTGGAGTGACGATGCGTGCTGGAATGGCTACGCTGGGAGGCAGCGCTACGCCAGCTGCCGCGATGCTCGGCGGAGGTGGTGCGGCCTTGCGACGCCGCGGCGGGCGATGGCGGCTGCGGGACTGGAGGCTGCGCACCAAGATCACCGCAGTGCTACTGGTGCCGCTCGTGCTTGCCGGTGTGCTCGGCGCGCTGCGGGTCACCGATCTGGTGGGTAAAGCTCACGATTCTGCTGCGCTAGCCCGCCAGGTCGGGTTCGCTCAGCAACTCGGCATCGTGGTGTATCACCTGCAAGGGGAGCGGTACCGGGTGGCCGCGATGCAGGCGAGCGGTCGCGTGGTGGACTCCGCCGAGGTGCAGAGGCAGGTTCAGCGGGTGGACTCCGCGGTCACCGTGCTGCGCGCGGCCGACGTGGGTTCCGAATCCTTTCCGGCCGCCGGGGGTGGCCAGTGGCAACGCGCCCACCGGGCTGCGCTGAGCCGGCTATCCGGGCTCGCTGCCTTCCGGCGGGCCACCACTGCGCCCACTGTCCCCGGGCCCACTGTCCCCGCGCCCAACTCGCGCCCGCCCGACGCCACCGCGCGCATTGCCGTCGCCGGGTATTCCGACCTCATCGCCATGCTGCTCGACCTCGACCGTCAAGCGTTGGGCGGCGCGCCCGACTCGTTGGCCCATCAAGCCGACGGCATCAAGGCGCTCGCGATCGCCCAGGAACAGGCCTCCTGGCAGCATGCGGTGCTGCAGGTAGGAATCTTGACAGACGTCCTGACCGCGGAGCAGCAGGTGACGCTGCGCACCGCCGATGCCCGGTTCGATGCCGCCGCCGAGGAGTTCGGCCAAGCTGTGTCGCCCGCTGTGCAGCAGTTCTATTTCACCGCCAGAGCGGTGGGCGACCGGAAGCGGCTGCTGGATGCCGCGCTAGAACGGGCGGTGCGAGCAGCGCCGCTGGAGACCGTGCCCGGCGACTGGAACTCCGCCGCTTCGGGGACCGTGGAGGCGATCTGGCAAGGGCAGAGCACCCTGCTCAACGATCTGCGGAGAGATACCGCGCTGCGCGGTGACCGGGCCATGCGCGAGGCGTACTGGGACGGGGCTGTGGTCGTGATCTTACTGCTCCTCGCCGTGGCGCTGTTGATCGTGGTGGTGCGCTCGCTGCTGCAACCGCTGCGCACGCTGCGCACCGCCGCTTTCGACGTCGCTGACCGGCAGTTGCCGGAAGCCGTGGAGCAGCTGCGGAGCGCCGATGGTGTCCCCGGCGACACGACGGTCGACCCGGTGCCGGTGCACTCCAGGGAAGAAGTCGGTCAGGTCGCCCGGGCGTTCGACACGGTGCATGTCCAGGCCGTGCGGCTGGCGGCCGAGCAGGCCAAACTGCGTTGTAGCCTCAATGACGTCTTCCTCCGCCTGTCCGGGCGTAACCAGGGTCTGCTGGAACGGCAACAGCGGCTGATCGACGAGGTGCGCAACCAAGCCGCTGATCCTGAGCTCGCGCGCCGGTTGTCCCAGCTCGATGGCCTAGCCACCCGGATGCGCCGCCACAGCGAGAATCTGCTGGTGCTCGCCGGCGGGACCGTGCTCCGGGGGGCTGGCGCTGCGGCGGCGGTGCTCGACGTGCTGAGTGCAGCTGTCGCGGAGACCGAGGACGATCAACGGGTGACGGTGGGTCCACCCCCGGCAGCGATGGTGATCGGCCCGGTCGCTACCGACCTGATCCACCTCATCGCAGAGCTGCTGGACAACGCCGTCAGCGCAACACCGCGCGGTACGGCTGTGACCCTGGGCGGCACGCTCACCGAGGACAAGGGTCTCCTGGTGGAGATCACCGACTCCGGGACTGGCCTGTCACCTGAGGAGTTGCAGACGATCAACGATTGGTTGGTGTCGGCACCGGCGGCCGGTGCGCCTGCCGCCGGTCAAACGGGTCTGCTCGTGGTGCGGGAGCTTGCCGCGCAGCATGGCATCACGGTGCGCCTGCGCCAGCGCCTCGGGGGCAACGGGATCACCGCAACCGTGCTGCTGCCTCCCGCTCTGGTGGTCGTCGACCTCCGCGTCTCAGGCGCGCACCCTGAATCAGCCGCCCCCCCAGCAAGGGACCCGAGCGGGCCGATTGTCAGCGCGTTGGAGGGCGGCGCATCGCAAACACCGGCCACCGCCGGGTGGAGCAGTGCCCAACAGCAGCCGCCGCTGCAGGTGTCGGTGGTCGATGAGGCCACCGCGACAGACTTGTTCAGCCCGGCATCGGTCAGCCCCGCCTCGCTGGGAGTGGTGACATCGCCGAGCGGCCGTCCCCGTACGGCGCAGGAGGAGTGGCTTGAGCTCTTCGCCCCCCCGGAGCCCCCACCTGAACCGGCCTCCGATCCACCCGAGGGGAGCGCCGCAGCGACCGATTCGCTGGGAATCCCGGCCGCCGAAGGATCGCCAGAGGTCCGCGAAGAGATTTTCGACATGGTGTCGGCCTGGTTCCGCGAGCGGCAGTCCGCGTCATCCAGCCCGCCCGAATGGCGATCCCCGTTCGACGAGGGTTGGCAGGCTGCTCAAGCGCTGCGCAGCCCGCTTGATCACGAGCTGACCACAGCTGGACTGCCCAGACGGCAACCGCGGGCGCATCTGGTGGACGATGCGGACGGCCGTGAGTTACCGGCTCCGGTACCGGCTGTCCTCGCCCGCACGCCGGAGGATGTGCGTGGCCGGCTGAGCAGGTATCAGCGCGGATTGCGAGTCGGGCGGCACGCCCGCACCGGTCCTGAAGAGCAGGCAGCGTGGACTGACACCTTGCCGCGACTCTTCGATGTCGAGCATGGACCCTTCGAGGAGCATCAGCAGTGACGACTGCAGCGCGCCCGCACCCGGCTCAGCCCGGCCAGTTCGGCTGGCTGGTGGACAGCTTCGTGCAGCAGGTACCCGGGGTGGCACATGCTGTCGTGGTCTCTGCCGATGGGCTGCTGCTGGTCGCGTCCTCAGGACTGCCCCGAGACCGTGCTGACCAGCTAGCCGCCGTCACCTCGGGCCTGGTGAGCCTTACCCAGGGAGCGGCCCGCTGTTTCGAGGCGGGTGGGGTGGTGCAGACCGTCGTGGAGATGGAGCGCGGCATCGTCTTGACCATGTCGATCAGCGATGGCTCCAGTCTCGCTGTGCTGGCCTCGCCGAGCTGCGATATCGGCCTGATCGGCTATGAGATGACCTTGCTCGTCGACCGAGCCGGCAAGCTGTTGACCCCCGAACTCCGCGCCCAACTCCACAACGCCGCCCGCCCCTAGCGTTCCACGCTCAGTCCCGGATGAGGGCGGCGCTGGTGATCCGGTGTAGGGGGAAGCGGCGTAGCTCGTCGACGCTACGGTCGATTCCCTGGAGGATGCCGCCGCCCACACTCACCGGGCGCACGATCCGCCTGCTGGCCACGCCGTGGGAGTCCACGTAGCCGATGCAGACGTTGCTGCCGGCGTGGGCAGCGTCCTGCAGCAGTTCCAGGGTGGCAACGGTGGACACACCCACCGCGAGCTTACGCGCGGTGATGGCTGCGGCGTCACCGGCTCGAACCGTTGCCACCAGTGCGGCAAGTTGCGCCGCCGAGGGGATGGGTGGCCCGGTGGGGCTACGAACGGGCTGGATCCGGTCCCTGGCGCGGCGAGCGCCGGCGCGCAGGTCGACCACCTCGCCATCGGCGCCCTCGGCGACCGGGAGAAAGCCGGCGCCGCGTACCTCGTCGAGCAGCGCAACCAGCGATAACGGGCTGACCAGCACGGTGGGTGCGAGCCGGCGCAGCCCACAGCGCGCGGCGACCGGGTGCGCCAGGAGCTCAGTGAGCAGCACCGGGTCGTCGCACCGCAAGAAGGCGGCGGCGTCACCGCCGCGCAACCGCCCGTGCCGCCGCGCCACATCGTCAATCAGGTAGCTCAGCGACTGCGGCACCGGAGTCGCGGACCGGGTGCGGAACAACTCGTGCAGATCGGCGGCACTGCGACCGGCATCCAGCGCCCGGCGCACGGTGCCCTCGGTGACCCGGTAGACGGTGGCGCCACCCGCTGACTCCACCTCTGCCACCAGACCGATCTCCTTGGCCAATTCGGGCTCCAGCGGTCCCGGTGCCACCACGGTTCGATCGGCCTGCACCACAACGTGATCCACTGGCTCGGGCAGCGCGGCCAGCAGCGCGGCCGCCGCCGCTGCCGCATCCCCGCGC
>CAXUFG010000273.1:0-6568 GCA_964250265.1 uncultured Pseudonocardiaceae bacterium | reverse complement strand
GTGCCAGGGCCACCACCGGTGATCACCGCGAAACCGGCGTCGGCCAGCGCGGCGCCGAGCGCGCGACCGGTGGCGTACTCGGGATGGTCCCGGGGAGTGCGTGCCGAGCCGAAGACGGTGACCGCATGGGGTAGCTCGGCTAGTGCTCCGAAGCCTTCGACGAACTCGGACTGGATACGCAGCACCCGCCACGGGTCGGTGTGCACCCAATCGCTGGGACCGCGCGAGTCGAGCAGTCGCTGATCGGTGGTGGTCGGCTCGTAACGGCGCTCCCGGCGCAGTACCACGGGTCCACGCTGCTTCTCCCGCGGATGCTCCTCATCCCTACCGTTCCGACTGCTCATGGGCGCAGCCTACGGCTGCGCTCGTGAGTGGCGTTAAGTGCCAGAACACCGTTACGCACTCACGAGCTACGTAAGTAGCCCCGCAGCACCTCGGTGCAGGTGGTGATGTGTTCGGTGCGCACATGTTCGTCGCGGGTGTGCGCCAGGTTGGGGTCGCCGGGTCCGTAGTTCAGCGCCGGGATCCCGAGCGCGGCGAAGCGGGACACGTCGGTCCAGCCGTACTTCGCGACCGGGGCGAGCCCGATGGTGGCCAGGAATTCCTGAGCTGCCGGAGCGTCCAGCCCCGGTAGGGCACCGCAGGCGCCGTCGATGATCTCGAGCTCGAAGCCGTCGAGCACCTCGCGGACGTGCTGCTGGGCCTCCGCGAGCGAGCGGTCCGGGGCGAACCGGAAGTTGACCTGTACCTCGCAGGCATCCGGCACCACATTGCCGGCGACTCCGCCGGAGATGCCCACCGCCTGCAGCCCTTCCCGGTAGGTGCACCCGTCGATCTCGACGCTGCGGGGCCGGTAGCCGGCCAACCGGTCCAGTACTGCGCCAGCACCGTGGATCGCGTTGTCACCCAGCCAGGACCGGGCGCTGTGCGCGCGCCGCCCTGCCGTGCGCACCGTGGCCCGCAGACTGCCCTGGCAGCCCGCCTCCACCAGGCCGTTGGTGGGCTCGGCCAGGATCGCCAGCTGGGCGGTCAGCCAATCGGGATGGTCCCGCTCGATCTGCCCCAGCCCGTTGCGGGTCGCCTCGACCTCCTCGCAGTCGTAGAGCACGACGGTCAGATCGCACACCGGCTCGGGCACCGTCGCCGCAAGATGCAGGATCATCGCGTCGCCGGATTTCATGTCCGAGGTGCCGCAGCCGTAGAGCAGGTCCTCGCAGAGCCGGCTGGGCACATTCTCGGCGATCGGCACGGTGTCCAGATGCCCGGCCAGCAGCACCCGCTGCGCGCGACCCAGCTCGGTGCGGCCCAGCACGGTGTTGCCGCAGCGCAGCAACCGCAGGTGCGGTGCCTGCGCCGCCAGCGCCTCTTGCACCGCGTCGGCCAGCGCCGCCTCGTTCCCGGACACGCTGGGCACGTCCACCAGCGCGGCGGTCAACTCCACCGGGTCAGCCCTCAGGTCCAGTTCCACAGCAGTGACGGTAGCGCCACGAATCAGGCCCGGGCCGCACGCACACTGCGTGAACGCGAAGATTCCACGCACCCCAGCCCCCGCGCTAGGGTAACCAGTCGTGAATCAACCGCCGTTCAATTCCGCGTACGGCTTAGGCATGGCCACAATCACGCGCGGAGGCACCGTGCTGGACACCTGGTTCCCGGCTCCATTCTCGGGATTGCCGTACGGCACGACGAGCGGCGCGAGAAGCGGCACTGTGCAGGTAGCGCCAGACGAGATGCCATTCGCTAAACTGCTCGGCCCGGATCGGGCGCGACGTGTCGAGCTGGTGGGAGTAAACACCGTCATCGCCGATCTGCAGGCCCCACCGATTGATGTGCATGACGTCTACCTGCGCCTGCACCTGCTATCACACCGCTGGGTGACACCGCGCAGCATCAACCTTGACGGAATTTTCAGCCTGCTGCCCAATGTCGTGTGGACTAGCTTCGGGCCGTGCCCGGTGGAGGACTTCGAAACCACCCGGTTACGGATGCGCCGGCGCGGCCCGGTCACCATCTACGGGGTGGATAAGTTCCCGCGGATGGTGGACTACGTGGTGCCCTCCGGGGTGCGGATCGGCGACGCGGATCGGGTGCGGCTGGGTGCCCATCTGGCCGCCGGCACCACAGTGATGCATGAGGGATTCGTGAACTTCAACGCCGGCACGCTCGGCACGTCGATGGTGGAAGGCCGGATCTCGGCTGGGGTCGTCGTCGGTGCTGACTCCGATCTGGGCGGCGGCGCTTCGATCATGGGGATGCTCTCGGGCGGCGGCCAGGAGCAGATCTCGGTGGGCCGGCGCTGCCTGGTCGGTGCCAACGCCGGCATCGGCATCTCGCTGGGCGACGACTGCGTGGTCGAGGCCGGCCTCTATGTCACCGCGGGTACCAAGGTCACCCTGCCTGATGGCAAGGTTGTCAAGGCTCGCGAGCTATCCGGCGCCGACGGGCTGCTGTTTCGTCGGAACTCCGTCACCGGCGCTGTGGAGGCGGTACAGCGCGGCGGAACGGCGGGCATCGAACTCAACCCCATCCTGCACTCCAACGACTGATGGCGTCGGTGACCAGCACGGACCACTAGGATCAAGACCATGAGCGCCGCCACCCATGACCCGCACACCAGCCCCCGCCGCGCCGCCCGGGCCGGCAAACTTGTCAAGCTGGGTGATCCGGTCATCTGCCGGCCGTGCGACTCGACTGCGCACCAGCTGCGCGCCGCGCTGGACACCCGGCTGCGGGCCCTACTCGCCCACGACCCTGGTACCCGAGTGGGTGAAGATCCCGAAGAGTTGCACCAGATGCGGGTTGCGGTGCGGCGGATGCGGGCCATGCTCAAGGCGGCCCGTCCCCTGTTGGAACGGACCTGGGCCGATGACCTACGTGCCGAGCTGGGTTGGCTGGGCCGGGCGCTGGGGCCGGTGCGGGACGCCGACGTGCTCATCGAGCGCCTGCGCGGGCAGGCAGCGACGTTCGACGACACGGGCCGCGAAGCGGTGGAGACCCTGATCGAGGCGCTGGTGGCCGAGCGCGAGACCGCTCGCGCCGAGATGCTCGCCACGCTGAGCAGCCGGCGTTACACCGCTTTACTGCGCAGCCTGGCCACTGCGGTGTCCCAGCAGCTGCCCACTCCACGCGGTCGCGTCGCGGTGCCCCCGCTGGTCGAGCTGGTCCACACGGAGTACCGCAGGCTGTGCAAAGCGGTGCGAGCCGCCGGCGAGAACCCTCCCGACGAGGTCCTGCACGCCTTGCGGATCCAGGGCAAGCGCCTGCGCTACACCGGCGAGCTGGTTGCCGCGTCGGGCCGCAAGCCCGTCCGCAAGCCGGTCCGCAAGCTCGTGGCCTCGACGGTGGCGCTGCAGGATGTGCTGGGCGAGCACCAGGACGCCTGCGTGGCGCAACACCTGGTGATGCGTCTGCTCGACGGCCTCGGCGACGTCGTCGACCTCAACGTGGCATTCGCCGCAGGGCGGCTGGTGGAGCGCGAGGAGCTCAGCCGTGTGGCGACTCGCCAATCCTGGCTGGCCGCATGGCAAGAACTGCAGCGGCAGGCACAATCGCTGGCGACCGCGGCCTGAAGGGTAAACAACACTCTGGCCGGCGAGGGAGCCTCGCTAGCGGTCACGGAAGACCATCAGTCAGCGAATCCAGCCGGTCTATCGCCGCGGCGATAGACCGGTCTGTGGCGGTCAGGCCGACCCGGACGTGGCGCGCGCCGGCAGGACCGTAAAACTCGCCGGGGGCAACGAGGACACCGTGCTCGGCAAGCCGGTCTACGGTGTCCCAGCACGGCTCGCCCGCGGTGCACCACAAGAACAGACCACCATCCGAGCGTCGCACCTGCAGACCGGCCCGCTCCAGCGCTGGGCGCAGCAGTTCCCGGCGCCGCGCGTACCGGTGTCGTTGCTGGTCGAGGTGCGCGTCGTCGGACAATGCGGCCACCATGGCCTGCTGTACCGGCCGGGGGACCATCATCCCGGCGTGCTTGCGCACCGCGAGCAGCGCGGCGACCAACTCCGGATCACCGGCCACGAAACCGGCCCGGTAGCCGGCCAGGTTGGACGACTTGGACAGCGAGTGCACTGCGAGCAACCCGCTATGGTCCCCGCCGCAGATTTGCGGGTGCAGTACTGACACCGGCAGCGCGTCCCACCCCAGAGACAGGTAACACTCGTCCGAGGCCACCACCGCGCCGATCTGCCTGGCCTGGGCAATCGCGCCGGCAAGCACTCCGGGAGGTACCACATCCCCGGTGGGGTTGCTCGGCGAGTTCAGCCACCGCAGCCGGGTGCCTGGCGGCGCCGGCTCGTCATCGGCCAGCCGCACCGGGATGGCGCCGGCCAGCCGCGCACCGACCTCATAGGTGGGATAGGCCAACGCCGGTAGCGCGACCAGATCACCAGGACCGAGCCCGAGCAGCGTGGGAAGCCAGGCCACCAGCTCTTTGGAGCCCACCGTCGGCAGCACTGCCTCGGCGGGCACACCGGGCACTCCGTACCGTCGCGCGAGCGCCCCGGCGGCCGCCTGACGTAGCTCCTGCGTGCCATGCGTGGATGGGTAACCTGGCAGCGCCGACACTGACTGCAGGGCCTCTCGCAGCACCTCAGGAACCGGATCTACCGGAGTACCGACCGAGAGGTCAACCGCGCCGCCCGGATACTCAGACGCCCGGCGCGCTGCGCCAGCGAGGCTGTCCCAGGGAAAGGCGGGGAGGTCCAGGCGCGCCTGCCCGACTGTCTCTTGCGGGACACCCGCACCCGAGGTCACTCCTCGTTCTGCGGTGGCAGCTCGGCGATCATCGGTGGGTCGTCGTTGACCGCGCCGACCTTGGATGCCCCGCCGGGGGAACCCAGCTCGGTGAAGAAGTCGGCGTTGGCCTTGGTGTAGTCCTTCCACTGATCCGGGACGTCGTCCTCGTAGTAGATGGCTTCCACCGGGCAGACGGGCTCACAGGCACCGCAGTCGACGCATTCGTCGGGCTGGATGTAGAGCATCCGGCCGCCCTCGTAGATGCAATCCACGGGACACTCTTCGATGCACGATCTGTCCATGACGTCCACGCAGGGCTCTGCGATCACGTATGTCACGGGGTATCTCCTGCTCCTCACTCGCGGTACCCGAACGGGCCGTCTACCTGCACAGTATCTCCGCCCACCCAGGTGTCGACCAACGACCCCGCCCCTGGCGAGTGAGCCATGACCCGGCCCAGCACCACTGCAGCCGGAAATATGCCGCCACCCAGCAGCAGCGTCGAGCGCCAGTCAGCAGCAAGAAGCACGTCACCGCCCGGGCCAGCGACACCGAGCACGCCGAGTACGAGCACCCAGACGACCAGCGGGACCGTCGCCACCGCGCGGGGTCCGCCCAGCTCAGCGGCACTGCGAACCAGCCAGGGCGTGCTCACTATGGCGAGCAGGATAGTGATCGGAAACGGCGCCGCACCTACTCGCAGGGGCAGGTACATCAGCTCCACCACGGCCAGCGCGGCTGCATCGAACACCAGCACCACCAGGGTGATGCGCGCGACCGCACTCACCGGGTTCCCGCCGGGCTGGGCGGCAACCCACCGAACAGGTCATCGCGCGAGCCTGCAGCAACACCACTCGCGAGGGTGAAATGCTCGGTGTCGAACACCGGGCGAGCCACCCCGTCGGACAGGGCAAACGCCGCGTGCGGGCCGGAAATCCACACCCTGACCTGGGTGGCGTGTGCGCACATTGCCGCGAGTACTGCGCTGCGGTGCGCGCCGACGGCCAGCGTGGTGGTTACCTCGGCGTCGTCCACGCCGGGCAACCCGTGGGAGTCGGGCAGCGGGAAAGGCAATCCCGGCATTGCCCGCAGCTCGGCGATCCCCTCAGCTAGCGCTGAGACGGGGCGCACTGCCCAGAACACCCGTTGCACGTCAGGTGTCCGCGCAGTTGCGATCATCGTCACCTGGTGGGCCCGGACGTGATCGGGGTGGCCGTAGCCGCCGTCGGGGCCATAGGTGACGACGACCTGGGGACGTACCTGTTCGAGCACCCTGAGCAGCGCGTCGACCTGTTCGTCGAGCCGACCCGCAGCGAAGGCCCGCGGGTGCAGATCCGCCGGCAGGCTCGCCCTGGCCCCGGGTTCGGCGATCATCCCGGAGTCGCGCCACCGGCCCATCCCGCCGAGGAAGCGCTGATCGGTGATGCCGAGCACCGCGCAGGCGGCCCTCAGTTCGGCCACCCGGTAGCCACCGAGTTGGTCTGCACGATCGGCGGCCAGCCCGCGCAACTCGTCGGTGAGTACCTCGCCTTGCTCGCCGAGCGTGCACGTCACCAAGGTCACCGCAACACCGCGCGCCACGTACCGCGCGATCATCCCGCCCGTCCACAACGTCTCATCATCCGGATGCGCGTGAACCACCACCATCCGCCCGCTCACTGCCCCGCCAACCCTCGCATTGAGCGGGCTTGGCGGGGTAAAACGTCGCCGTTAACCACGCTGAGCCCGCTGAATGCGGGAGAGTTGGAGAAGTGGCAGGCGACTTGGTGGGTATGGGTCGACAGGGGTGGGGTTTCGGTGGCGCAACGGTGGCGTTGGGGGGTGGTGA
>CAXUFG010000272.1:0-6570 GCA_964250265.1 uncultured Pseudonocardiaceae bacterium | reverse complement strand
CCTCGCCGACACCGCCCGAGGGCTGCTGGCCGGGGCCGACACCCTCACCGACGTCGCCGCCGAAGCGTGGCGGGTTCCCCAGGGTGACTCCGTGCTCCTCTCGGTAACCGGGCTATTGCGCGACGCTGCCTCGGTCCGGGTCTATAGCGGTTTACCGGTCACTGATTGTTACCAGGGTGCTGACCTTGCACCCGGTGCCACCACCACCATCGCGCTCAGGATGCTGCGGCACGCCGCCGCCCTCCAGGAGGCGAGGGCCTGATGACTGCCACCACCAAGGCCACCACCGTTGATCTCCAGCGGATGACCCGGGCGCAGCGGGTCGCCTTGCCGCTAAGCGCTGATGTCGCCCAGGCCCTGGCCGAACAGCACGGCGTCTGCATCCGGCCACTGGCCATGCGCCGGATCGAGGTCTCCACCGGCCGCGTCGAGGTGGTGCCCGTGCCCTGCGGATCCACTCGTGCGGATCAGTGCCCACCGTGCGCGGAGAAGGCCCGTCGGTTGCGGATGGTCCAGTGCCGCGAGGGCTGGCACCTCGACACCGAACCACTCATCGACAAGACCACACCCAGTGAGGACCACAAGGCCCTGATGGCCACCAGGGCCGACCTGCTCGCCGCCTACACCGAATGCAAAACCACCGGCGACGAACTCAGCTGTGAACAGATCGCCGAATCGGTCGCCGAACTCGACATCGAACTGCGCGCCGCCGGAGTACGCGGCCGACTCGCCCCGCTCGATCCGTCACCCAAACCGATCAAACGCTCCACCCGACGCCGCCAGGACGCCCCGGACCTGCCCCGCCGACCAGTCGAGAGACGAACGATAGGACGAGTGTTCGCCGGGCGCTACCGGCCTTCCACCTTCCTCACCCTCACCCTCGACACCTACGGCCGCGTCGACAACAACGGGGCGGCCCTCGATCCGGATGAGTATGACTACCGGCGGGCAGCGCGGGACGCGATCCACTTCCCGGCCCTGCTGGATCGGTTCTGGCAGAACACCCGGCGCTGCGTCGGCTGGGACGTGCAGTACTTCGGCACCGTCGAACCCCAAAGACGCGGCGCACCGCATTTCCATGCCGCCATCCGGGGTGCCATCCCCCGCGCCGAGCTGCGAGCCATCATCGCAGCGACTTACCACCAAGTCTGGTGGCCCGCGCACGATCAGCCCCTCTACACCGACGAGCGGCTGCCGGTCTGGGACACCGGGCACAAGCCTTCATCGAGCCCGACACCGGCACGCCGCTGCCAACCTGGCAGGAAGCCTGTGACGAGCTCACCGAACCCGCCCACGTCGTCCGATTCGGGGCGCAGGTGCACGTCAAGGGCGTCCTGGGCGGTACCGAGGAGGCTGGCCGGCACGTCGGCTACATCACGAAATATTTGACCAAAAACATCAGCCAAGCCGCCGGGCTCGATCAGCACGCCACCGACGGCCAACGGGATCACGCCCGGCGTCTACACGCCGAACTCCAGATCACCCCCTGCTCGCCCCGGTGCCCGGTGTGGCTGCGCTACGGAATCCAGCCCAAGGGCGCCCGGTATTCCATGACCCCGGGACGCTGCAAGGGCAAAGCCCACAAGCCCGAACACCTCGGCATCGCCGGACGCCGAATCCTCGTCTCCCGGAAATGGTCCAACAAGTCACTGGACGACCACCGGGCACAGCGCAGCGAATTCGTTCGGCAACTCCTCGAAGCCGTCGGCATCCAACCCGGGCACGGCCCGCAAGACGGGCCCTATCCAGTGGGAGCGCCCTGCACCAACAGACCCCGACGTGCCACTACGACCCGTCCTTCTGCTGCAGGCCGTCGCTGAACGACAGCGATGGGAAGCCGAATACACCGCCGCCCAACTCGCCACCGATGGCCCACCACCCGGCAGCTGGCCGGCAACAGACGATCAGGCCGCATGAACGGGACAGGAGGACAACCCATGGACAACGTGACCTCGCTGTGGGCCCTTGACGTTCCACCCGAGGACCCGGTGTCACTCAACGACTTCGCTCACGCGGACATCTACACCGTGCGGCAAGCCGCCTCCCGGCTAGGCATCAGCGCCGGCCTGGCCTACGAGCTGATCCGGGTTGGCGAGATCCCGGCTAAGCGGCTGGGCCGACGCTGGGTAGTGCCCCGAGAACTGTTTCACACCTGGCTCAACGAGATGCCAAAGGGAGCATGACATGTCATTCGTATCGCGCACTCCAGAAGGCAACTACCGGGCAAATTGGCGAGAACCCACCGGCCAGCAGAAAGCCAAGACCTTCCGCACCAAGACAGAGACCAAACGATTCCTCGCCGAGATCGATGGCAGCCTCTCGCGCGGCCTGTATGTCGATCCACACGCCGGCCGACTGCTGTTCGCCACGCATGCCCGAGAGTGGTTGGACAGCCGCAATGATGAGCTGACCACAAAAGCCCGCGACGCGTCGATCATGCATACCCACGTACTGCCGCAGTGGGGCACGTGGCCGCTCTCGAAGATCGATCACCTGTCGGTGCAGAAATGGATCACCGAATTGGGTACTCGCCGGGCACCGGCCACCGTCGCCGAGGCGCACCGCCTCACCTCAGCGGTGCTCCGGTCGGCAGTCCGGAACCGGCTGATCGCGTTCAATCCCTGCGAAGGCATCCGACTCCCCCGGCGCCGTCGAGGAGACACCGCTGACCAGGTCATCAGCCGGGACGAACTGCGCAGCGAGCTACTGCCGGTGGTACCCGACAGGTACCGCGCGATCATCGCCACCGGCGCCGGTGCTGGATTGCGCTGGGGTGAAGCCGCGGGTCTGCGTCTCGATGCACTAGACCTCAAGCGCGCCCGCCTTTCGGTGATCCGCACCGTGGTCGAAGTCAGCGGACACACGACGTTCAAGCCCTATCCCAAGAGCAGCGCTGGCCGGCGCACAGTACCGCTACCGGCCTGGCTCGTGCCGATCATCCGCGAGCATCTGGACCGGTATCCCGTCCCAGCCCAAGCACCGGTCTTCGCCAACGCGGTCGGCAAACTACTCCGTCGGACCCTATTCCGTTCCCGAGTCTGGCGGCCCGCGCTGGTGCGAGCAGGATTGCTCGGCACCCTCACCGTAATCGACGAGAACACCGTTCAGGCCAGCTGGGCCGACGACACCGGAGCGACGCTGGCCAAGGAATTCACGACCGAGCGGGACGCGACAATGCACATCGCCAAGTCATGCACCGGTGGTCTACGTTTCCATGATCTCAGGCATTCATATGCCACCTGGCTCGTCGATGATGGCGTGCCAGTCAACATGGTGCAGCGGGTGATGGGCCACGAGCGGTCCTCTACGACCCTGGATCTCTACACCCGGCGCACCGACGATCACGACCGGATCTTGCAAGCACTCGATGACGATGAAGCCTGCTGACGATTCGCTGACGATCGACCGTGATCACTCACGTGAAGATCGGCTCGAACGCCTCAATAAGGCCGCTGAGCTGCGGTTTTGAGAGTGGGCGATACTGGGATCGAACCAGTGACCTCTTCGGTGTGAACGAAGCGCTCTCCCGCTGAGCTAATCGCCCCTGCTGGCTGCGGCAGGGGATCACCTTACAGGATCAGGCCAGCGGCGAACGTACCCAATCCCAGTCCAGACCGAACCAGCCGGTGACCAGGCCGAAGACGTTCACCAGCCAGAGGGTCGCCAGCACGATGACCCCGGTCAGGGCGATGATTGCCAGCCGGACGGGGGGCCGCTGGCTGCGCAGCCATTCGGTCCAGGCGTCGTAGCGAGCACGAGTCCAGTGGAGCACACGCTGGGCCCACACGAATTCGGTTCCCAAGATCGCCAGACCAGCGAACAGGATCAGCCAGCCGGGGCCCGGATAGGGAATGGCGATGATGCCGGCGATGAGCACCGCGGTGCCCACCACCCCCACCAGGATACGATACGCAAGATCAAGGCCGGGTCGCCGGCGCAGCCATGACCGGACCCGGGTGAACCGGTTCTCGTGCTGAGCTCCGTCCCGTGATCGGCGGAGCTCCTTCTCGTCTGCCCTCAGCTTGTCACCAATCCGCTCGCCACGACCTCAGTCGGCACCGCTGGGACACGCCGACCCGGCTCCAGGGAGATCGCGTAACCGGTGAACGTTCCCATTCTCGGAGCCGAGGGTACGGCATGAAGCTGGGGAGCCTCTCCCGATACGTCGAATGCCCCTAACGCAATGGGCGTCTTCCCGGCAAGGCCCCACAAAACGTAAGTCTGATCTGCCACCCGGTTGTTGGGAAGGCGGGTGGGCACCACAGCGACCCGGTCGCGGCTGGCGAGCACCATGCCCAGCGGCTGCCCATCCGTAGCGACCAACGGCACCCGGACCGCCGCGGGATCCGCGGCACTGCGTACCGCCTCGGACAGGGCCGTGGCCTGGCGCTGCGCCTGGACGAGTTGACCGTCCAGCTGCACCACTCGGACTCCGAGCACCACAGCAGCGGCTACCAGGATCACAGCTGCTGCCGCGGCCAACTCTCCGAAGCGGAGCCGCGAAAGCCTGGAGACGGGTCGGGCCGGCGGAGGTGCTAACGGCACGACCGGCGCCATCCACCGGGTGCCCGTGACACTAAGTATCCGCTGCTCGAGCTCGGCGCTGGGAATTACCTCCGGGCCGGAAAGGCCCAGCATGGCGCCGACCTCCTCAGCCTGCGAGGCCACCCGTGCGCAGATCATGCAGTCTGGCATGTGTGCCGCAACCAGCGACTCCTCGGCGGGCTCCAGGCAGTGCAATGCCCAGCCGACCGCCAATTCGTCGTGCGGACAGCTCTCGACCCGGCGCTGGTCATTCATCGGTTCACCTCCCTCACCATCTGCGCCTCGGCGACCAGGGTGTCTGGCCCCAATTGATCGGCCAGCAACGCACGCAACCGCTGCACAGCGGTGAACATGCGGGACTTCACCGTGCCCAGCGGGACACTGGTCAACACTGCGATCTCACGCTGCGTGTGTCCACCGAAATAGGCCAGCGCGAGCACCTGCCGCTGCTCCAACGGCAACCTATGCAGCGCCGCGCGCACCTGACCGGCCGCGACCCGTGCCATTGCCGCCTGATCGGCGCCCGGCACCGGGGTTGGCGACCAGTCCTCACCGGCTTCCGGGGCAGCGACCATGCGCCGGCGGATGGTGCTCTCTCGGCGCACCGCATCCACCGCCTTGTGGTGGATTAGCGTGAGCAGCCATGTGGCGAATCCCCCCCGCGATGGGTCGAACCGGGATGGGTCACGCCACAGCGTCAGGAACACCTCCTGCACCACATCCTCGGCAAGCCCCTCATCTGCGCAGATCCGGCGGGCCAGCGAGTAGCAGGGCCGACCGAAACGCTGATAGAGCTGAGACAATGCCGCACCGTCGGCCTCTCCGATGCGTTGCACGAGCTCGGCGTCGGAAGGTCCCTCGGACAGATTGGACACCGGTGCCGCCGGTCCCGGAGTACCTTGCCATCGGTCGGGCCGCGGGGCACTTGATCGAGCCTCATCGGCCACCAGACAGATCCTCACGTCGTATCTACGCCGGGCACCATCAACCGGTTCAGGCTAGTTGCCTCAGAGTATTCCCGCAGTCAGTGGCAGCCAGCCACCGCGAGCGACGATCCTGCCGCTCGGGTGAGCGTTTCTGCCCCGTCCGGGTGGTCTGCCTTAGGCATCCGGGCGTAGCTCAACCGTTTCCGCGTCACAGCAGCCAAAGTCAATCGTTTCAGGTCCGAAGGCGCAGAAAGGGGCGATAACGATGCGTAACGACCATGTGACCCTGCGTTCGTCAGCGGTCTTCGATCTGTTGGCGCCACGCACTCCTGCGGTGCCTGTGCAGGTTGCTCTCCGTTACGACACCCGTGACCCATATGCAATCGTCGCCGCTTTCCGCACCGGGCGGGCCGGCTGGGTCGAGTGGGTGTTCTCCCGCGATCTCCTCGCCGACGGCCTGATCGCCGAAGCGGGAGACGGTGATGTGCGCATCCGGCCAGGTACGGGTGATCCGGAGATCGTCGTGGTGGAGCTCAACTCCCCATCCGGCCACGCCGTCTTCGAGGCCAGCGCTCAGCGGCTAGCCGAATTCCTCGACGCCAGCTACGACATCGTGCTGCCCGGGGACGAAACCTTGTGGATGAACGTTGACCACGCGCTCGACCGTATGATCGCCAACGAACTACCCTGAGTTCGGGGGTGGCTTGATCCTGACTTCCCGGGTCGGCTAGAGTCCTCTCACGCATCCGGGTGGGGGTCAAGTACATCCTGTCGGGAGCATGCGGACGTAGCGCAGCTGGTAGCGCATCACCTTGCCAAGGTGAGGGTCGCGGGTTCGAATCCCGTCGTCCGCTCTGTGCGTCATTCCACGCCGGTCAGCCCCCCGGGGCGGATCTTCGGGGCGACGAGATGAGACCGTCGGCCGTGGAACCCTTCCGGTTTACGAGACGCGGCGGAGTGGCCGAGTGGCTTAGGCAAGGGCCTGCAAAGCCCTGTACGCGGGTTCGATTCCCGCCTCCGCCTCGGGCGATTAGCTCAGTGGGAGAGCGCTACCTTGACACGGTAGAGGTCACTGGTTCAATCCCAGTATCGCCCACCA
>CAXUFG010000271.1:0-6601 GCA_964250265.1 uncultured Pseudonocardiaceae bacterium | reverse complement strand
GTTCGACGCCGGCCGGAGCGGGCAGGACTACCACACCCGGCCCACTGTGATGGGCAAGGCGGTATTCACCGCGGTGCTCACCGGAGCGGTCAGCCACACCGTCGCAACCTGTGCTGTGCGGGCGCTGGACCTACCCGGGCACTCCCAAGACATCCTGGACGACCACCGCTTCTGCTACCCGCCGGCCGACCGCCGCCAGGTACTGGAACCGCTCTACCCCGACCGACTCGCCGAGGACTTCCTCGCCCTGCTCACCCCCGGCCACACCATCAGCGCCTACGACCCCGACCCCTGGACCAGCACCGTCCCGGCCACCCTCACCAGCAACCAGGAGCTGCGCGGCGTTGTCACTCCCCGCGCGCTCACGTTCCTCGCTGCCGCCGCCGGCCGCTGGCCGCATCTGGGGCAGGACGTGCTCTATCCACTGCTACGCACCGATCCCCGGCTGGCGATCGACGCGGGCAGTGCGGCACTGACCGCGCTCGCCGCCATCCCAGCCGTTCCACTCGACGTCCTCGAAGCCGTTGCCGAACACCTGCCCGACCTCGACCAAGGCGACATCAACCTGGACGTGGGTTCCGCCGCAATCACCCAACGCCTCGTCGACCATCAACTCACCCGCACCACCGACCCCGCCGCGCAAGCCGGGCTGTACCTGGTGCTGGGAGCGAGGTTGGCCCGCGCCGGCGATCGTCCCGGGGCACTCGAGGCCACCCAGCGCGCCGTTGACCGGGGCCGGGGCCTGGTAGACAACAACCGCAGCGTCTACCTCCAGGGTCTGGCCGGGGCGCTGAACCACCTCGCCAGCCATCTGACGGAGCTGGGGCGGCCGGCGGAGGCCCTGGCGGCAGCCCAGGAAGCGGTCAACCTTCACCTGGAGTTGATGGCCGACGACCGAGGCGACCTGCCCCTCGTGGCGGCGGCAGTCGGCGACCTTGCGACGTCTTTGGGCGAGATGGGACAGCGGGACGGGGCCGTGTCCATCGCCCAGCAAGGCGTCGAGCTGAACCGGGAGCTCGTCGAGCTCGACCGGGATACCTACCTGCCTCACTTGGCCGCATCAGTGGGCAACCTCGCCCACCTGCTGGGCGAGGCGGGACGGCGGGACGAGGCCTTGACTGCCGGGCGAGAAGCCGTTGCCCTAAGTCGGAAGGTCGTGCGGTTCAACCGCAATGCATACCTGCCCGATCTGGCTCTCTGCGTGAACAACCTGGCCGACTACCTGGGCAACGGGGTGGGGCAGCAGACCGAAGCTCTGGCCAGCGCCCGGGAAGCCGTCGGGCTGTACCGAGAGCTGGTCGGGATCAACCGAGGCCGCTATCTATCCGGCCTGGCCAGGTCGGTGAAGAACTTCGGCGCTCGGCTGGCCGACACGGGGCGACGGGCCGAAGCCCTGACCGCCACGCTAGAAGCCGTCGGGTTCTACCGGGAGCTGGTCGAACTCAACCGCGACGCCCACCTGCCCGGCCTGGCCGCATCGTTAGTCGACCTTGCCATCCGGCTGGCCGAAGCGAGCCGGATGGCCGAGACCCTGGCCACCGCCCAGGAGGCCGTCGAGCTGCACCGGGAGCTGGTCGAACTCAACCGCGACGCCCACCTGCCCGGCCTGGCGGGCTCGGTCAACAACCTCGCCGCATACCTAAGCGGAGCCGGGCGACACGCCGAAGCCCTCACTCCCGCCGAGGAGGCCGTCGAGCTGCACCGGGAGCTGGTCGAACTCAACCGCGACGCCCACCTGCCCGGCCTGGCGGGCTCGGTCAACAACCTCGCCGCATACCTAAGCGGAGCCGGGCGACACGCCGAAGCCCCGACTCCCGCCGAGGAGGCTGTCGAGTTGTACCGGGAGCTTGCGGCGGGCAACGGCGACGTCTTCCTGCCCCGCCTGGCGGGCGCGGTCAACAGCCTCGGCGCATATCTGAACGGGGCCGGGCGACACGCCGAAGCCGTGACCGCCACCCAGCAAGCCGTCGAGTTGCACCGGGATCTGGTCGAGCTCAACCGGAGCGGCTACCTACCCGACCTAGCCATCTGTCTGACCAATCTCGCCAATCAGCTGACCGAGGTCGGTCACCGGGCCGAATCCCTGACTGCCGTCCAGGAAGCCATCGACCTGCGTCGAGAGCTGGTGGCCGACGATCGCGACCATTACCTGCCGGGCCTGGCGAGGTCGCTGAGAATCCTCGCCGCAGACCTGAGCAGAGAGGGCCGACACGCCGAAGCCCTCACGCCCGCCGAGGAAGCCGTCGAGCTGTACCAGGAACTGGTACAGCTCAGCCGTGGCACCTATCTACCCCGCCTGGCGCACTCGGTACTCGACCTCACCGGATACCTGAGCGAGGCGGGGCGACCGGTCGAGGCCCTGATCGCTGCCGAGCAATCCGTCGAGCTGTACCGGCAGTTGGTGGAGCTGGACCCCGACACCTACCTGCACTACCTAGCGGGCTCGATGTACAACCTCGCCATTCGCCTGGCCGAGGTCGGCCGGCTCAACGAAGCCTTGGACCCGGCCCAGGTGGCCATCGCCCTGCGTCGAGAGCTGGTGGCCAACGATCGCTACGCCCACCTGGCCAACCTGGCCATTTCGGTGTTCAACTTCGCGGCTTACCTGGGCGGGGCGGGGCGACCGGCCGAGGCCCTGCCCTTCGCCCAGGAAGCCGTCGAGCTGTACACGGAGCTCGCCGAACTCGATCGCGACGTCTACTTCCCCGACCTGGCCATGTCGATGAACCTCGCCAGCCAGCTGGCCGTCGCCCAATTGCAGCTAGGAGGTACCGGCAATACCAGCCAGCTGTGAGCCAGAAGGGGGTGCTGCCCGCGAAGACGCTGGGGGCCCGCGGCGCGAAGCTGGCGGGGAGGGACCGTCGGTCGCACCGGCGAACCGGCTAGGACAGCCGGGCGGGCCGTCGGAACGGCAAACACGGGAGGCAAGGATCGTGGCAGGCAACCGAGCAGTGGTGTACAGGGGACCGGGGAAGGTTTCTGTGGAGTCGGTCGACTACCCGGAGCTGGTGCTCAGGCCCGGCCCTGGGGTGCCGCCGGCCAACGAGAACCGCAAGTGCCCGCACGGCGTGATCCTCAAGGTCGTCACCAGCAACATCTGTGGCAGCGACCAGCACATGGTCCGCGGGCGCACCACCGCACCGGTGGGGTTGATCTTAGGTCACGAGATCACCGGTGAAGTGGTGGAGAAGGGCCCCGACGTGGAGAACCTGGCGGTCGGGGACCTGGTGTCGGTGCCGTTCAACGTCTCCTGCGGCCGATGCCGCAGTTGCCGGGAGGCCAACACCGGGGTGTGTCTGAATGTCAACCCCGAGCGTCCCGGCGGGGCCTACGGCTACGTCGACATGGGCGGCTGGCCCGGCGGTCAGGCCGAGTACGTGATGGTGCCCTATGCGGACTGGACCGCGCTGCGCTTCCCGGACCGCGACCAGGCGCTGGACAAGATCCGGGATCTGACCATGCTCACCGACATCTTCCCCACCGGTTATCACGGCTGCGTCACCGCTGGAGTTGGCACTGGATCGACGGTCTACATCGCCGGCGCCGGGCCGGTCGGTCTGGCCGCAGCGACTGCGGCGTTCCTGCTCGGCGCCGCGGCGGTGATCGTCGGGGACCTCAACGCCGAGCGGCTCGCGCATGCCCGCAGCTTCGGCTGCGAGACCGTTGACCCCTCAGCCGGGTCGCTGCCCGACCAGATCGACCAGATCCTCGGGGTGCCTGAGGTTGACGCCGCGGTCGACTGTGTCGGCTTCGAAGCCAAGGGTCACACCAAGGACGGGCAGCAAGAGGCTCCGGCGACCGTGCTCAACGCGGCGATGGAGATCACCCGCGCCGGCGGGGGGATCGGCATCCCCGGGTTGTATGTGACCGAGGACCCTGCGGCGAGCGACCCCAACGCCCGCGTTGGATCGCTGTCGTTGCGGTTTGGCTTGGGCTGGGCGAAGTCGAACTCCTTCGCCACCGGGCAAACCCCGGTGTTGCGTTACAACCGGGAACTGATGATGGCGATCCTGCACGACCGTGTACAGATAGCCCGCAACGTCAATGCCACGGTCATTTCGCTGGACGCCGCCCCCGACGGCTACGCAGAGTTCGACTCCGGCGTTCCGAAGAAATTCGTCCTCGACCCGCACGGCATGCTCGGCGCCGCGTAAGAGGAGTCAGCCAGCACGTTCTGCTGGCTGCGTCCCCGGCGTGATCGCCAACGACGATCGGGAATTACATGGCGAAGGAGCTGCACGACAACGAGGTTGCGCGGCGCGAACAGCCCGATGGCAGCCTGAGGTCATGAGCGCCCCGCCGGCGTTGCCCGGGGCGCTGGGCGGTCTGGCGCCGCTGCTGGACAACTACGGCTACCTGGCGGTCGCTGGGCTGATCACGCTGGAGGACTTCGGGGTTCCGGTCCCGGGTGAAACGGTGCTGATCGCTGCGGCGGTCTACGCCGGGGCCGGGCAGATGAACATCATCGCCGTGGTGCTGATCGCGGTGGCCGCAGCCGTGATCGGTGACAACATCGGCTATGCCATCGGCTATTTCGGCGGCCGACGGTTGGTGGAGCGATTCGGCCGCTACCTACTGATCACCCCACAGCGATTGGACACCGCGGAGCGGTTTTCAGCCGACATGGCGGCAAGGTCGTGACCATCGCGCGGTTCGGCGCTCACATTGCCGCGATCTATGACCAGGTCACCCGCTATCAGGGCTACCTCCTCGTCGCATTGGGCGTGTTTGTCATTGCCTTGATCGTCCGGCATGTGGTGCGGCGCCATCGCAGGCGCGAGACGATCAATACCCTGTCACGGGTATAGGAGATAGTCGCCGTGAGCGCTGTCGGACACGCGTTGGTTCTGGCCGGCTCCATGACCTGGGAGATCCTGTGGGCGTTGATCCTCGGGTTCGCGCTATCCGCGGTAGTGCAGGCGCTGGTGCCCAAGTCGACGATCGTGCGCCTACTCGGTGACGACCGTCCCCGGACCCTCGTGAGGGCCGCCGCGCTCGGAGCGGCGTCCTCGTCATGTTCCTACGCGGCGGTAGCGTTGGCGCGGTCGTTGTTCCGTAAGGGCGCGAACTTCGTCGCGGCGATGGCCTTCGAGATCGGCTCGACTAACCTGGTGATCGAACTGGGCGTGCTCCTGGCTCTGTTGATGGGTTGGCAGTTCACCGCGGCCGAGTTTCTGGGCGGCCCCATCATCATCGTGCTAGTCGCCGTGTTGTTTCGGCTGTTCGTCCGCCGGCAATTGATCCAGGAGGCGGGCGAGCAGGCCAACAAGGGCCTAGCGGGCTCCATGGAAGGCCACGCGGCGATGGACATGTCCATCCAGACCGAGGGCTCATTCTGGCAGCGGTTGTTCTCGGCTGACGGTTTTACCGCCGTGGCGCAGGTGTTCATCATGGAATGGGCTGCGATCCTGCGCGACGTGGTGCTCGGCCTCCTCATCGCCGGAGCGATCGGCTCTTGGGTGCCCGAGGGTTTCTGGCGGAGCTTCTTCCTCACGGATCACCCTGTGCTGTCCGCGCTGTGGGGACCGATCGTGGGTCCCATCGTGGCGATCGTCAGCTTCGTCTGCTCGATCGGCAACGTGCCGCTGGCGGCCGTGTTGTGGAACGGCGGAATCAGCTTCGGCGGGGTGATCGCCTTCATCTATGCCGACCTGCTGATCCTCCCGATCCTCAACATCTACCGGAAGTACTACGGAGCGCGGATGGCGCTGGTGCTGCTGGGCAGTTTCTACGCGGCCATGGTCGGTGCCGGCTATTTCGTGGAGCTGTTATTCGGGGTCATTGGGCTGATTCCTACTCAGCGGTCAGCGAGGGTGATGGAAGCCGGCGTCACATGGAACTACACCACCTGGCTCAACATCGTCTTCCTCATCCTTGCCACCATGCTTGTCATTCGGTTCGTACGCACCGGCGGAATCGCCATGCTGCGCATGATGGGCGGCTCACCCGATGCAGCAGCCGAGCAGCACGGCGCAGACCACGAGCACGGCCGTCGTCAGCCTTGATCGTGGGTCGCGGCGAGCCATCTTGATGCAATTCGACCTACCTAAGCACCCGGTGTTCACCTGGCGACCAGCGCGTGGGGCGGGCTCGACCTGAGTAGTTCAGGAGTGAGTGCGCGGTTGCCCGTCACTGCGGTAGTGCGCCACGTGAACGCCCATTGCCAGGCCAAGCCCAACCACAACTACTGCCACCAGGACAGTGGCCTCGCGGCCGGGCTCCTGAAGCGAGGTAATAAGCATGGCGATGAGGGCCAATTCCGACAGCACACCGGCGATGAGCTTTACTCGCTGAAACTTGCGGTCGTCTTCGAGACCCGCACCGAACCGTTCAGCGTCGCGCGGCAGCTCGTAGCGGTAGTTCTCGAGTTGCGCCATGTCGCCCTCCTCAGTGGCCCCGGCGCCGCGTGATACGGCGCGGTAAGCCGTCCCTGGGTAAGGGTCCCCACCCCGGCGGCGGATGTCTGCACGGCCTGCGGCCGTCTTTACTTACCGGCTGGCTGGAATTCTGGGCTGGCTGCTCTGCGGGGTGGGTCCACCGAAAGCGGTGCGGAACTATTCCCTGAGAGGTCCGGTAGGTGTTCAGGGTGGGTGGTTAGCGG
>CAXUFG010000270.1:0-6643 GCA_964250265.1 uncultured Pseudonocardiaceae bacterium | reverse complement strand
GTCGAACAGCTCAGCCCGACGCGGGTGAAGATCAACGTCGAGGTGCCGTTCGACGAGCTGAAGCCCGACTTCGACCGCGCGTACAAGAAGATCGCCCAGCAGGTCAGCATCCCGGGATTCCGGCCGGGCCGCGCCCCGGCCAAGATCTTGGAGCAGCGCCTGGGCCGCGGAGTGGTGCTGGAGGAGGTGGTCAACGGAGTGATACCGGCGAAGTACGCCGAGATCGTCTCCGCTGGCGAGGTTCATCCGCTCGGCCGCCCGGAGATCGAAGTCACGAAGATCGAGGACGGGGACAGCCTCGAGTTCACCGCCGAGGTCGACGTCCGGCCGCAGATTGAGATGCCGGCGTTCACCGAGCTCGCGGTCTCCGTCGACGACGTCGAGGTGGCTGACGAGGAGGTGGAGGAGCAGCTTGACGGGCTGCGTTCCCGCTTCGGCACCCTCACCCCGGTCGAGCGCCCCGTGCAGCAACAGGACTTCGTGGTGCTCGACCTGAGCGCCACCGTCGACGGCGAAGAGATCGCCGAGCTGGCGACTACCGACCTGTCCTATCAAGTCGGCTCCGGCGAACTTATCGAGGGCATCGACGATGTATTGGTCGGCGCCTCGCAGGGCGACGGACCATCCTTCACCACCACGGTGGTTGCCGGGGAGCACGCTGGGCAGGATGCGGAGGTGACGGCGAAGATCCAAGCGGTGAAAGAGCGGGAGCTGCCCGCTGCAGACGACGAATTCGCCCAACTTGCCAGCGAATTCGACACCCTCGAGGAGCTCCGCGCCGACCTGCGTACGCGGCTCGGGCGCGTCAAATCGCTGCAGCAGGGTGTGCAGGCCAGAGACGAAGTACTCAAAGCGCTGTTGGACGCCACCGAGGTCCCGCTGCCGGCGGCGATCGTCGACTCCGAGTACGAGTCGCGCAAGCATGACGCCCTGCACGCCTTCGACCACGATGAGCAGCGCTTCGGCCGTTGGCTGGAGCAGCAGGGCCACAGTCCCGAGGAATTCGAGACCGATCTGCGCAAGGGCGCGAGCGAGACAGTCAAAGCTCACCTGCTACTCGACACGATCGCCGATGCCGAGGAGCTCTCGGTCAGCGACAACGAGCTCAGCGAGCGGATCATCTACCAGGCTCAGCGTCGCGGTGTCAGCCCGAACGAGTACGCCCAGCAGGCTCACCAATCCGGCGAGTTGGGCTCGATCTATGCCGATGTCCGCCGCGGCAAGGCGCTGGCCACTGTGGTGCGCCAGGCGAGCGTCACCGACGGCTCCGGAAACGCCGTCGATGTCGACGCACTGATCGACGCGGCGAGGCAACAGTAGGCGCACTGGCGTAACGCTCTGAGCGAACCTCGGGCGCGCCAGGAACTAGACGCCTGTTCCCTTGGTTAGGGTCGGCAGTGTCCCCAGCGCCGGAGTTCGGATCGATCTGGCGAGCCGGACCCCTCACGCCCACCGCAGGTGGACCCGATGACAGAAGGCAGGCACACGTGACCACCGACCACATCGCCTCGGCCGGGCCGCTGCGGGACGCCCCCGCGATGCGGGCCGCCACGGCTGGCCTCAACCTGACCGACTCGGTGTACGAGCGGCTGCTGCGCGAGCGCATCATCGTGCTCGGATCTCAGGTTGAGGAGAACATCGCCAACCAGATCTGCGCTCAGCTGCTGCTGCTCTCCGCGGAGGATCCCGACCAGGACATCCGGCTTTACATCAACTCGCCGGGCGGCTCGGTGACCGCGGGCATGGCCATCTACGACACGATGACTCTGATCGAACCCGACGTGGCGACCTACGCGATGGGCTTGGCCGCCTCGATGGGACAGTTCCTGCTCTCCGCAGGCACCCGCGGCAAGCGATACGCCCTACCGCACGCCCGGATCCTCATGCACCAGCCCTCGGCCGGCGTGTCCGGCACCGCGGCGGACATCGCGATCCAGGCCGACATGTTGACCAAGCACAAGCGAGAGATGGCGGAGCTCATCGCCGAGCAGACCGGCCAGCCGGTCGAGCGGATCATCGTGGACTCCGACCGCGACCGTTGGTTCACCGCGGAGGAAGCCCGTGACTACGGCTTCGTCGACCAAGTCCTGACTCGCGCCAACTCCCTGCCTGACGCGAGCCGCTGAGCTTCGAGGAGCCCCGATGTACCACCTGCCCGAGGGTGTCACGCCGTACGACCGGATGCCTCAATCTCGATATGTCCTGCCTTCCTTCATCGAGCGCACCAGCTACGGGGTCAAAGAGTCCAACCCGTACAACAAGCTGTTCGAAGAGCGCATCATCTTCCTCGGCGAACAGATCAACAACACCTCGGCGAACGACACCATGGCGCAGCTGCTGGTGCTGGAGTCCACCGACCCGGACCGTCTCATCACCATGTACATCAACTCGCCGGGTGGGTCGTTCACCGCGATGACGGCCATCTACGACACGATGCGGTTTGTCCGACCGGACATCAGGACGGTGTGCCTCGGCCAGGCCGCCTCGGCCGCCGCGGTGTTGCTTGCCGCGGGCACCCCGGGTGAGCGTCTCGCCTTGCCCAACGCCCAGATCCTCATCCACCAGCCGGCCACCGAGGGCGTGTACGGTCAGGTCTCGGACCTGGAGATCCAAGCCGCCGAGATTCAGCGGATGCGTCGACTGTTGGAGAGCACCCTGGCTCATCACACCGGCCAGACCGTGGAGCGTATCCGCGCGGACATCGACCGGGACAAGATCCTGACATCCATCGAGGCCAAGGAGTACGGGATCATCGACGAGATCACCCAGATCCGGAAGCTCTCCGCAGGCCGATGATGACCGAGCGTGGCGCGACACGCCGAGTGAGCGACGCAGTGCGCAAGGTGAGCCAATATCGGGAAAGCTAGGTCCTCCCGCACGGCGGGGTCGGACGGGTAACGTCGAACACACACGCAGCCAGGCGCGCTGCACATCACGCGCCGGGAAGGACGAGAGGCCAGCGCCCATGGCACGGATCGGTGATGGCGGCGACCTGTTGAAGTGTTCCTTCTGCGGGAAGAGTCAGAAGCAGGTCAAGAAGCTCATCGCTGGACCCGGCGTCTACATCTGCGACGAGTGCATCGACTTGTGCAACGAGATCATCGAAGAGGAACTCGTTGACACGGGTGATGTGAAGCTCGACGAACTGCCGAAGCCCAGCGAGATCCACGACTTCCTCGAGACATACGTCATCGGCCAGGACGACGCCAAACGCACGCTCTCAGTTGCCGTCTACAACCATTACAAACGTATTCAGGCTGGTGAAAAGGGTCGCGACGACGAGATCGAGCTGACCAAGTCGAACATCCTGATGCTCGGTCCCACTGGATGCGGAAAAACCTACCTGGCTCAGACGCTGGCCAAGCTGCTCAACGTGCCCTTTGCCATCGCTGACGCCACCGCCCTCACCGAAGCGGGTTATGTCGGCGAAGATGTCGAGAACATCCTGCTCAAACTGATCCAGGCTGCGGATTACGACGTCAAACGAGCTGAGACCGGGATCATTTACATCGACGAGGTCGACAAGATCGCCCGCAAGTCGGAGAACCCGTCGATCACCAGGGACGTCTCCGGTGAGGGCGTTCAGCAGGCGTTACTGAAGATCCTGGAGGGCACCACCGCCAGCGTGCCGCCGCAGGGCGGTCGCAAGCACCCGCACCAGGAGTTCATCCAGATCGACACGACGAATGTCCTGTTCATTGTCGCTGGCGCGTTCGCTGGTCTCGACAAGATCATCGAGGATCGCATCGGCAAGCGTGGACTCGGCTTCGGCGCGGAGTTGCGTTCCAAGGCCGACATCGACACCTCCGACGTGTTCGCCGATGTCATGCCGGAAGACTTGATCAAGTTCGGTCTGATACCCGAATTCATCGGGCGCCTGCCGGTGATCGCCAGCGTGACGAATCTGGACAAGAGTTCGCTGGTGCAGATCCTCACCGAGCCCCGCAACGCGTTGTCGAAGCAGTACTGCAAGCTCTTCGAGATGGACGGTGTGGAGCTGGAGTTCACCGGCACCGCACTGGAGGCGATCGCCGATCAGGCCATCCTCCGCGGCACCGGGGCCCGTGGTCTGCGCGCCATCATGGAAGAGGTGCTGCTACCGGTGATGTACGACATCCCCAGCCGCACTGATGTGGCGAAGGTGGTCATCACTGAGCAAACCGTGCGGGAGAATGTGAACCCGACGATCGTGACCCGGCAACCGACCCGCCGCGAACGTCGCGAAAAGTCCGCCTGAGCCTACGCGCTCACGATCATCCGACGCGGTGCGGCCAGTCCGGATCGCGCAGCCCCTCGAGTAGGCACTCTAGTGTGATAAGCGATGACTCAACCGTCGGTTCGAAGTGGGGACGCCGCGCTGGCTGAGCTGCGGGAAGTCGAGGGTGTGCTCGACCGTCGCTGGCCGGAGACCCGGATCGAGCCGTCCCTGACCCGGATAGCGGCGTTGGTCGATCTGCTGGGCTCGCCACAGCGCTCGTACCCGGTGCTGCATGTCGCCGGCACCAACGGCAAGACCTCGGTGGCGTGGATGCTGGATGCGCTGCTGTCCCGCGTTGGCTTACGCGTGGGCCGCTACACCAGCCCGCACCTCCAGCAGGTTACCGAGCGGATCAGCGTGGACGGGGCACCGATCAGCCCGCAACGTTTCGTTGAGGTCTACCACGACATCGAGCCCTACGTTGCCCTGGTCGACGCCGGAGCGCCGGTGCAAATGAGCAAGTTCGAGGTGTTGACCGGGATGGCGTTCGCGGCCTTCGCCGACGCGCCGGTGGACGCCGCCGTCGTGGAGGTCGGTCTCGGTGGCAGCTGGGACGCCACAAACGTCGCCGACGCCACGGTAGCCGCGATCACCCCGATTGCGGTGGACCATGTTAACTACCTGGGCAGCGACATCACCGGTATCGCCAGGGAGAAAGCCGGCATCGTCAAGGCTGGCTCGGTCGCGGTCCTGGCACAGCAGTCGCCCGGGGTGGCTCGGGTTCTCGCGGCCCGCTGCATCGAGGTGGGCGCGACCGTGGCGCGGGAGGGCATCGAGTTCGGCGTGTTGCAGCGCGACATCGCCGTCGGCGGGCAGCAGCTGAAGTTGCAGGGTCTTGGTGGGGCCTACGACGAGATCTTCCTTCCGCTCCACGGGCCGCACCAGGCTCGCAACGCCACGCTCGCGCTGGCCACCGCAGAGGCGTTCTTCGGCGCGGGTGGCAGCCTGTCGCTGGACATCGAGGCGGTGCGCGACGCCTTCGCCACGGTGACCGCTCCAGGACGGCTGGAGCGGGTCCGCACGGCGCCCTCGGTCTTTCTCGATGGCGCGCACAATCCGCATGGTGCGCAGGCCCTGGCGACCGCCCTCAGTGAGGAGTTCGCCTTCCGCAAACTGGTCGCTGTGGTGGGGATAATGCGGGACAAAGACGCCCGTGGCATCCTTGCCGAGCTCGAGCCGGTGGTCGACGAGGTCGTCCTCACCAGCACTGGCTCGCCGCGCGCGATGGACGTCGATGACCTCGCTGCGGCGGCCCAGGAGCTCTTCGATGACTCCCGCCTGCGAGTCGAGGCTCGCTTGCCGGACGCTATCTCGGTGGCCACCGACTCGGCTACCGATGCAGCCGCGCCTGACTCCGAGTGCATCTCGGGCGCCGGCGTCGTCATTACCGGCTCGATGGCGATGATCGGTGCGGCGCGCAGCCTGTTCGGCCGAGATCCGCAGTGAGCGACCCGCCGGTCCAGCAAGATCCATTACGTGGATTGCGCGGCATATTCGCCGGCACCCTGGTACTGGAGGCGATCGTCGTGGGACTCGCCCTCCTCGTTGTCGGGCGGGTCGGCGACGGGCTGGGCGGCCCAGCTGGCTGGTATACCGCTGGTCTGGCGCTGGCGATGGTGTTCGCGGCAGGTGTGCAGCGCCGCTCGTGGGGTCTCGGCCTAGCCCTCATCTTGCAGGCCGCGATGGTCGTGGGCTGGTTCGCTCACCCCGCGCTGGGCGGGTTGGGCCTGCTATTCGTGCTGGTCTGGGGCTATTTGCTATACGTACGGCGGGCGGTGTCGATCCGGGCTGCGACCCAACACCGGTCTTGACGGTAAGAACGAGTTGACCGGTCGCTAGGCTCATCGCGTCCGTCACCCTGACTACCTGAGGAGAACGAGCTGTCGTGAGCGAGCGCACCCTGGTCCTGGTCAAGCCGGATGGCGTCAGCCGCGGCCTGGTCGGCGAAGTGATCGCCAGGATCGAACGCAAGGGCCTGACACTGGCCGCGTTGGAACTGCGCATGGTCCCGCGGGATCTGGCCGAGCAACACTACGCGGAGCACGTGGACAGACCGTTCTTCGGCTCGTTGCTGGAGTTCATCACCTCTGCC
Source organism: uncultured Pseudonocardiaceae bacterium (assembly GCA_964250265.1). Classification (GTDB taxonomy): domain Bacteria; phylum Actinomycetota; class Actinomycetes; order Mycobacteriales; family Pseudonocardiaceae. The sequence continues at coordinate 293 of CAXUFG010000270.1, read as the reverse complement.
CAGGTGGTGGCCGCCGTGGTGGAGGGGGAGCGCGCGGTGGCGGCCTTCCGGCAGTTGGCCGGCGGAACGGACCCGGTGGACAAGGCGGCGCCGGGGTCGATCCGCGGTGACTTCGCGCTGGAGGTCCAGTCAAACCTGGTGCACGGATCGGACTCGGTCGACTCCGCCAAGCGCGAGATCGCGCTGTGGTTCCCCGAGCTATAACGCCAGTAGTGTCGCTCCGGCGGCCGGCCGAAAAGCGGTCGGGAATTGTCGGAGGCGCCCGGTAGCGTCGAAGTCGTGTCCGATTCCCT
>CAXUFG010000269.1:0-6664 GCA_964250265.1 uncultured Pseudonocardiaceae bacterium | reverse complement strand
CGGATGTTGCGTTCGATCCGGGCGGCGATGAACTCCAGCACCTCATCCGGCGCGGCGAGCCGGTCACCGGCTGCCTTCTTGCGCAGGATGGCGATCCGGGTCTCCAGCTCGGGTGGCTGGATGTCGGTGATCAAGCCCCACTCGAACCGGGTGCGCAATCTGTCCTCCAGGGTGCCCAGCCCCTTAGGCGGGCGATCGGAGGAGATCACGATCTGCTTGTTCGCGTTGTGCAGGGTGTTGAAGGTGTGGAAGAACTCCTCCTGGGTGCCTTCCTTGCCCTCCAGGAACTGGATGTCGTCCACCAGCAGCACGTCGACGTCGCGGTAGCGGCGCTGGAAGGCCACCTTGCGGTCGTCGCGCAGCGAGTTGATGAAGTCGTTGGTGAACTCTTCGGTGGAGACGTAGCGCACCCGCATCCCGGGGAACAGCCGCTGCGCGTAGTGCCCGACGGCGTGCAGCAGGTGCGTCTTGCCCAACCCAGACTCGCCCCAGACGAACAACGGGTTGTACGCCCGCGCCGGCGCCTCAGACACTGCGACCGCCGCCGCATGAGCGAACCGGTTGGACGCACCGATCACGAAGGTGTCGAAGGTGTACTTCTCGTTGAGTCTGGTTTGCGAACTCGGCGGTCGGGTCGGTGCCGCGGCGGCCGGGCCGGCGAAACTGGGCCAGATCTCGTTCACGGTGGCCAGCGCGGCCTCCTCCTCGTCGTGCTTGCCAGGGCTGGCGCCCGGGCCAGCGACCTGCCCGTTCACTGCGGCTCCGACCATGCTGAAATCATCGCCAGCCCCGCCGCCCGGCTCGGTGAACTGCGGCGGCAACTGCGGTGGCACCGGCAGCGGGTGGTCGACCTTCACCGCCAGGGAGACCTGCCGACCCAGGTGCCGGGACAGCGCCGCGCTGATGGGTTGTCGCAGCGCGCGTTCGATGGCGTCTTTGGCGAAGTCGCTGGGGGCCGCGAGTAGCGCGGTGCCATCCAGCAGGCCGATCGGGCGGGTGACGCGCATCCACGCGCGTTGCTGCGGTGAGAGCGTCCCGCTGGAGAGCTCTCGAACGACCTCGTTCCAGACCTGGCCGAGATCGGTTTGCCGCTCCGACACCCGCTGACTCCCCCTTCGGCCGGTGGTGAACCTGAGGAGCGCTAGCTGTCCACAAGGTTGTCCACAGCTGTGGATGACAATGTTGGCCGCGCTCCCCCAGTCCCGACGTACCAGCTTGGCGAGCAGCGTCCGGCTATATCGGGCGCCGCAAGCTAACAAGCCTGGGGTGCTGCCACAAGAACCCCGTGTAAGCAAGCACCACCGATGTAACGGCGTGTCGCCCTGACGGTGACGCGAGACGTTGGTTTTGACGGCACCGCCACTGGCCGCCTAAGCTCTGGTCGTCTCCCGCCCACCGGTGGGCATTCTTGTGTGCCCTCGCCCACGGCTGATTCGGTTTCGCTGACGGGTGAGATCGTCTCGCAGTAGTGCCTCCTGTGCCGGTAGGCGATGGGCACGACTACGCCGCAGTATCCAATGACCGCAGTATCCGATGACCGAAGTTCCGAGTATGCAGTCCCGACGGCTGCGACTCCGCGATCTTCAACCGAGCACCAAGCACCGGGAGAACGACAGCCGTGAGTAAGGGCAAGCGCACGTTCCAGCCGAACAACCGTCGCCGCGCGAGGACCCACGGGTTCCGGTTGCGCATGCGCACCCGCGCCGGCCGTGCGATCATCGCCGCCCGGCGTCGCAAGGGCCGTGCTGAGCTGTCGGCCTGAGGTATTCGGGGATCTCTCACGTTGCTACCCGCTGCGACCCGACTGACCCGGCGCGAGGACTTCGCGACGGCGGTGAAGGGGGGCCGTCGGGCGGCCCGCGGCTCGGTCGTCGTGCATGTGGCCCGCACTGGCGCCACTGATTCGCGGCCACTAGTGGGTTTTGTGGTGGGTCGAACGGTCGGCGGTTCGGTGGTCCGGCACCGAGTGCAGCGCCGGCTGCGGCATCTGATGCGGGCGCGGTTGGCAGCGTTGCCATCAGGAGTGTTCGTGGTGGTCCGCGCGTTGCCGGCGTCAGCGCTGGCCAGTAGCGCGACCCTCGGCGGTGACCTTGACGGAGCGCTGCGGCGGTTGATCGGCGCCGCCGGACCCAGCCCAGCACGCCACGGTAGCCAGTAATGACGGTTTTGCGTCCTGAGCCTGCACCAGATCGTAGGACTGGTCCAGTGGCTCGGATCCTGGTCGTCGTTTTGCGGTTCTATCGCCGGTGGATCTCCCCGGCACTGCCGCCCACCTGCCGGTTCTCGCCGAGCTGCAGCGCATACGCGATCGAGGCGCTGACCGTTCACGGGGCGCTGAGAGGGTCGTGGTTGACGGTGCGACGGCTATTGCGCTGCCAACCCTGGCACCCTGGAGGGGTGGACCCGGTTCCTCCTACGAGAACGTCCCGCGCCCAGGCCGAGAGTGAGTCGTCGTGCTGAACTTCATCTACTACCCGGTGTCGGCCATCTTCTGGTTCTGGCACAAGGCGTTCGGCTACCTGCTGGGTCCGGGCAATGGTTTCGGCTGGGCGCTTGCGGTGGTGTTCCTGGTGTTCACCCTGCGCGCGGTGCTGTTCAAGCCGTTTGTCGGCCAGGTCCGCTCGATGCGCAAGATGCAGGAGTTCGCACCGGAGATCCAGAAGCTGAAGAAGAAGTACGGCGACGACCGCCAGAAGATGGCGACCGAGATGCAGAAGTTGCAGTCCGAGCACGGGGTCAATCCGCTGGGCGGCTGCCTGCCGGTGTTGGTGCAGATCCCGGTGTTCATCGGCCTGTTCCAGGTGCTGCGTTCGTTCAACCGGCCGTTCCTGTCCGCTGAGCTGAACCGCGAGACCGGTAACTACGTGTTCAGTGCAGTCGACGTGCGGTCGTTCCTGGATGCGGACCTGTTCGGGGTTCCACTGTCCTCGTTCATCACCGAGCCAGCGGCGCTGCTGTCCCGTTACGGGGACGTCTCCCGGTGGCAGATCGCCGCGGTGGCTATCCCGCTGACCATCGTGGCCGGTGTGCTCACCCACCTCACCGCGAAGCACTCGGTGGAGCGGCAGACCGCAGCACAGGCGGCCAACCCGCAGGCCGCGATCATGAACAAGCTGATGGTCTACCTTTTCCCGGTTGGCGTGGTGGCCGGTGGTCCGTTCTTCCCGTTGGCGATCCTGCTGTACTGGCTGTCCAACAACCTGTGGACGCTCGCCCAGCAACGGGTGGTCTACCAGCGGATCGACGCGGAGGAAGCGGAGAAGAAGGAGACCGCGGTCGCCCAGCGGCAGGCGCTGGCGCCCAGGCCCGGCCAGAAACCCAGCCGACCGAAGAAGGACGGTACCGAGAGCGCGGCTAACCTTGCCGACGGTGATACCCCGCGAGAATCGGATGAGGAGATCGGGTCGGCTACCACCAACGGTGCTCGCTCGCAGGGACTCGGATCGGGCGATGTGAGCCTTGGTTCAGCAGGGAAGTCGAACGGTCAAGGCTCGGCCCGTGCGGACGGCTCGGTACCGCCTGGCATGATCCAGCAGCGGCCGCGACCGCGGAAGAAGACGAATCGGAAGCGTCGCTGAGGGCGCGATCGCCGGAGAGGAGACAGTTGTGGCGGAGACGCTCGCGACTGAGACAGCGGTGACGGAGACCTCGGCGACTGAGACGTCGGCTGCCGGGGAGGATTCGTCGGCTGACGCTGGAGGCGGAGCAGACGGCACACAGCCGGAGGGCAGCGCACCGGTGAGCGAAGACCTTCTCGTCCAAGAGGGCGACGTTGCCGGTGACTATCTCGAACGGCTGCTCGACGTCGTCGACTACGACGGCGACATCGACCTGGACGTCGAGGCGGGCCGCGCCATGGTGAGTATCGATGGCGGTGACGACCTGGCGAAATTGGTGGGCCCGCGTGGTGTGGTGCTGGAGGCGCTTCAGGAACTCACCCGGCTCGCGGTGCAGCAGCAGACGGGTGCGCGCAGCCGGCTGATGCTGGACGTCGCGAAGTGGCGCTCCGCGCGCCGCAGCGATCTCGGTGACCTGAGTCGGACGACCGCGCAGCGGGTACTTGAGGGCGGCGAGCCGGTCCGGCTACAGCCGATGACCCCCTTCGAGCGGAAGATCGTGCATGACGCGGTGGCAGACCTGGACGGCGTGTACAGCGAGAGTGACGGCGAGGAGCCGCAACGTTGTGTCGTGGTGTTCCCCTCCGCGTGATCTGACTCTGATCTGCACGGACCCGATTCGCTCCGACTGCGGCGCAGTGTTGCGGCGCGTGAGTGGTCGATGTTCCACGTGAAACATCGCCCGGACGTTCGATCACCGGATGAGCCTGCTGGAACCGATTCGTCGGCTCATCCGACGGGGGCTGATGCGCTGGATCTGCCGGGGGCAGTGGACGCCCGAGCAGCGGCTCAGGCGGTGTTCGGTGATCGATATGCACTCGCTGAGCGGTACGCGGAGATGCTCGTTGGACCTGGGGTGGACCGAGGTGTGATCGGTCCCCGGGAAGCAGACCGGCTGTGGGATCGGCACCTGCTCAATTCCGCGGTGCTGCGCGAACTGATACCCGAGGACGCTCGGGTACTCGATGTGGGCTCCGGCGCGGGCCTGCCGGGAATACCGCTGGCGATCGCACGTCCGGATCTCAGGATCGTGCTTCTGGAAGCGATGGCCCGGCGGGTGGCGTGGCTAGAGGACGTCGTCACCGAGCTCGGTCTGGGCGTGCCGGTGCATCGCGGCCGCGCCGAGGACCTCGGGGTGCGGCGCGAGCGTGGGGGAAATCAGGTCGTCACGGCCCGGGCAGTAGCGCCGTTGGGCAGGTTGGCGGGGTGGTGCCTCCCGTTGGTAGCGGCGGGTGGACGGCTACTCGCGGTGAAGGGTGCCAGTGCCGCAGCGGAGGTCGCTCGAGACGTGGACGTGGTGCGGGCTGCCGGAGGGGCGGCAATGGAGATCGTGCAGTGCGGTGCCAACATTGTGCAGCCACCGACCACCGTCGTCGTGGTTCCCCGGCTGGCCCAGCGTGTTACTCGTCCTGCGAGGGCACGAAGGAGGAAGGATCGGTGAGCGTGAGCCTCCCGAAGTGGCCCGAGAGTGCAGCGCAGCAGGATGGTGTGGTGCAACGCAGTGTCGCGTCCAACACCGCAGTGACGTCGAGGCTCACTGTTTCACGTGAAACCACGTCTCGGTACAGCGCGGCGGGCGGGTCGAGCCCACGGCACGCTCGCACTCGGGCACCGCAGTCGGGCACCCAGAGCGCGTCCGCTGTTTCTCCAGGAGTCGCCGCCGGCAACTCTGGCGAAATGCCGGCTAATGCCTTGGAGGTCGGGTGGACGCCGATTGCGGAGGAGGCAGAGCGGGCGACTCGGGTGAAGCACCCCACTGACCGGTGGCCCCGCCCGATCCAGCGCCGGGTGCTGGCGGTCGCCAATCAGAAGGGTGGCGTCGGTAAGACCACGAGCACCGTCAACCTTGCCGCTGGACTGGCGCTGCAGGGGCTACGCACCCTCGTCGTCGACCTGGACCCGCAGGGAAACGCCTCGACCGCGTTAGGAATCGAGCACCGTGCCGGTACCAGGTCGGTGTACGAAGTGCTGCTCGGCGAGCTCAGGCTCGCCGACGCGGTAGCGGTGAGCCCCCAGTCGCCAAACCTGCTGTGCATCCCGGCGACCATCGACCTCGCCGGCTCCGAGATCGAGCTGGTGTCGATGGTGGCCCGGGAGTCACGCCTGCTCAGGGCGCTGTCCAAGGTCGCCCTCGACGAGCTGGGTGTGGACTACGTCTTCATCGACTGCCCGCCGTCCTTGGGACTGCTCACGGTGAACGCGCTGGTCGCGGCGCCGGAGGTGCTGATTCCCATCCAGTGCGAGTACTACGCGTTGGAGGGGCTCGGCCAATTGCTCCGCAACATCGAGTTGGTGCAGGCGCACCTCAACCCGGAGCTGACGGTGTCCACCATCCTGCTGACCATGTACGACGGGCGCACCAAGTTGGCCGATCAGGTCACCGCCGAAATCCGCAACCACTTCGGCGACCAGGTGCTGCGTACGGTGATCCCGCGCAGTGTGAAGGTCTCCGAGGCGCCGGGCTTCGGGCAGACCGTGCTGGTCTACGATCCCGGCTCTCGCGGGGCGCTGAGCTACGTGGACGCCGCACGGGAGATCGCGCTCGACCATCGATACGTGGACCGCGCCGAAGTAAACCAGGATCCGGCCGCCCGAAAGGTGCCTCACTGATGGCCCCCGGTAGTGCGCTGTCCCAGACACCAGGGTCGCCCGTTCCTGGATTGCAGCGTAAAGGCGGGCTGGGCCGTGGTTTGGCAGCACTGATCCCCACAGCACCGATTGATGCTCCTGCCAGTGACCCAGCGTCGCCTCAGCGCTCATCCGATGATCGGGACGCCCCGACCGGTCAGATCACCGGCGCGATTTATCAAGAAGTGCCGATCGGGTCGATCGTGCCCAACCCCCGGCAGCCGCGGCAGGTGTTCGACGATGACTCCCTCGCTGAGCTCGCGCACTCGATCAAGGAATTCGGGCTGCTGCAGCCCATAGTGGTCCGGCTACTGCCGGCCGAGCCGGCGATCGGGCAACTGCCGGCCGAGCCGGCGATCGGGCTACTGCCGGCCGAGCCGGCGATCGGGCAACGGGGAACCCCGCGCTATGAGCTGATC
>CAXUFG010000268.1:0-6680 GCA_964250265.1 uncultured Pseudonocardiaceae bacterium | reverse complement strand
GTGCTGCACCGCATCGTGCTGCACGCGCAGCACCCGGAGGGTGGCCCGAGGACGCTGGAGGGCCTGGAACGGGCGGCGGGCCTGGTGTCAGCGCTGCTCTGAGCCCACGCAGGGGTGGGGGGGGCCGGGCCCGGCACCCCCCTCAGCTACTTGATGGAGACCGGGTCATTCTGACGATCGCCGGGAGGTCGCACCAGCTGATCCGGGTAACGTCTTCCGTGATAGGTACTCAGCATGGTGCCTCCTCCGTAGATTTTTCGGACGGCTACGTATTCGGAAAGAAATCCAATCCTAGGTAGTAGGTCTGAAAGAGTTACGTGCCACTACTGATTGCCACAAGGGGTGACCGCTAGGCAAGGTATGAGTATCCAAATCGGCACTGCCACCGATGAGGTGTTTGCGGCCCGGGTTCACCGGGATCACCTTTCCTAGGAGGATTGATGTCTGACGCATTGAGCTTTGCTGAGGTCGAGTGCCAGCACGTGGAGCTGCTGCCGGCTCGGACCGTGCTGTCGCTGTTCAACACCGGCGGTGGTGCCGGACGTGGCGGTAACGGTGGCGAGGGTGGCAAGGGTGGCGTGGGCCGGGGAGGCCTCGGTCTCAACCTCATCAACCTGAACCTGTTCGGCGACCAGACCAACAGCGCCGGCGACGGCTACGGCGGCGCGGGCGGCAGCGGTGACGGCGGTCGTGGCGGAGCGCTCGGTAGCTGATCTGGGATCGCTCGATTAGGTCATCACCTGATCGTGGATGGTGTAGTTCGACGGATGGAGGGGTGGTCCAGACTGCGACCGCCCCTCCGGTCGGATTCAGCGCGATTACCAGGTAAGACGATAGGAGGTGGGTGTTCGGCGTAGGTAGTGCGATGAGCTGAATCCCCGTGGCATCCTCGGGGACAACGTGCCCAGCAAGTCCTCTGGACTACGTAGTGTCCCTGGAAGAGTTAAGTATCGCTACTGATTGCCACCTGGGTGTGGGTGTGGGCACCGTATGTAACGCCGGATCGGCACTGCCACCGATGCGGTGTTCGTAGGCCCGCGGCCAGCAAGAGGGCGCGGGAACACCTGTCCTAGGAGGATCTATGTCAGAGACACTGCGCTTTTCAGCGGCACTGGGCTCTTCAGCGGCACTGGGCTTTGCCGAACTCGATGAGCAGCGTGCGGAGCTGCTGCCGCACCGTACCGTGCTGTCGATGGTCACCGGCATCGGTGGTGGCCGTGGTGGCGAGGGTGGCCTGGGCGGCCCCGGTGGCGTCGGGAGAGGCGGTCTCGGCGCTAACCTGATCAACATCAACTTGTTCGGCGACCAGACCAATCCCGCGGGCACCGGTTACGGCGGCGTCGGCGGCGCTGGTACCGGTGGTGCCGGAGGGGCTGTCTACAGCTGAGCCGAGCGATGCCGAGGCGTTATCAGCTGGTTGCATTTAGTGCGTTAGCGCGGGAGGGGTGGCTGGAGGGCGGCCGCCCCTTCGCGACGCGCCGCAGCGGACGTCATGGGGGATGGCATTAGGGGTGGTGGAGCCGAAAGGTAGGTAGTGCACAGCCGTGCCGGGGGGTTGAACGTCGGTTAGGCTGACATTTGGAGTTAATGCCACCGTTGGTGTTTGGCGCGTGCGGTGTTCGGCGAAGAGATTTCGATTTGGGCCAGGTTCGATCGAGCCAGGTTTCGATTCGGCGGAGCACGGTTTCGAGTCGGGGGAGGGCGTCATCGACACTGAGCATATGGCGGTTGATTCAGGATCCGTTGTGGGTACGGTGCCGCGATTGGCCGAGGGAATCGAGCTGATCGGGGAGTATCAAGGGTCGGGTTTCATCCAGGCGCCCTACATCGTGCGTCGGGCCGATGGGCAGGTTATCCAGCTGCCCCGTTTGCTGTATCTGTTGGCGGCCGGTGTGGATGGCCAGCGCGACCACGCGGGCCTGGCAAGTGTGCTCAGCGCCGAGTTCGGCAAGGTGGTGCAGGCCGATCAGGTGGCATTCCTGTTGGACAACCGGTTGCGGCCGGTAGGGATCGTGGCGCCTGACCCGATAGCGGGAGAAGCTGACACAGGGCAAGCCGGCGGCGCGCCCAAGATGGCGGTGAAGTCGGACCCGTTGTTGGCATTGAAGTTCCGGGTAGGAGTGGTGCCTGAGCGGGTGGTGTGGCGCATTGCCGGGGTGTTCGCGCCGATGTTCTGGCCGCCGGTGATTCTCGCCGCGTTGGTGGGATTCGTCGGCCTGGATGTGTTGATCATCGCCCAAGGTGGTATGGGGAAGATCGTGCCCAGCGCGCTGGCGTTGGTGTACCAGCCGGCGCTGACGCTACTGGTGATTGGCTTGCTGCTGGTCGCGGCGGCATTTCATGAGTGTGGGCATGTCACAGCGTGCCGCTACGGCGGCGCTAAACCGGGAGTGATGGGTTTCGGGTTGTACCTGGTGTGGCCGGCGCTGTACAGCACGGTCACCGATTCCTACCGGCTTGGCAGGGGCGGGCGACTGCGCACCGACCTGGGAGGCGTGTACTTCAATGCGGTGTTCATCACCGGCATGAGCGCCGTCTACCTCGATACCGGGGCACCTTGGCTGCTGGTGGCCATTGTCGCGCTGCATATCGAAACCGCGACGCAGTTCCTGCCGATGATCCGCCTGGATGGCTACTACATCCTGTCCGACCTGATTGGTGTGCCGGATCTGTTCAGCCGGATGGGGCCGGTACTCAAGAGCGTCATCCCTGGCCGGCCGACTCATCCACGGGTGCTGGAGCTCAAACCGTGGGTGCGTCGCACGATTACGCTGTGGGTGCTCATCGTGGTGCCTTACCTGCTGTACTGGTTGATCGGGTTTCTGATCGTGGTGCCCAAGGTGCTGCCGGTGGTGTGGCATCAGCTGGTCCGGTTGTGTCAAGCGGTGGCAGCTCAAGCAGCGGAAGGCCACATAGCCGAGACAGCCCTAGGCGTGGTGCAGATCATTTTGCTGTTGCTGCCGTGGGTGGGATCTATGCTGCTGCTGGGCATGATGGCGCGCCGGCCGGTCCGGTGGCTGCTGGCTCGCTTCCAGCCTGCCGGGCTGAGCGCAGGGAGGTCGTAGTGGGTCTTGCCCCGGACCGCGGCGTGGGGTGGTGGGCAGTCCAGGTTGGCCGTCCGATGGCGATGCTCGCTACGACGGGGTTTCTGGCGGGTTGCCTGGGCACCGGCGGGGACCCGGGTGCGGGTGGCACCGGCACCGCCGGGACCAGCAGCAGTAGCGGCGGCAATGGCTACGGCGGAAACGGCGGCGACGCGGGTGGTGGCGCTGGTGTCGACGGCCGTGACGGTGCGCCCGGTGCCGATGGTAGGTCAGCCAGCGGCGGTTTCATCGATCCCGCCGCGGTGGCCGGATCCGGCCGGCTGACCAGCCGGACGATTGATCTTTCCGGGGTCACCTCGGTGGTGGCGGAAGCCAACTTCGTGGTGCACCTGAGGGCCGGTGGACCCGCGCAGGCGGTGGTGTGGATGGACGACAACCTGGTCGATCGGGTCGACGCCACCGTCACTGGCGACCAGCTACATCTGGGGATCAAGCCGGGCATGAGCGTTCGGAATGCCACCCTGTCGGCCGAACTCACCGTAGGCCAGCTCGACCGGCTGGCCACCAGCGGCGCCAGCCAGGTCATGCTGGCCTCCACCGTCACCAGCCCCGCGTTGCAGCTGGTCCTTAGCGGGAACAGCTCGGTTTCGGGACCGATCCGGATCAGTCAGGTGCTGGCCACCGTCTCAGGGGCTAGCACCCTGGCCCTGTCCGGCCAGGTCGAGGACCTACGCCTGGGTGCGGCGGGCGCCAGCCGGCTACCGCTGACAGAGCTCACGGTTCGCCGCCTCGATGCGACGTTGTCCGGAGCCAGCCACGCCGTTGTCACGGTCAGTGGCACGCTCGCCGTCCAGGCTACCGGCGCGTCGGTGCTGCGCTACCGAGGCACCCCGCGGGTCACCCGCTCCCAGACTTCGGGGATGTCGTCTGTCGTGCAGGATTCACCATAGGTAACGTTGAGTAATTGCAGACCGTTCTCGCGTGACTGTCAAAATATTGTCGAAACAGAATGTCACCACGTGCGTACGCGCTGTTACTGGGTGCGGATCACTGGATCCCTACTCACAGTAGTATCCATCTTCTAAGACATGTCGCCCATGGCTATCGCATGACGGATAGCTTATGCTGACAGCAGGGGGTAGTTGTCAGCTATTGGCGCGACGCGGGGGGGCGTAGCCAATGTGTCAGAGGGGGCTGGGGCAGTCGGCTGGTTGTGTTAGGCCGCCAACTGTGCCTCCGACCAGCGCGGAGTGCCAAGCGCGTTGGCCGGGTCGGCTATGAGAACGGATCCGTGGACGCTCACCGGGCGTGACTCAGAGTTGCAGTTTATCGCGGAGCGTTTAACTGGTGGAGAATCACGCAGTGTCGTCATTGCGGGTCCTGCTGGAGTGGGCAAGACGCGACTTGCTCGGGAAGCATTGGCGGTGGCAAAGCGCGGTGGTCGGTTGACGCGGTGGGCGGCCGGCACGAATGCGGCTGCGGGGATCCCGTTGGGTGCCGTTGCGCATCTGCTGCCCGCGGTGGAGACCGTGGCCGATCCGTTGATGTTGCTGCAGCGGGCCGGATCCGCGATTGCTGAGCAGGGCAAGAGCCACCGGTTGGTCATCGGCGTCGATGATGCGCACCTGCTCGATGAGCTGTCGGTGACGTTGCTTCATCAGCTGGCCCTGACCCGCACGGCATGCGTCGTCCTCACCGTGCGGACCGGGGAGCCCGCGCCAGATCCGGTGGTGACCTTGTGGAAAAACGGGTTGGCCGACCGGCTGGAGCTCGCCCAGCTGCCACGGCTGTCGATGAACCGGTTGGTGACCGGTGTGCTCGGCGGAGTGGTCGACAGCCGGACGATTGAGCGGTTGTGGCGAGCCACCCGAGGCAACGTCCTGTTCCTGCGTGAGCTGGTTGAGGGGGGTTGCGAAACCGGTGCCCTGCGGATGCGCGATGGCGTGTGGCGCTGGCAGGGCCGGATGGAGCCCACCCCCCGGCTCCGGGAGATCGTCCAAGCACAGCTGGGCGGCCTGGGGGCCGACGAGCGGACCGCGCTGGAGCTCCTGGCCACCGATGAGCCGCTGGGCCTGGGCCGGGTGGCCAGCTTGATCAACCCCGAGGTGGTCGCGGTCCTGGAGCGCCGCGGCTTGGTGACGGTGGTGAACAGTGGCTGGCGGGCCGAGGTGTGGTTGGCCCACCCGATCTATGCGACGGTGGTGCGGGATCAGCTTCCCGAGGCCAACGCATGCCGGTTGCGCCGCCGGCTGGCCAACACGCACCTGCCCTGGAAACGTCAGGATGACCTGCTGCGCGCGGGGATGCTGCTGCTGGACAGCGACCAGCCCGGGGCACACGCCAGTTTGCTGGCCGATGCCGCGGTGCACGCCAATGCCCTGCTTGATCACGAAAACGCAGCACGCTTGGCGCAGGCGGCGATCGACGGCAGCGACGGGCGGGACGGTGTGCGGGCGCACCTGGCGTTGCTGGAAGCGGTGCGCTGGCAGGGGCGCTCCGATGAGGCTGAGCAGGTGGCGGCGGCAGCCGCGCCCTTTGCCACCTCTGCCGAGGACCGGTCCCGCCTGGCCGTGGTGCGGGCCCTGAATCTCTTCTTCGGCGTGCGCCAGGTGGCCAAGGCGGAGGCAATGCTGCACAAGGCAGCCGCCGACGCCGCTGACAACGACATGTGCCGGCGCATTAGCGCGGTGCACGGTGTGCTGGCGTATTTCGCCGGGCGCCCGCAGCAGGCCGCCGAGTCCGGTGCCGAGATCCTCGCCGCGGAGGCGCCCGGTGCGGAGGCGGTGGTGTGGGCGTCGAGCGCGACCGGAGCTGGGTTAGCCGCCCGGGGTCGCACCGCCGAGGCACTCACAGTGGTGGCCGGTGGCTGGGCGGCGCTGGGGCGATGCATGACTGAGCCCGAAATGGCGTTGTGCCGGCAGATCCTGGCTCATGCCGAGCTGTCGGCGCTGTTGCTGGCCGGGCGGGTGCACGACGCGGTGGCCCGAGCCACCGAGCTGCACGAGTGGTGCATGACTCAACCGCAGTGGGCGGGGGATGCCTTGGCCGCTGCCCATGTCGGCTGGTCGGCGCTGGCGGCGGGACGTCCGCGCACGGCCATCCGGTGGCTTGCGGAGGCGGTAGCCGGCCTGGGCCAGTGCGACCCGGGCGGTTTCGGGCAACTGTGTATTGCGCTACTGGCGCAAACCCACGCCCAGCTCGGCGATGGCGCCCTCGCGCGGCGGCTACTGGATGGCAGCGCAGTGGGGCACCACTGCGCGGTGTTCGAGCCGGAGTGGCTGCTGGCCGAGGCCTGGCAGGCGGCCGCTGAGGACCGCAGCGCCCAGGCGACCGATCGGGCGTTGCGGGCGGCGTCGGTCGCGGCGGGTATGGGACAGCGCGCAGTGGAGGCGAAGGCCCTGCACACCGTGGTCCGGCTGGGACGGGCAGCTGAGGTGACGGGGCGGTTGCGGCAGTTGGCCAGCCAGGTCGAGGGTCCACTGGTAGCCGCATACAGCGCGCATGCCCAGGCGGCGGCCGCCAACGCCGGTGGCGGGCTCGACGAGGTGGCGGTCGAGTTCGAGACGTTGGGAGCCCGTTTGCTGGCTACCGACGCGGCGGCCCACGCTGCCGCGGCGCACCTGCGCGCCGGCGCCC
>CAXUFG010000267.1:0-6691 GCA_964250265.1 uncultured Pseudonocardiaceae bacterium | reverse complement strand
ACCGGCAGGGCCCGCCGGTCGATCTTCCCGCTGGGTGTCAGGGGCAGCGCGGGCATGACCTGCACCGCCGAGGGCAGCATGTAGTCGGGCAGCAGTGCAGCGGCGAACTCTCGCAGCGCCTCGATCGTCGGGACGCCGCGAGCTGTGTTCTGACCCCCCGTCGCGGAGCCCTCCGGCACCAGGTACGCAAGCAGGTAGGGACGGCCCTCGTGGGTGGCCACGCTCACCACTGCCTGGGCGATGTCCGGGTGAGTCAGCAGGGCCGAGGACACCTCGCCCAGCTCGATCCGGTACCCGCGGATCTTCACCTGCTCGTCCGCTCGGCCCATGAACTCCAGCTGCCCGGCCGCGGTCCAGCGCACCAGGTCACCACTGCGGTACATCCGCGAACCGGACTCCGAGAACGGGCCCCCAAAAGGATTGGCCACGAACCGCTGCGCGGTCAGTCCTGGCCGTCCCAGATAACCCCGGGCCAACCCGAGGCCGGCGATGTAGAGCTCTCCGGGTGCCCCGATGGGGACCGGTTGTAGCGCCTCGTCGAGCACGTAGAGCTGGGTGTTGGGAATCGGGGTGCCGAGCGGCACCGGCCCGCCGGCACTCAGCGGCCGGCTCCAGGCCGCCACTACCGTCGACTCGGTAGGCCCGTACGCGTTGATCATCGTCCGGTTCGGGGCCCAGCGGGCCACCAACTCAGCTGGGCAGGCCTCGCCGCCCACGATCAGGCACCGGAACGCCGGCAAGGCGCTGGCCGCCTCGAGCGGCAGGGTGGCCAGCGCCGCCGGGGGGATCAGCGCATGGCTGACCTGCTGGCCTTCGAGGACTTCAGCCAGTTGCTCGGCCAGCAGCCGGCCCGGCGGGGGCACCACCAGCGCAGCGCCCGCCGGCAGCGCCAGGCACAACTCCAGCACCGAGGCGTCGAAGCTCGGTGAGGAGAACTGCAACACGCGATCGCCTGGGCCCACCTCGAAATGCTCGGTCTGGGCCGCGGCGAAACTGGCCAGACCGGCGTGGGTGACCACCACCGCCTTGGGTCGCCCGCTGGACCCCGACGTGTAGATCACGTAAGCCGGGTGCGAGAGCAGCAGCGGTGCCCGGCGGTTCCCGTCGTCCACGGGGGTGGCCGCGGTCGACGCGAGTCTCGCCTGCCAGGCCGGGTCGTCGAGGACGACCGTCTCGACGTCGCCGGGTAGCCGGTCGGCGTACTCGGCGTGGGTCAGTACCAGCACCGGGTCGGCATCGGCGAGCATGAACTCGATCCGCTTACCGGGATGATCCGGATCGACGGGCACGAACGCCGCTCCCGCGGTGACCACGGCGAGCTGGGCTACCACGATGTCCACCGAGCGTGGCAGCAGCAACGCCACGATCCGCTCGGGGCCCGCCCCGCGGGCGATGAGCATCCGCGCCAGCCGGTTCACCCGCTGGCCCAGCTGTTCGTAGCTCAGCACCTGCGCATCGGAGATCACCGCTGGGGCCTGTGGGGTGCGGGCCACCGCGGCGGCGAACACCTCCGGGAGCGTCGCCGGCGTCACCTCCCGCCCGGTGTCGTTCCACTGTGTCTGATTCCATTGGGCGATGACCCGGCTCCGCTCGTGCTCCGGAAGCAGCGGCAGCCTCCCGACCGGCTGTTCCGGGTCGGCCGCCACCCCGGTGAGCAGCAGGGACAGCTGCTCCACCATCCGCTCGGCGCTCGCGCGATCGAACAGGTCGGTGTTGTAGATGAAGGTGCCCCGCAGCTCACCGGCGACCAGCTGGAACTCGCAGGTGAGGTCGAAGTTCGCGGGCTGCCCGGAGACGTCCACGGTCTCCACGCCCAGCTCGGCGAAAACCGCCGCGCTGTGTCGTTCACTATGGGGTTGTCCACTACCGGGCTGCTCGCTGTTGAGCAGCACCATGACGTCGAACAGCGGGTTGCGGCTGACATCGCGCTGCGCGTGCACCGCGTCGACGAGCCGCTCGAAGGGCACCTCCTGGTGGGCGAACGCATCCAGCACGGTGTGCCGGACGGCGCCGAGGAACGTGGTGAAGCTCTGCCTCCGATCGAGGCGGGCGCGCAGCACCAGGGTGTTGACGAAAAATCCGACCATCCGCTCCAGCTCCGGCCGGTCGCGGCCGGACACGACAGTGCCTACCGCGATGTCATCCTGGCCCGACCAGCGAGCGAAGAGCACCTGGCAGGCCGCCACCAGCACGGTGAACAGGGTGGTGTCCTGGGCGCGGCCGAGCTCACCGAGCCGGGCCGCGACCTCGGCGCCCAGTACGAACTCGGCCACCGCGCCCGCGGCGGTGTGCACCTGCGGCCGTGGCCGATCGGTCGGCAGATCCAGCGGGGTGATCCCCGCCAGCTGCACTATCCAGTAGTCCAGCTCACCCGCCAGGGCCGGCCCGGCCAGCCGGTTTCGTTGCCAGCTGGCGAAGTCGGCGTACTGCGCCGGCAGCTCGGGCAGCGCCGCGGATCGCTGCTGGCTCGCGGCGCTGTACAGCGCGCCCAGCTCCTCGATCAGCACACCCATGGACCAGCCGTCGGTCACGATGTGGTGGGCGGTGAGCAGCAGCACGTGCTCATGCTCGGCGCGGCGGACCAGCAGGGCCCGGAACAGCGGCCCCTGCCGCAGGTCGAAGGGGCGGCCGTACTCCGCGGCGAGCACCCGGTCCAGCTCAGCGTCCGTGGCGCCGGCCAGCTCGACCACCGGCAGCGTGAGGTCGATCGCCGGGTGCACAACCTGGATTCCCCGGCCGTCCACCTCGTCGAAGGTGGTCCGCAGTGACTCGTGCCGCAGCGCCAGTTCCCGCAGCGCCAACGTCAACGCCTGCACCTGCAGTGGGCCCCGCAGACGCACCGCGAGCCCGCTGTTATACGCCGCCTCCCCGGGCTGGAATTCGTGCAGGAACCACAGGCGCTGCTGGGAGAAGGACAGCGGTAACGGCTCGGTCCGGTCAGCCGGCGGTATCGCGTCGGAGGGCGTGGCCTGTCCCGCCAGGCGACGGCGCAGTAACTCCTGCATATGGGCAGGCAGGGCCGCGATTCGGCTGTCTTTGCTGGACGGCATGTCGACTTCTTTCCTCAAATTCCGTCGTTACCATGACCGAAAGCAATACGCTCGAGTTCGCTCAGAATTGCGTCTTCGACGACGTTCGCCAGCGCGGAAATATTGCGAGTGGCCAGCACGTCGCGGGGAGTCAGAATGACGTCGAAAGCCGTCTTGATCCGCATGATGATGAGCATGCTGCGGACGGAATCGCCGCCGAGGTCGAAGAAGTTGTCCTCGACGCCGACCCTGTCCACGGTGAGCACGTCGCTCCAGATCTGGGCCAGGACGCGCTCGGTGTCGGTGCGGGGTGCGGTGTAACCGGCTCTGGGCGCCTCGGCGGGCGCGGGCAGGGCCTTGCGGTCGAGCTTGCCGTTGGGAGTCAACGGCCACGTGGCCAGTGCGAGCAACGCGGAGGGCTGCATGTAGTCAGGTAGCGAGTCGGCCAGCAGTCCGCGAAGCTCAGCCGGCTCCGGTGCCCCGCTCGCCGAGACGGTGTAGCCGACCAGCCTGGTGATGCCGGCGGAGTCCTTGCTCGCAAGCACCACCGCGTCGTCCACATCAGGGTGCCGGCGCAGGACGGCTTCGATCTCACCGGGCTCAACCCGGAAGCCCCGGATCTTGACCTGCTCGTCGACGCGGCCAAGAAACTCCAGCACTCCAGTGGCGTTCCAGCGCGCCCGGTCCCCGGTCCGGTACATCCGGGCGCCGGGCGGGCCGAACGGGTTGGCCACGAACCGCGCCGCGGTCAGCCCCGAACGCCGCAAGTAGCCCCGCGCCAGCCCGGCGCCGGCGACGTAAAGCTCACCGGGTACTCCCGCTGGGACCGGGCGTAGCATCCCGTCGAGCACATAGGTGCACGTGTTGGGGATCGGCGCGCCGATCGGCGGTGCCCCACCCGGGACCAAGGCCTGGCTCCAGGTCGCCACGACCGTGGACTCCGTCGGCCCGTAAGCATTGATCATCCGCCGGCCCGGCGCCCACCTGGTGACCAACTCGGCGGTGCAGGCCTCCCCACCCACGATCACCGTGGTGAACTCCGGCAACCCGGTGGCCGCGAGGTCTGCGGGCACCGTGGCCAACGCCACCGGCGGGATCAACGCGTGGGTGACCCGGTACCGCGCGAGCAACTCTGCCAACTGCTCGCCCAGCAACGGACCGGGCGGGGGCACCACCAACGCCGCCCCAGCGGGCAAGGACATGCACAACTCCAATATCGAGGCATCGAAGCTGGGCGAGGAGAACTGCAGGACCCGGTCCCCGGGACCCACGATGAAGTGCTCGGCTTCGGCCGCGGCGAAATTCGCCAGCCCGGCGGAGGTGACCACCACTGCCTTCGGCCGCCCCGTGGACCCCGAGGTGTAGATGACATAAGCCGGATGCGCGACCGATAACGGCGCCCAGCGATCAGCATCGGTCGGTGCCCGAGCGGGCATCGCCGCCACGGCGGCCACCGTGACTGGATCATCGAGCACCAGCAGCGTGGCGCCGGCGGCCACCGGTAACTCAGCAGCCAGCGCCGCCAGGGTCAACACCAGCACCGGGCGAGCATCGGCGAGCATGAAGCCGATCCGCTCGGCCGGATAAGCCGGATCGATCGGCAGGAACGCCGCCCCTGCCTTCGCCACCGCCAGCTGCGCGATCACGATGTCCACCGACCGCGGTAACGCCAGCGCCACGATCCGCTCCGGACCGGCACCGTGCGCGATTAACAACCGCGCCAACCGGTTCGCCCGCGCATCCAACTCCGCGAAACTGACCACCCCGCCGTCGGACACCAGGGCCGGCGCGGCCGGTGTTCGGGCCACCGCCGCTGCCACCAGCTCCGCCAACGTGGCTACCGGCACGTCCCGAGCGGTACCGTTCCACTCCACCAGCAGCTGGGAACGCTGCCCTTCGGTCAGGATGTCGATGTCACCGCAGCGCACACCAGGGGCGGCAGCCAGCGCCGTCAGCACCCGCAGGAAGTGGCCGGACATCCGCTCGATCAACGCGGCATCGAAAGCGTCGGCGTCGTAGCCGAACTCGACGGACAGCCGCCCCCGGGGAGACACCACCACGGTGAGCGGGTAGTTCGTGGACTCGATTGCCTGAAGTTCGCGAACCGCAAGGCCGTGCGCGGCGGCTTGCTCGTCGTTGATCGGGTAGTTCTCGAACACCACGATGCTGTCGAACAGGTGGTCGCTGCCGGGCAGCTCACTCCAGGTCCGGATCTGGGTTAACGGCACGAACCCGAACCGCCGGGACTCCGCCGCAGCGGCCTGCAGCCCCTGCAGCCAGGCGGGGGCGCCGGCGTCATTGCTCACCTCGACCCGTACCGGCAGGGTGTTGAGGAACATGCCGGTGATGTCTTCCACCCCGGGCAGATCTGCCGGCCGGTCGGACACCGTCGCTCCGAAGCACACTTCTCGCTCGCCGCTGTAGCGCGACAGCAGCAACGCCCATGCGCCCTGCACGACAGCGTTGAGCGTGAGGCCGTGGCGTTGCGCGAAGGCAGTCAGCGCGGCGGTGTCCTCCGCATCGACCCGCCGGCAGTGCCACCGTGACGAGCCGGTGCCGTACGTCTCGGCCGGCGGCTGCTGGTAGGGCAGCGGCGTCCGGCACTCGAAGCCGGCGAGCACGCTGCGCCAGTACATCTGCGCGTCCGCCGGATCCTGTTCGGTGAGCCACTGGAGGTAGTCACGGAACGGTCGCCGGCTGACCAACTCAGATCTGACCAACTCAGACCGGGACAGTTCAGATTTGGTGTTGTGACAGGCGAAGACGTCCGAAAGCACCTGGAAGACGCTCCACCCGTCCAACAGCACGTGATGGAAGGTCCACATCACCTGCACTTCGACGTCGGAGAGAACCGCCAGCGTCACCCGCATCAGCGGCGCCGTTGTCAGCTCCAGGCCCTGGGCGCGGTCGCGATCGAGCCACGTGCGCAGCTCCTCCCGCCGTTGCGGCTGGGACAGGTGCCGCCAGTCGGCGTAGCGCAGCGGCAGGCAGACATCGCGGTGCACCACTTGGAGCGGTTCAGCCGACCCGTCCCAGCTGATGCGACTGCGTAACACCGGTGTGCGGTTGACGACCTGCTGCCAGGCAGCACCAAGCTGCTGGGGATCGGTGACGCCGTCCAGCACGAAGGTGATCTGCTCGACGTAGAGCCCCCGGTCCTCCTGCGCGAGTCCGTGGAAGACCATGCCGGCTTGCATGGGGGTGAGGGCTTCGATGGGTGGGCCGTGGCCGGCGAGGGGGGCGTTGGGGGTTTGGTCGAGGTGGGTGAGGGGGAAATCGGAGGGGCTGCGGCCGCCCGCGTGGGGTTGGGCGCAGTGCTCGATGATCTCCTCCAGGGCGTGCAGGGTGGCCTGGGCGAGGGCTTGCACGGTGGAGGGTCGGTGCGTGTGCGGCGCGTAGTACCAGCGCAGTTGCAGGCACCCGGTGTCGATGGCTGCGACGACGTCGAGCAGGTGGGCGCGGGTGGTCTGGGGTGCGGCGTCGGCGGCCAGCCCGCCGCGCACGGCGGCGAAGGGGCCCGCTTGGGGGGTCGGCCAGTCGAATTGGCCCAGGTAGTTGAAGCTGATCTGCGGGCTGGGAGTGCTCAGCTCGGGGGTGTTGGTCAGGTAGCGCAGCGCGCCGTAGCCCAGTCCGCGGCCCGGGATGGCGCGCAGGTATTCCTT
>CAXUFG010000266.1:0-6706 GCA_964250265.1 uncultured Pseudonocardiaceae bacterium | reverse complement strand
GGTCCTCACCGGCCGGACGGCGCCCCCGTGGACGACCCGGACGACCCGGACGGCCCCGCTTGACGTGCTCGTCAACCACTCCCAGACCTCTTTTCAACGAAGAATGAAAAGGTATGCCGGCCGCATGTCGGCGTCAAACAGCGGGCACAATGGCGCCATGGTCAGCATCGGCACCCCCAGCATCGGCACCCCCAGTATCGGGACACTGCCATTGGATCGGGAGCGGTTCCGCGCTCTGGCGAGGGATCGCCGGGTGATCCCGGTGACGCGGACCCTGCTCGCGGACGGCGAGACCCCGTTGGGGGTGTACCGCAAGCTCGCCCAGGGCCGGCCCGGAACGTTCCTGTTCGAATCGGCCGAGAACGGCTCATCCTGGTCGCGCTGGTCGTTTGTCGGAGTGCGCAGCACCGCCACCCTCACCGAGTCCGGCGGCCGCACGGTCTGGGGTGGCACACCACCGGTGGGGCTGCCCGGCGTGGGCAGCCTGTGGGCGGGCACCCCGCTGGACGCATTGCGGGAGACCGTTGCCGCGCTGCACACCGAGCCGCTGCCCGGCCTGCCCCCGCTCACCGGCGGGATGGTGGGCTACCTGGGCTACGACGCGGTCCGGCGCCTGGAACGGCTCCCGGAGCTGGCCGAGGACGATTTGAAGGTGCCGGAGCTGGTGATGCTGCTGGCTACCGACCTCGCCGCCCTGGACCACCATGAGGGCACCGTCACGCTGATCGTCAACGCGATCAACTGGGACGACTCGTCGAACCGGGTGGATGAGGCCTACAACAACGCAGTTGCGCGGCTAGACAGTATGGCCGCGAAGCTGTGCACGGCGGCGCCGGCCAGCGCGGCGGTGTTCAGCCGGCCGGCGCCGGAGTTCCTGCGCCGGCGCAGCCCCGAGCAGCACTACGCCGCCGTCGAGGCCGCCAAGGAGGCGATCCGCGCCGGCGAGGCCTTCCAGGTGGTGGTCTCGCAACGTTTCGAGATCGCTACCGATGCCGATCCGCTGGACATCTACCGGGTACTGCGCACCACTAACCCCAGCCCGTACATGTACCTGCTGACCCTGGAGGAGTTCAGCATCGTCGGCTGCAGCCCGGAGTCCCTGGTGACGGTGCGGGACGGCAAGGTCACCACGCACCCGATCGCCGGCACCCGCCCGCGCGGTGCCGACCCGGACGAGGACTGCATCCTGGAGAAGGACCTGATGGTCGACGAGAAGGAGCGCGCCGAGCACCTGATGCTCGTCGACCTCGGCCGCAACGACGTCGGCCGGGTGTGCCGCCCCGGCTCGGTGCACGTCACCGACTTCTTTCGGGTCGAGCGTTACAGCCACGTCATGCACCTGGTCTCCACGGTGACCGGTGAGCTGGCGCCGGGATACACCGCGTTCGACGCGGTGGCTGCCTGCTTTCCCGCCGGGACGTTGTCCGGGGCGCCCAAGCCGCGGGCGATGGAGCTCATCGAGGAGCTCGAGCCCACCAGGCGGGGCGTGTACGGGGGAGTGGTCGGCTACCTGGATTTCGCGGGGGATGCGGACACCGCGATCGCGATCCGCACCGCGATGGTCCGCAACGGGGTGGCCTACGTGCAGGCCGGCGCGGGCATCGTTGCGGACTCCGACCCGGTCGCCGAGGACGCCGAGTGCTTGAACAAGGCTGGTGCGGTGCTGGCCGCCCTCGCCGCCGCGGGGACCTTGCGACTAGCCACCGGGGAAACCGCCGGTGAGCCCGCTGGATCGCTGCGTGGGTGAACGCGCTCCATCGCGCAAGGCGCTAGTAGCCACCATCGTGGCGCTGATCGCTGCATCGGCGTCACTCGGCGGCGCGGCGGCGCTCGGGTGGGCGCAGATCGATGTCCAGGCACCGCTGCGCGGGATCGTCCCGGTGCGGTTAGCTGGCTCGGCAGTGCTGCCTGCGCTGGGCCCGCTGGCCGTGCTCGCACTGGCGGCGGTGGCCGCGGTGCTGGGGAGTAGCGGATGGGTGCGATGGCTACTCGGCGCATTGTTGCTTGGCGCGGCAGTGCCGCCCACCGTCGCGGTGCTGCGGGTTCTCGACGGGCGTTGGCTCGCCGGTGCCGCGATGTCCGCGGCGCAGCGCCCAGCCCGGTCCGTCCCGGTGGGTTCGGCCACGGTGCTTCTCGCGGGTCCCGCACTGGCCGCTGTAGCAGCGGTGCTCCTTGCCGCGGCGGGTGTCGCACTGGTGCTGCGCGGTCACCGGATGCCACGCCTGGGCCGCCGGTATCAAACGCCAACGGCCCGTCCGAACGGGCAGGCGCTCCCAGACGGGCGGCTCTGGGAGCGAATGGACGCCGGCGAGGACCCCACCGCGCCGGGGCACCCCCGGTGAGGGGTCGCCGACCAGGCCGGAGCTAGCATCGAGACCCGGCTGCGCACGGGGGCGGAAGGGGAGAGGCTTGAGTGTCCTGGAGACGATCCTCGAAGGGGTCAGAGTCGACCTCGCGGCCCGCGAAGCTGTGATCGAATTCACAGAGATCAAGCGGCGCGCCACCCGGGTACCTGCCCCTCGGGATGCTCTCAGTGCATTGCGGGGTCCTGGGATCGGCGTCATCGCGGAGGTGAAGCGCCGCAGCCCCTCGCGCGGAATGCTGGCCGACATCCCGGATCCGGCCGCGCTCGCCGCGGACTACGCCGAGGCCGGCGCCCGGATGATCAGTGTGCTCACTGAGGGGCGGCGGTTCGGTGGCTCGCTGGCCGACCTGGATGCCGTCCGCGCCGTGGTGGACGTGCCGGTGCTGCGAAAGGACTTCATCGTCAGCCCTTACCAGGTGCACGAGGCCCGCGCGCACGGTGCGGACGTGGTGCTGCTGATCGTCGCCGCGCTGGAGCAGAACGCGCTGGTCGCGCTGGTCGACCGGGTTGAGTCGCTGGGGATGGCCGCGCTGGTCGAGGTGCACACCGCCGAAGAGGCCGATCGTGCATTGGAAGCCGGCGCGACCCTGATCGGGGTGAACGCTCGTGACCTGCACACCCTGGACGTCAACCCGGCGGTCTTCAGCAAGATCGCGCCCGGACTGCCACCCGATGTGCTCCGAGTCGCCGAGTCCGGGGTGCGCGGGCCAGCCGACCTGATGGCCTACGCCGGTGCGGGCGCCGACGCGGTGCTCGTGGGGGAGGGGCTGGTGACCAGCGGCGACCCCAAGGCCGCAGTCACCCAGCTGGTCACCGCAGGATCCCACCCAGCCTGCCCGAAGCCGGCCCGGTGAGTCGCGTGGTCGGCATCCACGCTGTCACGTCCACCGGTGCGCCCGTCCAGCCTGATGCCCATGGTCACTTCGGACGCTACGGCGGCCGCTTCGTGCCCGAGGCGCTTATTGCCGCCCTCGACGAGCTCGCCACCGTCTACGCCTCGGCCCGCTCGGATCCGGCGTTCGCCGCGCGGCTGGACGGCCTGCTCGCGGACTACACCGGCCGGCCCTCGCCGATCACCGAGGTACCCAGGCTCTCCGAGCACGCCGGCGGGGCTCGGATCGTGCTCAAACGCGAAGACCTCAATCACACCGGGTCCCACAAAATCAATAACGTTCTGGGCCAGGCGCTGCTCACACAGCGGATGGGGAAACCGCGGGTGATCGCGGAGACCGGCGCGGGCCAGCATGGCGTCGCGACCGCGACCGCATGTGCGCTGCTCGGGCTGGAGTGTGTGGTCTACATGGGCGAGGTGGACACCGAGCGTCAAGCGCTCAACGTCGCCCGGATGCGGCTGCTCGGCGCCGAGGTGGTGCCGGTAAAGACGGGATCCCGCACTCTGAAAGACGCTATCAACGAAGCGTTGCGGGACTGGGTCACTAATGTGGATCACACCCATTATCTCCTCGGCACGGTCGCCGGGCCGCACCCGTTCCCGGTGATGGTGCGCGATTTCCACCGGGTCATCGGGCTGGAGGCGCGAGAGCAGATGCTGGCCCGCTACGGCCGGCTGCCGGACGCGGTGGCCGCGTGCGTGGGTGGCGGTTCGAACGCGATCGGCATCTTCCACCCGTTCATCGACGACCCGAGCGTTCGCCTGGTCGGCTTCGAGGCCGCCGGTGACGGGGTGCACACCAAACGGCACGCCGCGACGCTGTCGGCCGGCGAGCCCGGCATGCTGCACGGCGCGCTGTCCTACCTGCTGCAGGACTCCGATGGGCAGACCATCGAGACGCACTCGATCTCCGCTGGGCTGGACTACCCCGGGGTGGGACCCGAGCACTCCTGGCTCAAGGATACCGGGCGTGCCGAGTACCGGCCGATCACCGATGCGCAGGCGATGGATGCCTTCCAGCTGCTGTCCCGCACCGAGGGGATCATCCCCGCGATCGAATCGGCGCATGCCGTGGCCGGGGCGCTGCAGCTCGGCGCGGAGCTGGACGATGGGGCGCTGTTGCTGGTCAATCTGTCCGGCCGGGGAGACAAGGACGTGGACACCGCGGTGAAATGGTTCAACCTCTTGGACGGACAGCAGTGACCGCTCGGCTGGCGCCACTGTTCGAGGCCTGCGGTGCCGAGCATCGGGCCGCCTTGGTCGGTTACCTGCCCGCCGGCTACCCGACGGTGGAGGGCTCACGGGCGCTGCTGCACGCCATGCTGGATGGCGGTTGCGATCTGGTCGAGGTCGGGATCCCGTATTCCGATCCGGTGCTGGACGGGCCGACCATCCAGGCCGCCGCCGAGGCGGCCCTGCGCGGCGGCGTGCGGCTACGTGACGTGCTTGCGATAGTGGAGTCGATCGCTGGTGCCGGTGGCCGGGCGGTGGTGATGACCTACTGGAACCCGGTGCACCGCTACGGCGTGGACGCCTTCGCCCGAGACCTGGCCGCGGCCGGAGGGCTGGGCGTCATCACGCCCGATCTGATCCCCGACGAGGCGCACGACTGGCTGGCCACGGCGCAGGAGCACGACCTGGACCGGATCTTCCTGGTGGCCCCCTCATCTACCGACCAGCGTCTGGCATCGACCGCGGCCGCAAGCCGTGGCTTCCTGTACGCGACTTCGCTCATGGGTGTGACCGGCGCCCGCGACGTCGTGAGCAGCGCCGCGGGAACCCTGGTCAGCCGGGTGCGAGAGCTTGCCCCAGCTCTGCCGGTGGGCGTCGGGCTCGGGGTGCGCAACGGTACCCAAGCCGCCGAGGTGGCAGCATTTGCCGACGCCGTGATCGTCGGCTCAGCCTTCGTCACCGCCGCTGGTGACGGTGAGCCCGGAGTCCGCGCGCTGGCCGCCGATCTCGCCACCGGTGTCCGCCGCCCCGCGCCGCAACCGGCCTGAATCCCCCCTCCCGTTCCGCATTCAGCGGGCTACGCGGGGGTTTTGGGGGGCGGTTACCCCGCGGAGGCCGGCTCTGGGTGGTTTTGGGTGCGTTCTACCCCGGCTGTGCCCGCTGAATGGGTGTATGCGAACGCGTCAGCAGTCTGGGCGGCAGATACCGTGTCGCGGTGCTTACTGCGATGTTTCTCGGTTCGATACCCAGTCCGGATCGGGGGGTCTGGTACTTGGGGCCGGTGCCGATCCGTGCCTACGCCCTGTGCATCATCGCCGCGATCGTCGTGGCGATCCTGTGGGGGGAACGTCGCTGGCAAGCGAGAGGAGGTCAGGCCGGGGCAGTGACCGACATCGCGGTGTTCGCGGTGCCGTTCGGTCTGGTTGGCGGCCGTCTCTACCACGTAGCCACGGATTGGGATAAATACTTCGGGGCCGGTGGAGACCCCCTCGCCGCGTTGGAGGTCTGGAAGGGCGGGCTCGGCATCTGGGGGGCGATCGCGCTCGGGGCCTTCGGGGGCTGGATTGGCTGCCGGCGCAAGGGTATCCCGCTGCCCGCGTTCATGGACGCGGTCGCGCCGGCCATCGTCGTTGCACAGGCGATCGGCCGGTTGGGCAACTACTTCAACCAGGAGCTCTACGGCGGCCCGACCTCGTTGCCCTGGGGACTGGAGATTCGTGACCGGCTAAATCCGGCCACCGGCATCCTTGACCCACTCAACGGGATCGCCCAGGGTCCCCCGGTGGAGATCGTCCACCCGACCTTCCTCTACGAGATGCTCTGGAACCTCGGGGTCGCTGCGCTCGTCGTGTGGGCCGATCGACGTTTTCAGCTCGGTCACGGGCGCGCCTTCGCCCTCTATGTCGCCGGCTACACCGCGGGCCGGTTCTGGATCGAGCTGATGCGCTCCGATCCGGCCACGATGATCTTTGGGCTGCGCATCAATGTGATCACATCCGCGGTGGTGTTCCTCGGGGCGCTGGTCTACCTGACGATGGCTCGCCGGGGCAGGGAGGACCCGGCCACGCTGGCGGCGCCGAAAGAGCCGGCCCTCGCCTCCTGACGTGTGCAGCGCCGCTAGCATGCGGCCCGTGGGGTTCGGCGAGCGCGCGGTCGATTTCTACGAAGGGCTAGCAGCAGACAACCCGAAGGCCTACCGCAGCGACCACAAGGCCGTCTACGACGACCAGGTTTCGCGCTCCGATGGTGGCGTTGCTCGGTGAGCCGGAGTTCGGCACTGGGAAGATCTTCCGTCCGCCTGGATCGTGTCCGGCAGGGCTGGCGCACCAGCGACCACTTGTCGAGTGGCTGACCAGGTACGTCGGTGCAGCCGGGATCTGACACTCATTCGACACCTGCCAGCCATGGATTGATCCAGATGCACCGCTAGTGTGTCCGACTATGAGTCGACGCGCGAAGATCGTTTGTACGATTGGTCCGGTGACCGCGACTCCGGA